>NZ_LMCE01000051.1:0-22421 GCF_001623285.1 Pseudovibrio sp. Ad26
ACGCAGAACTCTTCAAAATCGCCGCTTGCGTTACCACGCGCAAGCCGCTTAACATCAACATGCAAACCGGGCCAAACACGCCGCTATTCAGAAGCTAATTCTGTCTAACTTCATTCGACGACGGACAGGCTGCCATTAATAGCCACCGTGAAGAGTTCTTTGAGCACGTGATGGGCTTGGTCCTCATGACCACCATCACAGAAAACAGCTATGTGGAAACGGCTGTTCTCACTCAATTGCTCGCCGGTCAGGCGTTGAACTTTGACATCGGCGGCGACGCGAGCCTCACGCTCTATGAAGTTGCAGGCGTTGATGCGCAAACCGCTGAGGAGCTCTATCCTGAAGAGTTACTGGCGATTGCTGGTCTTCAGCTTTTGCAAGAGCAGCTGGCCAATGAATATTTCTACGACGAGCAAGTCGCACTCTCGCCCGCCTTTAAGGCGCTAGTGTCTATTGCGGTTGGAGCTTTTGTTGCTCCGGCAATTGTAGGTGCGGCCTTCCCTGGTCTTGCATCGGCCACTGGGACGTTCATGAGTGCCCTTGGCACCGGTCTTGAGGCCTTCACAGCCACCGTCATAGTAGAAAGCCTTGATGGGGCGGTGTCCGGGGACTTTGACATAGGCGACATTCTGGCTGATGCAGCCTTTTCAGGCGTTACCGCAGGCCTGACCTCAGGCATCAATATCGATATTTTGGGAATCACGTCGGAGACTAATCTAGAGCTGTTTAACAGCCTGCTTGGCGATCTCGGTAATGGCAATCTCAGCATAGCGAACATTCTCGATGGAGCATTGGACAACATCATCTCCAACGGCTTGTCATCTGCCGTCTACGGAACCGACTTCACCTCACAATTCGGCCTCTCGATGGTCCGGACAGTCGTTAACCTGGCCATGGCTGATGTTCAATTTGAGATCGGTGAACTCGGGGAAGGTATAGATAACTGGGAAGGGTCATTCTCCCATATGCTTCTGCATGGCCTTACCGGCTGTGCCGCTGCTGAAGCCACCGGTGCAAGCTGTGCCTCAGGCGCTGCTGCGGCTGTGACGCAGAGTATATATTCGAGGGTTGTACAGGATTCCCAGCCGTCACGCGACAACTACAATTCTGATGCCGCGTTTGAGAGCGCATATAAAAAATGGCGCGATAATACCGTTCAAACGGCAGGTGTTCTTGGTGCGCTCGCTGGGTATGTCTTCTCTGGTGGAGAAGCGCAGAATGTCACGACAGGTGATGATATTGCCACCTCTGGCATTGCGAATAACTATCTCTATCATGCAGAAGCGCAGGAGCGGGAACAAGCACGCGGTGATTGTCAGGCTGGAGATCAGGCTGCTTGTCAAAGAGTTGCAGAGCTTGACGCACTGGATCAGCAGCGCGACCAGCACCTGATAGATGTATGCGGTGCCGATATTCATGGGACAGCATGTAAGTCTGCCTTTGAAGATCTGACCCATGCAACCTTCAGCTATCATAGTGAACCACCATCTCTCTATGAAACCCAGCAAGATTATCTTGATGCACTAGGACCTGAAGCTGCTGCCGGGTTGCAGGCTGAATACACGCAGATGAACAAAATGCTGGGCATTTTGTCGGCTGATCCAGAACTTCGACAAGCTGCTGAAGTTGTGTTGCGCAGCTATTTCGTCGAGAATAATGGCGCTGTCATGCGCATGATAACTGGCATTGGTGAAGCAGGTGCTGACGCAGTCTATGGAATGCATAGTCTTGCGCACACAATTGTAACTGATCCAGACCAGTTACGTCAGGCAGTAGCTGCGATCGTAGATGATCCGAGCCTGTTACCAGAAGCCATGTGGGAGCCCTTCAAGACGCGCCTTGATGCCGGTGATATTGCAGGTGCCAGCGGTTATGCACTAGTAGCGGCTCTGGAATTGGTTAGCGGGACAAAAGGCACCATTAACCTCGTCAAAGGTGCATCAACGAATGTTGTTGACATCCTTCGTCTTCGACGTACTGCTGGTGACAGCAATGCTATAAATAGGAGGTCACCATGGTCAGGTGTCGATACCGGTAGCAAAGGTGTCGGCTCGAATGTCCCCGATGATATCGCTGGGTGGGTGAGAGGCGCTGATGGTTCATCGTTGCCGATTAGAAAGAATGCGCAAGGTCTGCCTGATTGGGAGAGATACCTCAGAGACAACGCGTCAGTAACGAACACTTCAGGCGCATTGAACCCTAGTTCGGTCAGGTTTACCCAGAACAGTATTGGTGCGAAGTTTAGCGATGGACGTTCAGTCGATGATCTAATCATAGGTTTGAGGAACGGTTCAGTTGATCCAAGTTCTTTGCCGCCCATTCGAACTTTCGAAGCGAACGGGCAATTATTTTCTTTGGATAACCGCCGACTTTATGCCTATCGGCAAGCCGGTGTGGATGTCCCAACAGTTCCAGCGACAGCAGCCGAAATTGCGAGAGATGCGCGGTTTAAATTTTCTACGATAAACGGAGGGCAGGATATTGCGGTCCGAGGACAATAACCGAGATGTCAAAATTGAATCAACGCAAGATTTTTGTAAGGCGTTGAGTTTCTTGTTGGAAGATCCCACGTTTCCAGAGGAGAACATTCGAACTGTTGCATTTATTGAAGCCATGCAGGCTTGGCTTGAGGCTTTTGAGGGGCGCAACAGTTTGTTTGATGAGCCATCTGATCGTTATGTTACGTGGGCCGATCTTTACAAGTTGTTGCAAGCCGCTGCTATTTATGAATGAAAAGGGTGGAGTTATTCTCTTTCTTCTGGCGGCTGATATTCTGGCATAGCGACAGCCCCCTTCAAAACGCGCCTTGACGCCGGTGATATTGCAGGTGCCAGCGGTTATACACTCGTGGCGGCTCTGGAAGTGGTCAGCGGGACAAAAGGCACCATTAACCTCGTCAAAGGTGTATCAACGAATGTTGTAGATCTTCTCCGTCTTCGCCGCACTGTTGATGGGTATAAAACTGTAAATAGAACACCGGTTACTCACCCAACTAGTTCTCAGTTAGCTAGTGCTGAGAAATTGGGTATCGATCCTCGCTGGGTAAAGCCAAATGGTGAGGTAGATTGGCCTCCGAACTATGGTTTCGACGGACCACCAAAAATCCAAGAGTTACAATCAGGACAAACATTTGACCGTTATGGCGGGCGCTTTGATGAAAAGGGAAACTTCAGTGATCGAGGGACGTTTGTTGCACCTAGAGATGTTCCCTTTGATCAGCGGTCTTTGCCAGACTCGACTAAAAATTCGCCATATAGACAATATGAAGTATTAAAGCCTATTCCACAGGTCAACTCTGGTCGTGCGGCTTCTTGGTTTGGGAAAACAGGTGGTGGAATACAATATCAGCTGCCTATGAGTATCGACGAACTTTTACACTAAGGCTTCATCTCACCGATAAGATAACGGAGTTCTTAATGAACAAGAAAGATATAGCAGAATGCTTCTTTAAATATGCAAAGGCGAAAGGGAACCCATATGAGAGCTTCCCATTAAGAACTGAAGTAGACGAATTTGGAGGCCCTTACCTTGAAATCTCACCAGACGGGAAAATGGCTATTGTCGCGAAGGATAGAGGTAAAGAGTGTTTTCGGAAGGAAACTGATTCTCCCGCTGAGCTTGCTGAATGGGTATATCAGTTATTTAACAGTAACTGATAGCGGCGCTGTCGCAGTAATGAACTTTTAGGCGTTGGAAGTGTTTGCAAATGGTGAAGGAGATCTAATCGAAGGCCCTCAAGTTATCGGCCGGGGTGAGGACTTGCTCTCCGTCTTAGCACCGGCTGTGACAGAAGAAGGCGTTTCTTTCGCTTCAAATCATTTCCCTGAGGAAACCGCCTCCGAATTGATGCTCTGGTCTCAGCTGGTGAAACCAACATCAAGAATCTAAACGCGATGAACAACCTCTTCAGAGAACACATCTAGCAGGAAAGATTGTGGGTTTAGAAGCACGTCGTGCAGATGGAATATAGGTATGGATGAAAGCCTACTGGTACAGGTTAAAAGGAAAAGTTTCCTATGAATTTCCTGGCTCTGCTGAGGATGCTCTAGAGCATGTTGCGTTTAATCGGGGTCATATCCAGCTGCCTTAAAGAAGTTGTAGCATTCCTGTTCGGTAAAGAGATTGGAAACATGGCCTACCGCCTGCCACAGCTCATCGTATGTGCGTGCAGCGGCTCTGCGGATCAGAGCCTTTTATTTTGCGAAGGCCATCTCGATGGGATTCAAATCCGGGCTATAGGGCGGAAGGAACAAAAACCACGCGCCGACAGCCTTCATTGTCGCAGCTGCGGTCGGGCTTTTGTGTGATGACAAATTGTCGAGGATGATCACATCGCCCTTTTGCAGGCTCGGCGCCAACTGGGTTTCGACGTAAAGGTCAAACAATGGCCCGTTCATCGCTCCCTCAATGACCCAGGGAGCATCCAGCCGATCATGCCGCAGAGCGGCAATGAATGTCTGTGTTTTCCAGTGGCCGAAGGGAGCATGATCAATCAGGCGTGAGCCTTTTGCAGACCAGCCGGTAGTCTTGGCCATGTTGGTCTTCAGCGAGGTCTCATCGATAAATCCTATGCGTGACAACAGGCTACGCATGAAAGGTTGGCGTCGTGAGATCCAGATATGGCGCGCCTGCCAAACGTCAGGCCGCTTCTGCTCTGCAGCTTGGAGATCTTTTTTTGTGTGTCAGGCCAAGGCTGCGCAAAACGCGCCAGACAGAGACGCGGTGGACCGTGACGTTGTGCTGCTCCGCCAATTCCAACACCAGATCATTCAGGGTCAAGTCCGGCTTTGTTGCCATCCGCGTTTCGATCCAGCCCCGAAGACTGGCAAGCTTGCCATAGCCGCCGCCATTGCCTTGCGCTCGAGGCTCAAGGCCGCCTGTTTCGCGCTTTAAGATCACCATGTCGTTCACAAATCTAACTGAAACCCTGAACCGAGCCGCTGCTGCCCGATGTGAATGCCCTTCTTCTACGAACGCTATAACTCGTTCGCGAAGCGCCATTGGATGTGACCTGCCCATCTCAAACCTCAAAATCTGCAATGAAGAGAAGGAATCACAGATCGACCATCATGGAAAACCTGAATCAAATACATAGCAACAGGCTCTAGATGCCAATACGAGCGATCATGTCTTCCCGCTGTCTGGCACTCGCTGGCCGCTTCGTCCAAACATAGTAGCCGCTGCAGCTGACACCCATAAAGAAACCAAAGTCGACCAGCAGGATACAAAGAGCTCCTGCGTAAAACCGCTGTCCGTACCTATGATGAGTTATGGCAGGCCGTTGGGCATGTGTGATCTATTTACCGATCAAGAGTGCTACAACTTCTTCATAACAGCTGAATATGAAATTGATTAAAAGCGACACGCTCTAGCAGGAGCGAAATCTTTCTTTCAATATGCTGACGAAGGATAGAATTGCAAAAAGCCTCCCGAAGGAGACTTTGAAATTCTCTTGATAAATCAAGGAGAAGAGTGGTGCCGGCAGCAGGGATCGAACCCGCGACCCCCCTGATTACAAGAAGGCGACAAAAATGGGCTTTAGTCTAATGATATCTAGGCTTGACAGGTGCTCGGTTTGGTAGGCTTGCCTTGAAGCTCTGACGACTTGTGACAGCTCGTTTTCAACTCTGCAATCTGTCAACCCAAGTGGCTTGCTCGTTTGCTGACAACTATGACGACATTCACAGCTTTTCCAAAGCTAAATTATAAGAGGAAATGAGAGGGTTTTGAGGTCAAAAACGGTTCCTGAAACACCGTCATTTGCTTACACAGTGCTTACAAAACGCCTAAATGCAAAAAGCTCCCAGAAGGGAGCTTTGCTAAACCTCTTTATATACCATGAGGTTAAATGGTGAGCCCGCACGGGTTCGAACCGTGGACCTACTGATTAAAAGTCAGTTGCTCTACCAGCTGAGCTACGGGCTCTTGGGCGGGACCGTTAGGTCGCTGCCTGTGAGGGGTCTTCTAAGGATTGCAGGGGCTTAGCGCAAGCGGTTTTTTCGATTTTCCACACGGAGCGTTTTTTGCGCTTATTTACCGCTCTTATGTTGTCTAAGCGATGAAATTACTGAAATCAGCTCAGTGTAAATGTGAGTAGTGAAATGACGTTGGATTTCGCTTTCTTGTTTAACAAGGGGCTCGTTCCTCATCGGCAGAGTGTAGGGTGCGGTGCACAAAATGCGCTTGGGGCTATGATCTGCTCTAAGATGGGAGACCGCTGCAATCATTTCATTCATCCCTTGGTTTTTGGGGTATTATTAGTTCTCTAGGTGAAATAACGTAGAGGTGTTGCTCAAAATGTGGCGTGATACTTCACAAAATCTGTAATACCTTAGTATACTATTTTGTGGAAGCAATCGGCATTTTGCTGGTGTGTCACCTGATTTTTGGCAGTTTTTCGTGAAATATCTGTGGGGCTTTCGCGTGTGCGAAATGCTCATATATCTAAAAATATATATTTGAATCAGTTTGTTAGGTGAATAGATATGCAGCTTGGTTGTTACCAGCAGCCTTGAGAGTTTACTGGTAATCCAAGCAATAGATGTGTACGTATTTCACCGCTTTTGGCATCTTTCATTCTGTGCCAGTGGGAAATAGGCGTGTCTGATGGTTAAAATGCCAAGATTTCCTATTCGCGATACCGTGAGTAACGGGATCGCGCAATTACAACTTAAGTGGAGGTTCGTATGAAACTTAGCAATGTTGCAGTTGGAGCTGCGCTGATTGCGGTTAGCGTTGCAACTGGAGCTTCGGCAGAAAATCGTTTTGTATCCATCGGCACCGGCGGTGTTACCGGTGTTTACTACCCAACCGGTGGTGCGATCTGTCGTCTTGTAAACAAGACCCGTAAAGAGCACGGCATCCGTTGTTCTGTAGAATCTACTGGTGGCTCTGTTTACAACATCAACACCATCCAGAATGGTGAGTTGGAGTTCGGTGTTGCTCAGTCTGACGTTCAGGCGAATGCATACGAAGGTCGCTCCCAGTGGGAAGGCAAGCCTTTCGGTGAGTTGCGCTCCGTATTCTCCGTGCATCCTGAGCCAGTGACAATGCTTGCTTCTAAAGGTTCCGGCGTAAACAACTACACCGACCTTAAGGGTAAGAAAGTCAACATCGGCAACGCAGGTTCCGGTCAGTATGCAACATGGCAGCTTCTTGAAAAAGAAGGTATCGTGAACAAGGCTGATCTCGCTCTGGCAACTGAGCTGAAATCTGCGGAAGCTGGTTCTGCGCTTTGTGACGGCAAAATCGATGCTTACTACTGGCTGGTTGGTCACCCATCTGCATCTACTCAGGAAACTGTAAGCACCTGTGATGCGCAGCTTGTAAACGTTGAAGGTAAAGCGATCGACGATCTGGTCGACAAATACTCCTTCTACCGTAAAGCAACTATCCCAGCAGGCATGTACAACAACGCAGAAGACATCAACACCTTTGGTGTTGGCGCAACCTTCGTTTCTTCCGCAGCAGTGCCTAATGATGTTGTTTACGTCATTGTTAAATCTGTCTTCGAAAACTTCGACGACTTCAAAAAACTGCACCCTGCATTCAAAAACCTGAAAGAAGAAGAGATGATCAAGGCTTCCTTGACAGCTCCTCTGCATGACGGTGCAGTGAAGTACTACAAAGAACGTGGTTGGATGTAATCTACCCAAGTTTTCTACGATGCGGGGCTGTTCTGGCCCCGCATTTTTTGGCTTTCTATGAGATTTAGTAGGTTTCTTGCTCTGCCTTTACAGCTAAGGCAAAGGGGGAACTGTATTTGGGGGTGCAAATGAGTCCAGAACGACACAAAGCGCAAGTTGATGCGCAAGAATTGGTCGCTCAGGCAGATACCGGCGCACGAAGCCTGGCCGGTGGGCTAGGCGTGATGATTGCTGCCATTGCCTTTATCTGGTCCGTCTTTCAGCTTTATGTGGCCTCGAACGTTCCATTTTGGTTGAATGATACCTTTGGCATCAATCTCATTTTCAACAATTCTGCAGTTAGAAACATTCACTTGGCATTTGGCCTGGTGCTTGCTGCTTTTGCATACCCTCTGTTTTCCCGCAGCCCACGACATACCATACCGTGGTATGATTGGGTGCTCGCATTTTTAGGCGCTGCGGCTTGTCTCTACCTTGTGATTATGCGCTCTGAGATCGCTAATCGCGCCGGTCTTCCAACTCAGATGGATCTGATTGTGGCCACCACTGGCCTGACTGTGCTTGCGATTGCGGTTTACCGGAGCCTTGGTCTGCCTCTCGTTATTGTTGCTGCGGTTTTTGTTGGCTACGCAATGTTTGGCAACTCTCCTTGGCTGCCAGACGTCATTCAATGGCGTGGTGCCTCCTATGGTAAAGCCATGTGGCATTACTGGATTCAGGAGGAGGGCGTCTTTGGCGTTGCTGTTGGCGTTTCGGCGTCCATGATCTTCCTGTTTGTGCTGTTTGGTTCGCTGCTGGAGAAAGCTGGCGCGGGTAACTACTTTATCAAGGCCGCGTTTGCGCTTCTTGGGCATTTGCGTGGTGGTCCTGCAAAAGCGGCGGTTCTTGCCTCTGCGATGAGTGGTCTTTACTCTGGTTCTTCCATTGCGAATGTTGTGACCACTGGTACGTTCACCATTCCTTTGATGAAGCGGACCGGCTTTCCTGCTGAAAAGGCGGGTGCTGTTGAGGTGGCTTCCTCTGTGAATGGTCAGCTGATGCCGCCTGTGATGGGGGCTGCAGCCTTCCTGATCGCTGAATTCACTGGCACCAGTTATCATCAGGTTGTCATTCACGCCTTCATTCCAGCTGTGATTTCTTACATCGCACTGGTGTACATCGTGCACCTTGAAGCGTTGAAGATGAACCTGAAAGGTCTGCCTAAGCCTCCGGTTCATGTAACCATTTTGCAGCGCTTGATTGGTGTTCTGACAGGCTTTATCGGTATCACACTTGTGGGTGCTGCCGTGTATTACGGTCTGGGCTGGACGAAGACTGCATTCCCGGCGCTCACGTTCCCTGTTGTGCTTGCGTTGTTTGCTGCTGGCTATTTGTGGTTGGTGTACATCGCCGCGCAGGTTCCAGACCTTGAGGTGGACGATCCTAATGCGCCGGTGAGTGAGTTGCCTGCTGCTGGTGATGTTGGCCGTACCGGTTACTACTTCATCCTGCCGATTGTTGTTCTGATCTGGTGTATTCTCGTCGAGCGGTTCTCACCGTCCTTGTCTGCGTTTTACGCGACTATGGCGATGACCTTCATCGTTGTGACCCAGCATCAGCTGAAAGCGTTCTTCCGTAAAGAATCTCAGGCCGGCCGTACATGGCAGGGTATTGTGGACTTCGTTGAAGGCATGATCGGCGGTGCTCGCAACATGATCGGCATTGCAGTCGCAACAGCTGCTGCGGGTATCATCGTGGGGACTGTGTCTTTGACCGGTATGCACCAGATGATTGCTGCATTGGTTGAATTCCTGTCTGGCGGTAACCTGTTGCTGATGCTGGTGCTGGTTGCGGTGATGAGTTTGATCCTTGGTATGGGACTACCAACCACAGCGAACTACCTTGTTGTGTCCTCTCTGATGGCGCTGGTTGTTGTGGACCTTGGTGAACAGACCGGATTTATCGTTCCACTGATCGCAGTTCACTTCTTCGTCTTCTACTTCGGCATTATGGCCGATGTGACGCCTCCGGTGGGGCTAGCCGCCTTTGCGGCAGCTGCGATCAGTCGTGGTGATCCGATCAAGACCGGTGTTCAGGGCTTTATCTACTCTTTGCGTACTGCAGCCCTCCCGTTCCTGTTTATCTTCAACACAGATCTTCTGCTGATTGATGTTGAGCCACTTCAGGCTGTCTTTGTCTTTATCGTCTCGGTTGTGGCGATGATGTTGTTTGCTGCGGCAACGCAAGGGTACTTCTTTGCGCGCTCCCGTCTGTGGGAATCCGTAACGCTGCTTCTCATTGCGTTTACACTGTTCCGCCCGGGCTTCTGGCTCGACCAGGTGCAGGATCCGTACGTAACTGCCACAGGTCCGCAGATCATGGAGATGGTTGGTGATGCGCAGCCGGGTGATATGGTGCGTCTTAACCTCGCAGGTCCGGATTTTGATGACATGGATAAAATCCTGACACTGACATTGCCTCTATCTATTGGTGATGAGCAGGGGGCTGACGCACGACTTGACGCATCTGGCCTGGTTACCATGCAGGATGATGGAGCTGTGGTGCTTGATGAACCATTCCCAGGCACGACATTTGCTGAGAAACTGCAGGGCTTTGACTTTTACGGAGATGTTCCGGTTGTGATTGTAAGCTCTCAGGTGGATGCAGAACGACTGCCAAAACAGTTGTTCTATATTCCGGCTTTGCTTCTGCTTTTGCTGGTTGTTGCACTTCAACGTCGACGCCAAACACAGCCCGCTTTTTAAGCGGGCTGTGCCATAAAACTATAATTTTTGAGGAGTTGGGAAATGTACTCCAATATCTTGCTGCCTTTGGATTTGAACGAAGAAAGCAGCTGGAAAACTGCGCTTCCCGTGGCTGTTGATCTGGCTCGTCATTACAAAGCACAGCTTCATGTGGTGACGGTTCTGCCAGACTTTGGCAAATCTATCGTTGGTGGTTACTTCGCTCGCGAGTTTGAAACTGAGGCTTTGGAGCGTACGCGTGAGGCTCTTGAAGAGTTTCTTGATACGCAGCTTCCTGATGAGGAGCTGGATGTGAAAGGGCATATCGCCCACGGAACAATTTACGAAGAGATCACAAGCGCGGCGGATAAGCTGGGCACTGATCTGATTGTTCTGTCTTCGCATCGTCCTGAGCTAAAGGACTTCTTGCTTGGACCGAATGCGGCGCGTGTTGTGCGCCATGCCAACCAGTCTGTGCTGGTTGTTCGTGACAACTAAAGGTTACAGTTGATATTTGCGGTCGACGGTAGGTAGTGGTTCCTGCCTACCGTTCACCAAAATGTGTCGCAGATTTTCTTGCCTGTTTGACGAAACACATCCAACTTTCAGCAAAATTGTATATATAAGCCTTGGTGATCTATTGATAGACTATGATGATGTCACGCTCCCGCGCGTGCAAGCGTCAGGTCCTATAGATGCATTCCAAGTGGAATTAGGATAGCTATATGTTGCAAGACATCACCCTTTGGGGCGCTTTTTTCGCAGGCATTTTGTCTTTTGTTTCTCCCTGCGTTTTGCCGCTGGTGCCGCCATATCTTGGGTATATTGCTGGCTTGTCCATTGAAGAAGTGACGAGCGAGGAAAAGAGCGCCGTACAGAGCAACCGGGTGATGATAGCCGCGATGTGTTTCGTCGCTGGCTTCTCAACAGTGTTTGTGTTGCTTGGCGCAAGTGCGTCGTTCCTTGGCCAGTTTGTTCTGCAGTATTCTCAGTACCTTGCTTATCTCGCTGGCGGCATGATCATTGTCATGGGGCTGCATTTCCTTGGCGCCTTTAAAATTGGGTTCCTTTACCGCGAGGCGCGTGTGCAGATTGACCGTCAGCCAGGTGGATTTGGTGGTGCTTATCTGATGGGGCTTGCCTTTGGTTTTGGCTGGACGCCGTGTATTGGTCCAGTTCTGGCGAGTATTCTCTTGATTGCAGGTACCCAGGCTTCAGTTAACCAGGGCGTTATTCTGCTTGCGGCCTATGCGCTGGGTATTGGTGTGCCGTTCATGATTGCTGCGATGTTTGCAGGGCCGTTTATGGGCTTCATGGCGCGCTTTCGTAAGCACATGGGTATGGTTGAGAAGGTTATGGGGGCATTTCTTGTGCTCACCGGTGTTGGCTTCTTAACCGGGTATATTCAAGCGCTTTCATTCTGGTTGCTCGAAACATTCCCGGTCTTTTCGCAGATCGGCTAATGGCAGCTCCAGATTTTGATATGAAAAAAGCAGGCTTCAGGCCTGCTTTTTTGTGTTTGGAGTGCTGCTTTAGATACTAAGCGCTGGCTTTTCGCCGGAATAAGCTTGCGGGCAAGGTTGCCAGCAGAAGCCCTGCCATGATTGGGATGAAGCCCAAATAATGGAACATCTGGAGCTGCTCTCCCAGAAACAGCACTGCCATGCCAACACCATATGGCGTCATCAGATACATGAACATGCCAGCAATCGATGGGCCAACCAGACGGATACTGAACTGGTAGGTCAGGAAAGAGGCCACAGAAGCGATTAGCGCGACACCTGCGATAGACATCCAGACTTCGCCTGTATTCGGTACGGAAGCTGTGATTGCCATCTCAGCGATTGCGAATGGCGCTAGGATGATGGTTCCGAGAATGGCGAGGATCGCAAACAGAGGTGCCGTTGAGATTGCCTGTAATTGGCTTTTCTTGATGAGTACGGAGTAAATTGCCCAGCTCAGCGTGCACAGGGCAAACAACAAGTCACCGCTGTTAAGTTGCAAGCTGAGTAGATTGCCGAGCGAGCCTTTGGTCACAATCACAAAGACACCAATGATAGCAAGCGAGATACCTGCAAGCTCTCTTGTTGCGACGGCTCGTCCGCGGAAGAGCCATTCAAGCGCCAAAATAAGAGCTGGGGCTGCTGAATAGATCAATGTTCCATTGGTAGCGGAGGTTTCTTTCAGTGCCAAATAGACAATAGCTCCGCAGATCCACATTGCGAGGAAGGCCATGAAGCTAAGAAGCTTCAGGTTTTTCCGGATCAGCGGCATGTTGGCTTTCAGCTCACGATATGTGAACGGCAAAAGAATAAGCGAGGCAAGACCCCATCTAAAAAATGCAAGGGTCCATGGCTCGGTATGAGCAATGGCAGGTTTGGCAATTATGATGTTGGAGCTCATGAAAATGGGCATGAGAAACAACAGGGCGTAGGTTGAGGCCCAATTTGAGCTCGTTGATGAATTAGACACGCATGGTATTCCGAAAAGACCTGTCACGCATAGGGATGCCCTTACATCATTGCTGATGAATGCCCCAATGCTCAGGTGCAAAAAGATGAGAGCAATTTATTGGAAAATGGTAGGCATGCAATTGACTTTTTCTCGCGCCAGTCTTGCGCACACAACAGCGGTGTCTGCTGCATTGTAAAACGGGCCAGCTGTCAGCGTATACTTTGTAGCGCCGTCTACTTTTGCAGCAGAGATGCGCGTCTTCAGATCACCAAGCAGCAGCGGGTTACTGTCTTTTAGCTTTAGCCACTTGCTCTCCAGCAGGTTTGTGTCTTCGAAATTACCTAGTTCAATCGCAAAGGATGTGCGCAGAATTCTGCGGGAGCCTGATTGGCGAAGTTTGCCTGCTGCCGGGGTTTTTTGAAACTCTGGCATATTGAGAGGCACTGCATTTTCGGTAATGGATGCAACAGTCTCTGGATCGGTGGTTGTTGGCAAGGCGATGGTGGTAAGTGTACCAACTTCAGAGAGTTTGATGTCTGGCAGCGGGCTTGCTGTGGCGGTTGGTGCTGAAATTTGTAAGAGTTCAGGTGCTGGCAGGGTTTCTATTGGTGTGGTCGGCTCTTGCTTCGGCTTGACTGAGATTTTGGCTGGAGCCGAGGTGGTTTCCGCTTTTGATGTTTCTTGGGCGGTTGCTTCATCAAACGCGTTTACATGGCTAGATAGTCTGCGATTTTGCTCGGTAAGGCGCAGCACGGAACGGCGCAGAGATATAATTTCTTCCCTTACAATGCGCAGCTCTTTTGAGTTTTGCAGGCCCTGTTGTGATTCGTTTCTGGGTGCATCGCTATACACCTGAAAGGCGTTTTGCGCTGTTTGACTGCCAATAGAGGCGGTTGTGGCAACCGGGCCGGGAGCCGGGAGAGGGAGCGTGATTTGCGAATAAAGTGCCTGTTGGGAGGCGAATTTGCCGGGCATCTGAACTGCGGAGGCGGCGAGGGCGACAAACGAGAGCGCAGCAATACCCCATGCAAGAACGGTAATACGTTCTCGCAGGACTTCCGGTTTCTGTCGTAACTCGTTGATTTTATGAGGAAGTCTCAAAGCTTCCAGTCGCCCCGTATTCGAATCTAATCCTAACTATATGTATTACCTTGGTTTTTTATGGTTAACAAAGTGCAAATGCAATCTGAAAAAGATGCATTAAACACTATCTGCTACTTCTAATGGGTGTTTTGATTTTCTTGGTGAAAGCACGGGGATGTCCTTTGAAATGTCAAAGCACTCGTGCAATTTGCCTGTCAGTTTTTAATTCTAAGTCTCCCAAGGGGTTTGCATGTCCAATAGTTCTTGTTTGGCAATTGTTCTGGCTGCTGGATTAGGAACGCGTATGCGTTCGGCCCTGCCAAAGGTGATGCATGAGATCGGTGGACTGCCGCTTGTGGGGCACGTCCTCAACTCCGTTATGCATGCTGGCGCTGACAATGTCGCCGTTGTGGTCGGTCCTGAGATGGCGAAGCTGGAGGAGCATGTTGCCCTGCGCGTTCCTGGCGCAACGTGTCACGTTCAGGTGGACCGACTGGGTACTGCACATGCTGTCAAGGCCGCCGAGGAAGCTTATAAAGATGCCTCTGATCATGTTCTCGTTCTTTTCGGAGATACTCCGCTTGTGAAGGCTGATACGCTGCATCGTCTACGAGCGCGTTTGTCTGGCGGTGCGGATGTTGTCGTGCTTGGCTTTGAGGCTGACGATCCATTTGGTTATGGTCGTTTGCTTGAGAGTGATGGCGAACTTGTTGCGATCCGTGAAGAAAAAGAAGCAACAGATGAAGAACGCAGAGTCACTCTTTGCAATGCGGGTATCATGGCGTTCAAGGGCAAGGCTCTGCCTGATTTGATTGCGGAAATCAAAAACGACAATGCGAAGGGCGAGTACTATCTGACCGATGCTGTCGAGGTGGCGCGTAGCAAAGGGATGAAGGTTGTTTCTGAACTTGCTGATGAGAAGGAAGTTCAGGGTATCAATAACCGGGCCCAACTTGCATCCTGTGAAGCTGTCTTCCAGCAAGTGCAGCGCGAAACTTTCATGGAAAACGGTGTGACATTGCGTGCACCAGAGACGGTCTATTTCTCATTTGATACTGAGATTGAACCGGATGTGATTGTGGAGCCAAACGTGGTGTTTGGTCCGGGCGTGCATGTTGACGGTGGAGCCCGCGTCCGCGCGTTCTCCCATCTGGAGAATGCGCATGTGAGTGTTGATGCGACTGTGGGGCCCTATGCTCGTCTGCGTCCTGGCGCTGAGATTGGCGAGGGGGCTCACATCGGCAACTTTGTTGAGATCAAGAACGCAACGATCGAGGCTGGTGCCAAAGTCAATCATCTTTCCTACATTGGTGATGCACGCATTGGTGCGAAATCCAATATCGGAGCGGGTACAATCACCTGCAACTATGATGGTTATCTGAAGCATCACACAGATATCGGTGCAGGCAGTTTTGTTGGCTCAGACAGCGTACTTGTTGCGCCTGTGAAGTTGGGTGACGGCGCTTTTGTTGCTGCTGGGTCTGTAGTGACCTTTGATGTGCCAGCGGACGCACTGGCGATTGGCCGAGGCCAGCAGGTCAATAAAGAAGGTCGTGCCGCTGCAATGCGTGAAAAGCTTGCTGCGGCTAAAGCTTCAAGAAAGGACTGAGTAATATTAGTGCACACTGCTGAGGCTAGCGGTGCGCTTGCTCAATTATCCTCAAGCTGTAACGAAACGAAACACGGATTGATTTCCCTCGCATAGGAGCATCGGGCTAAAGACTTGGCCTAAAGTTGATGCTCGCATCAGTTGCGAGGTGGGAATTCAAGGAGAACATATATGTGCGGTATTGTCGGAATTTTGGGGCAGACACCTGTTGCACCATTGCTGGTAGATGCGCTGAAACGGCTTGAGTATCGCGGATATGACTCTGCTGGTATTGCAACTGTCCAAGATGGTGCGTTGGTTCGCCGCCGTGCGAAAGGGAAACTGCGCAATCTGGAAGCTGTGCTGGAAGGCAACCCTCTTGGCGGTGTGAGCGGCATTGGCCATACCCGTTGGGCTACGCATGGTGCTCCGACTGTTGAGAATGCGCATCCACACGCCTCTGATGGCGTCATGGTCGTCCACAATGGTATCATCGAGAACTTCCTTGAGTTGCGCGAAGAGGTGCGCGGTGCAGGTGTGAAACTTTCCACTGAAACGGATTCTGAAGTTGTAGCTCACCTGATTTCGCTCGAAGTTAAAAGCGGTAAAGCTCCGCAGGATGCTGTTGCTGCCGTTCTTGGTCGTCTGAAAGGTGCATTTTCTCTTGCGATCTTGTTTGCCGATCAGGATGATCTGATGATTGGCGCACGTCGTGGCTCGCCACTTGCTGTTGGATATGGTGAGGGCGAAATGTTCCTCGGATCTGACGCAATTGCACTGTCTCCGTTTACTGACCGCATCAGCTACCTTGAAGAGGGCGACTGGGTTGTTTTGACACGCGCTGGGGCGCAGATCTTTGACGAGAACAACTCTGTTGTTGAGCGTGTGGTTCAGACCTCCAGCGTCAGCTCAACCATGATGGACAAGGGCAACTACCGTCACTTCATGGCAAAAGAAATCCACGAGCAGCCAGAGGTTCTGGGGCACGCGATTTCCCAGTACCTGAAGTTTAATGAAGGTAAAGTGACCCTGCCTGAGGGCAATGATTTTGACTTCTCCAAGATCAATCGATTGGTGATTTCTGCGTGCGGTACTGCGTATTACGCTGGTCTCACTGCGAAGTACTGGTTTGAGAAGTATGCTCGCCTTCCGGTAGATATCGATATCGCTTCGGAATTCCGTTATCGCGAAATGCCTCTGGGCGAAGGTGATCTGGCGCTGTTCATTTCCCAGTCCGGTGAGACAGCAGATACTCTGGCATCGCTGCGCTATTGTAAAGAGCAGGGCATGACCATCGGTGCGGTGGTTAACGTGCCAGAGAGCACGATTGCACGTGAATCTGATCTGGTATTTCCGATCTTTGCAGGACCTGAAATTGGCGTCGCGTCTACGAAAGCCTTCACGTGTCAGCTGGCAGTGCTTGCCAGCCTTGCCGTACTTGCTGGTCGTCAGCGTGGAAGCTTGACTGAAGCTCAGGAAAAAGAGCTGGTTGGTGCTCTTTCCGAGCTTCCAGCACATGCGATGCAGGCTTTGAAGCTAGAGCCAGAGATTGAGAAGCTGGCACCATGGATGTCCAAGAAGCATCATGCGTTGTTCCTTGGTCGTGGGACGAGCTTCCCATTGGCACTGGAAGGTGCGCTGAAGCTGAAGGAGCTTTCTTACATTCATGCAGAAGGCTATGCAGCAGGTGAGCTGAAGCATGGCCCAATTGCACTGATTGATGAGAATATGCCAGTACTGGTTGTGGCGCCGTTTGATGGCGTTTACGAGAAGACTGTTTCCAATATGCAGGAAGTAGCAGCTCGTGGCGGTGAGATTGCTCTGTTTACGGATGAAAAGGGCGCTGAGGCTGCAGGTGTTGCTGCTGACCAGATGATTATTCTGCCAGAACTCCCTGAAATCGTCGCGCCACTCATCTACGCCCTGCCGCTGCAGATGCTTTCCTACCACACCGCCGTGTTCATGGGCACAGACGTGGATCAGCCACGGAATCTAGCCAAGTCTGTTACGGTCGAATAATTACTTAGAAACGCTGACGGTCTTTTGTCGGCAAGTAAGAAAGTTGCCTACTGAAACCGCCAGTCTACTGTTTGCTTTGCGAGCAGTAGACTGGCGGTTTTTCCATGGTAGGTAAGAACATAGCGTTTGCTGATGCCTAGTTTGCAAAACTGATTGAAGATGGGCGAGGGAGCGGAGCGTATTCTGAATACAAACCCTGGCTGACTGTTCGGGACTTGCCGTCTCTTGGTAGGGTAAATGGCGCCTTCGGTCATAAATCGAAGAGAACCCATCACCTTCTGTCTGAGCTTGAACTTTCCATGTTTCTGCTGCTTGAATGGCATAGTTAAGTTACGCAAATCAACCGATCTGTCCATACAGCTTCGACGGAGAATGCGTGCGCTGGACTGCGAGAACTCAGATGAGTAAGAAGAGCATTACTGAACATTCATTCTCTGTGGATCTCTTACCTCTTCTCACAGCCACGCCTTACGGTTGTTTTCAATATATTACGTGTGCTGCTGCACATGAAAGCACTTGCAGGCTGATGAAAACAGGGGATCAGACCCGCTGAGCAGCATCTTTCAACTGATGATGCTTCTGTCTCCCCCCATACTCACAAATCGGTGAAACGGATTCAGGTATACTGTCGATTGTGCTTTCTGGAGCTAAGGAAGGGAATTCGAAAACCTGTAAGATTGCCGCTCCAGATTGCTGGATCTGTATGGTGCATATGCGAAAGATGTTCGAAATACCTCTTGCATTACAAGGGCTTGCCAGAAATGGCCTAGGGTTGGTTGTTTTTGGATAGTCTTTTAATTGTGTTTTTTCAATAGGTTATCTGTGGTTTCTTAAAGTGCTCCGGTTTTATCTGGCCATTTTTGGCCAGATCTTCTGCTGCGTTATGTGTCCTTATCAACTTTTGATAGTAAGTGCAGCACGCCTTTAGAATTTTTATTTCACTAGAACTTTCAACGGCTTGGCGTTTTTAGCGTTGTTTTTCTTTCAGAATTATCCTGTCTGGTACAGGATTTGCTTTTGTTTGGGCGAGTGCCGGGCAAGGGGAGCTTGCTGGTGCTGCCCCTCGTTGAGTGGGTTTCATTTATGTCTTTTTAAAGGAGCGGCTTATGCCAACACCAGCCTATATCACCATTGAAGGGTCAACTCAGGGTCCAATCACTCAGGGCGCGTTTACTGAAGATTCCGTCGGTAACGTGTGGCAGGAAGGCCATGAAGACGAGATCATGGTGCAGGCCATTGATCACACCGTCATCATTCCTCGTGATATCCAGTCCGGCCAGCCAGCTGGTCAGCGCGTGCACACTCCGTTCAAGTTCACCTGCTCCATGAACAAGTCCATCCCGCTGCTGTATAATGCGCTGGTCTCTGGTGAGATGCTGCCTAAGTGTGAAGTTAAATGGTACCGCACCAACTCTTCCGGCAAGCAGGAGCATTTCTTCACCACTTCCTTTGAAGATGCGCTGATCACCAACATTGAGTGTGGTCTGCCACATTGTCAGGATCCAAAGAACGCTGACTTCACTCAGCTGATCACCATTGAACTGTCTTACCGCAAGATCATGTGGGAGCACACAGTCTCCGGCACCTCTGGTGCCGACGACTGGCGCGCGCCTGCAGCTTAAGTCTCTATCCTCATTGAGGATGGAAGTCAGATCCGGGCCAGCTTTGGCCCGGACACTGCCTATGGGCGAGTTAAACGATAGGCAGTCTTTGATTTGGGCCTGATCTGCGGAGTTGAATATGCAACCTGTCTCTGGCAAAGCCTCAGCAAAGCGCGGCTACTTGCGCAGCTTCTTTCGCAGCTTGCTGTGGCGGCGGCGCAAGGTAGAGGCGATTGCAGAAGCTGCACCCAAAGAGTGCGATCCGGCAGGCACAGCGCATGTGGTTCTGCAAGGTCGTGATCGGCCTGAGCGCTCGTCAGATGCACTGCACGAAGACCTGTCTGAAGAGCTGGAGATCCGGGGTTTTCTGGATCAGTTTCCCGGCCATCGGTTGATGGTCAAACCCGGGGATCAGCCGCACAAGGAGATATTCTGATGGTCTATCCGTTGGCGGAGCAGAGACTGGCGCAGCAACATAGTGCCGCTCATGATGTAAATCCGGTTCAGGATGAGGCAATAGCGGTCTCTCTTGAGGCGTTTGCTCAGGCGATCGTGGATGCCCATCAAGGCATGGCGCTTATGACCGGCGGTGCTTTAGATCTGGCCACATTGCCCGGCACATTGCTGGACAGCCGGTCTGGACATCAGCTTTTGAAAGAGATCGGCATCAAGGGGCGTTATTACACAAAGATAGCCAATGGGAAGACCTACGTCATCTTCAAAGGCTATCCTGCCGTGCGCGAGGTTCTTAAGGGGACACGGTATCTGTCGTCTTCTCCAAAGGTTGTTGCTTTTGGAATTGGACCTGAAGCCATTCGGGCAGGTGGCCGGGCGAATGCGGTGATTATGATCACCTGTTATGTGGCTCTGGATATCATGCAGTTCATCATGAGCGATACACAGCTTTACAGTGAACTGTTTGCCAACATCATTGTCGATGTGGCGATCGGGGCTGTCGCCATTGGAGCTGGTATGGCCGCAGCAGCAGCTGGGGCACTTCTGGCAGGTGCTATCACGACAGTTGCTATTCCTGCCCTTGCCATTACGGCTGGTGCCATTGTCGTTGGCATGGCTGTTGGCATGGCGCTTGGACAACTGGACAAGATGTTTGGCCTGCGAGAAAAACTGTCTGCTGCCCTGCGCTGGACTGGTGAGGCTGTTGCGCGCGGCCTTCAAAAAACCGGACAAGTTATTCACGAAGCACAAGTTTCCATGCGCCAAAAGGTGGAAGAACTTGAACGCCGCAGCAATCGGTTTTTCTATGATCTGGAACGCGAGACCATCTGGCACTTTGGCGGCCCTGATCTTTACAACCAGATCTACAGGCGGTGATGATGATCAACTGGTACATCGATAAGACCATTCAATTTGGCCAGTGGATTGGCCGGGATCCGCGCAGAGCACACGGGTTTGCTGCCGCACTTGATCTTTTGATGGTGTTTTTGGTGTGGAGTACGGTCTCTGATTTTCTTTATGCGCAGCAAGTCATTGAACTCCGGCAAGATAACTTTGAAATTGCTCATGGGATCCAGGCTTTGGCTCTTGGATCTGTTGCGATCCCCATTGCTCATTTTGTCTTCACGCCCTGGGGCCATCAACGGCTGCAATGGTCTGTCAAAACATATCTCATTCTCATTTTCGGATCGCTCCTGATCTTTGCGACCGCTGGCAACCTATGGGCGCAATCAATTGGGCAAAGAGCGCGAGACGAAGGGTACCAACTCTGCCAGAACGAGTTCTTCGCGCCGGCAAAATCCTTCCATACCTACGCGCGTCCAGGCACTTTATGTCCCGCTGATGAATGGCATGCCAAACCCTATCCGCCGCCGGGGGCAGACCTCAACTAAGTTCGCCTGATCACTCCTAATTCTTACACGTCCTTCGTTTTTCCTTTTGCCAGTGAGTTTGTTATGAATGCTATTGTCCAAATCCCGCAGCTCTTTCAACAACAAGATCTGGCCTTCACCTTTGCAGCGCCTGCGCAGCCGGAGGCCGGATTGCTGGTCACCGGGTTCTCGGCAACGGAGCGCCTTAACGGGCTCACGCAGATCCAGATTGAACTGGCTAGCCCTGACAATGCGCTGGACTTGCATAGCCTGCTGGATACGCCCGCAACGCTGACCATTCATCATAAATACGAGGGCCTGCGTCATCTCTCCGGAGTGATTGCCGAAATTGCCCGTGGCAATGAAGGCCATCACCGCACCAGTTACTCGCTCACCTTGCTGCCTAGCCTGCATCGGCTCGCCCATGGTTCTGACTGCCGGATCTTTCAGAAGAAGAGCGTACCCGAGATCGTCAAGATCCTGCTTAAAGAACATGGCGTAGAGGATGTGAAGTGGGATCTGACCGAGCCTCATGAGGCCCGCGAATACTGCGTGCAGTACCGGGAAAGCCACTTAAGCTTTTTAGATCGCATCACGGCAGAGGAAGGCATCTGGTACTACTTCACCTATGGCGCCAACGGCCAGCATACCCTGCACTTCATTGATAACCCGCAGATTGTGTCCGAGCTACCAGACCAGCCGAAGCTGGAATATAACAGCATGGCCGGTGGGGCGGTCAAAGGCGTTTATTGCAACAGCTTTGTCCTGCGCGAGCAGCTGCGCGCCACCAGCTTCATGCAGCGCGACTATTCGTTCAAGAACCCACCTTATAACCAGCAACACACCCATCAGCGCGGTGAGGACAACGGTTCTGCTGGAGACTATGCGCTCTATGAATATCCGGGACGTTACAAGGCAGACGGTGTTGGCAAGCCGTTCACAAAACACCGGCTGGAGGCAGCTCGTGTAGAGGCCACCACAGGTCATGGCGCCACCAATGCCATTCACCTGATGGTGGGCCATCAGTTTGCCCTCACGGACCACCCGAACGGCGACTACAACATTAAGTATCATTTGCTCACCGTCTCGCATCAGGGCAGTCAGCCGCAGGCCGTGGCTGAGGAAGCTGGCAGTGGCTCCACCACTTACAGTGCCGGGTTTGAGGTCATGCCTGCGCGCCTGCCATACCGGCCCAAACTACAGCAAAAGCCCTTGGTGGATGGCCCTCAGATCGCTCATGTCACCGGGCCGGAAGGTGAAGAGATTTACTGCGATGAGCATGGCCGGGTGAAAGTCTGGTTCCCATGGGATCGCCACGGCAAGAAGAACGACACCTCCTCCTGCTGGATCCGCGTTTCCTCCAACTGGGCCGGCGCCAGCTGGGGCCACATCGCCATCCCCCGCATTGGCCACGAGGTCATCGTAGACTTCCTCGAAGGCGACCCAGACCAGCCAATCATCACAGGGCGCAATGATTAAAC
>NZ_LMCE01000052.1:0-1264 GCF_001623285.1 Pseudovibrio sp. Ad26
AATTCAATGTTTTACATTTACCGATGCAAGGAAAACGAAAACCAAATGGTTATAAGGAAAAACGTGGAAAACAGGCATTCAAAAGAGATATTTCTGAGCGTAAAAAAGATTATGTCGTTTTCGAAGAAGAATTTGGACATTTAGAGGGTGATACGATTGTCGGCATCCACCATAAAAGTGCCGTCATCACACTCGTTGAGCGACTTTCAAAAGCCATTATCGCCTTGAAACCAGAAGGCCGTAAGGCAGTTGATATTGAAAATTCGATTAATGAATGGCTTCAATCCGTACCCAAAAATCTTTTCAAATCAATTACCTTTGATTGTGGAAAAGAATTCTCTAATTGGAAAAGTATTAGTAATACGAATGATATTGATATTTATTTCGCAGACCCAGGAACGCCTTCCCAACGGGGATTAAATGAACATTCAAACGGACTCCTCCGTAAAGATGGACTACCAAAAGAAATGGACTTCAACCAAGTCAATCAAGGATTCATCTCATCCGTTGCGTCCAAAAGAAACCATATCCCTAGAAAATCACTAAATTACCAAACACCATTAGAAGTTTTTTTGAGTTACGTAAATGGAAAGTTTTGTCTCGCTTAATTTGACAAATAATAACCATTTGGTTTTCGTTTTCCTTGCATCGGTAAATGTAAAACATTGAATTCTCCCGTCTTAAACCGGCGATAGAGGGTACTTACTGAACAAGAGAAGGTTCGCTCTGCACGGCCAATAATGACGTCTGGGGTCCAACCTTCAGTTGATCTTTTTGCAATGTATTCTTTTTCCTCAGCAGGAAAAATGATTTCGGTTCTCCCACAACGTCGCTTATTTTCTTTGTATTGTTCAAAGTATTCAAGTGCTGTTCCACCACATTTGAGAAAGTTATAGACATTGTAAATTGTTTGGCGTCCACGTTTAAGCTGCTTCGCAACGATAGCAACCGGAGTTTCTTGATGAAAATATGCTTCTATCATTACAAGCTCGTTTGGTGTAAGATGGGTATAAGTCATTTATGTTCACTCTCCTTGTATGCTTTAGCGGGTATTACAATTTGAGTGTAACATAAATGGCTTTTTTATTTGTCTCGCTTAATTATACAAACGGCGTCGAAAAAAAGATTGTGACATGATTTTTGTCACAATCCTAAATATCTATGTTATATTCGCTTCGTTTGACACTGAAGAAGTACTATTTGTACTGGAATTTATGCTCCATTTTTCCGTATTTAGAATTCTATGTTCTATACTACCTTAATT
>NZ_LMCE01000053.1:0-845 GCF_001623285.1 Pseudovibrio sp. Ad26
GTAGCGAAGGAATAAGAATTACCGATATCGATACATCAGGAATATTTGATTCAGATGATATGACTATCAAGGCCGCCTGAGTGCGGTTTTACCGCATACCAATAACGCTTCACTCGAGGCGTTTTTCGTTATGTATAAATAAGGAGCACACCATGCAATATGCCATTGCAGGGTGGCCTGTTGCTGGCTGCCCTTCCGAATCTTTACTTGAACGAATCACCCGTAAATTACGTGACGGATGGAAACGCCTTATCGACATACTTAATCAGCCAGGAGTCCCAAAGAATGGATCAAACACTTATGGCTATCCAGACTAAATTCACTATCGCCACTTTTATTGGCGATGAAAAGATGTTTCGTGAAGCCGTCGACGCTTATAAAAAATGGATATTAATACTGAAACTGAGATCAAGCAAAAGCATTCACTAACCCCCTTTCCTGTTTTCCTAATCAGCCCGGCATTTCGCGGGCGATATTTTCACAGCTATTTCAGGAGTTCAGCCATGAACGCTTATTACATTCAGGATCGTCTTGAGGCTCAGAGCTGGGCGCGTCACTACCAGCAGCTCGCCCGTGAAGAGAAAGAGGCAGAACTGGCAGACGACATGGAAAAAGGCCTGCCCCAGCACCTGTTTGAATCGCTATGCATCGATCATTTGCAACGCCACGGGGCCAGCAAAAAATCCATTACCCGTGCGTTTGATGACGATGTTGAGTTTCAGGAGCGCATGGCAGAACACATCCGGTACATGGTTGAAACCATTGCTCACCACCAGGTTGATATTGATTCAGAGGTATAAAACGAATGAGTACTGCACTCGCAACGCTGGCTGGGAAGCTGGCCT
>NZ_LMCE01000054.1:0-563 GCF_001623285.1 Pseudovibrio sp. Ad26
AATCTGTCCAGTATCAAAATGCGCAGATGCAACCTGTTCCCAAAAAAAATGCCTCGTTCTTTGTAACGAAAAGTTATGATATTCAAGGAGGAAATTATAAAGAAAGACGTGTCCGCGGAACACTGAATGCTCAGGCGTATTTTCCTTGGGTTGACGAGAATCGCGCGCGCATGATGTGCTATAAGATCATCGATCCGACTGTTGCTTTGGACAATGGAATCGAAGCGTATTGTTATTACATCAGGGAATATCTAGAAGTAGAGGTAACAGATGAGAAATATCAAGATTATCTTTTATCCTTAAGAATCTATGTTCCTTCTGAAGCACTGCCGGATCTTCCGTTAAAGGAAATCAAACACAGACTCTCTGATATTGCCTTCAAACGAATAAAGAAAAAACGGCGTAGTGTCCAATTTGATGTCAAGAAAGGCGAGAAGCATCTGCGTGTGCAGTTTTTAGATTATCGCGAATTAGAACAATTGATTACTTTACAAAAAATATGAGGTGAAGAAAATGGAAAAACAACTTTATTATCGAATAATGGTTCCAGCATCATTATTATC
>NZ_LMCE01000055.1:0-834 GCF_001623285.1 Pseudovibrio sp. Ad26
CAATCTTTGGTGTTCTGAAAAACGTAAACTAAGTCAGTTATTCCGTAACAGTGGCTTGTTACCAAACCACTCGCGAATAACCGCCGTCCACGTTTCTCTTTCTTCTTCCGTATTCAATTGTCAATGAGCGGAGACTTGCGCCTCAATATCCAGACTTACCTGATCTCTTAAAAACCCCGTAAATCCTTCTGTTTTTGTGCCTCCGAACCGGCGCCTCACTGGCCCGCCCCGGTGGCGTGAAGCGGGTTATAGGGATACCAGACCAACCCGTCAACACGCAAACTCCAAAAAAACAAAACAATCTCACAAAAACTAAAATTCAAACAATTCAACAACTTCATATATCAACCCAAACACTACAAACACCCACCCAAAAACCCCAGAAACAAGCCAATAACAACCAGCCAAAACACCAAAACTTAACAAATCCAAAATTTGCACAGACACTTGGAAAACACACCACTCAATCAAGACCGCCACAAAGCTCACAAAACCTGGCTAACAAAGAACCCTGCTGAACAGCACCGCACTCCGAGAGCAACATTCAGATATGGAGGGACACAAGAGAACCTGACGAAGAGGCAGACAGAGACCCTGGCAGCAAACATCCCCTACCCTCTACTCTGACAGCTAGCGCCAAAGTGCTGAGCAAACCAAAGTTGGAGCGAAAGAGATCAGCATCAGCAATGTAAGGCCACTGTTAAAGGACAAACACTAGAGAAAGACCAGATGCATATAAAGTGCGCGATAGTTGACCGGTCAGTGTTACAGCCGTGAGCCCAAAAGCCAAACCAACAAAAACCACCTTCAGCAGCCTAAAAACGCCACAACGCC
>NZ_LMCE01000056.1:0-737 GCF_001623285.1 Pseudovibrio sp. Ad26
TTTAGGGACATTCAGGGAACGCTGCTATCTTAGTATGACTGTTGCTGAAATGATCCAACCAAAAAACAAAGAAAACTTTTTAAAAGAACTCAAAAAACATCCAGATGCTTCCATACTCTTGAATGGGGCTCTACCCCTTTCTGTCCAAAACCAATATATCCAGCTAGCAACGAAAAACAATAGCCGATTTACTGTAGTCAACGATTACGTCACTGCAAATCCTGAGGAATTCGGATTGCTCTTAACAGCAAAAGAAGCAGTAAATGAACCTGTGATTGATATCGAAAAAAAATACCCAGAAGAAAACTCTTCGCCAGTTGAAAAAGAAAAACCAAAAAAGAAAAAAAGCTTCTGGGATCGTTTATTTTAAAACGAAAAAACACATAAATTTTTACATGCAAAAAAGCTTTTGATCAGATTGACATCAAATAGGACAATCTGTCAAAAGCTTTTTCTTTTAAAATACTTCAGGATATAACAATTTCAATACATTCATCGTCAATCTTCTGCCTTTTCCTGCAAAGGGATAAACATGCATATGCATGGCTGGATTGAAATTTGCTTCGATGATCCCATATGCTTTTTTATCAGTTGTAGGATCGATTTCTTTATCTGGTATAATCAAATCGATACCACTAATCTTAGCTCCTAGTGCTTCTACCGCAGAAACGGCGATTTTTTTGTAAGCTTCAGAAAATTCATCAGTCATATCGATCGAATCACCACCTGTACTGATA
>NZ_LMCE01000057.1:0-16818 GCF_001623285.1 Pseudovibrio sp. Ad26
TTCTCAGCTGCAGCGCTGGCGGTCCTTGTGTATTGCCCCATTGTTCACTCCTAATCTAGTGATCATGGGCCAAAACACTCCATTACTCAAATCGATCGATTTGTCCATAAGGCGTCGCCGACAAACAGGTTCGTTCTGCAATCAGCTCGCGCTCGAACTCTGCCAGCGAAGCAAATATGCCAAAAATCAAGCGCCCGTTTGCGGTGGTGGTATCAATCTCTGCGCCAGCTCCACCAAGAACCTTAAACCCAACACCACGTTCTCTGAGCTCATCTACCGTAGAAACGAGGTGCTTTAAGTCGCGCCCAAGACGATCCAGCTTCCAGACGACAAGGGTATTACCGGGCTGCAGTGCCTTCAGGCAAGAGGTCAATCCGGGGCGATCATCGCGCCTTCCGGAGGCCTTGTCCTCATAGATCCGCTCGACCTCAACGCCAGCACCAACCAGCGCGTCACGCTGTAGATCCAGCAGTTGACTTCCATCCGATTTAGACACTCGTGCATACCCGATGAGCATGAGCCCGCCCTATCTGTCAGAAAAGACCTAGAACAGGATGCAATCTTGCGATGTTTTTTGCAACGGGTTTTCTTGCTAAGTGACGTAAGGATTTCTGGGCTTGACCTAGTCGCAAGACAAACGGAGGTTTTTCTGGTAGGCACGTTGGAAATGCGAAGAGCAGACACCTTCAATCTAAAGGCATAAGCTATCTCTCTCGGATGGCTTCGTCTTTGTATCTGAGCAGCGGCGACAGAAAGAACTCGATGATCCTGCGCTTGCCCGTTTTAACTTCCGCAGACGCTGTCATACCTGGAACCAACGGAATGTTCTTTCCCGCAACAGTGATGTGCTGATCTTTCAGAGCTACACGAGCTTTATAGATCGGCCCAAGTTGCTCATGAAGAAGGACGTCATTGGAGATACGTGATACTTTGCCCTGAAGGACGCCATATCGGGTGAACGGAAACGCTTCCAACTTTATCTCAGCGTTTTGTCCCACTTCAATAAATCCAATATCTTTATTGAGGATGATTGCTTCGATTTCCAACGGAACCTCTGAGGGGACAATGGAAAGAAGGAGATTTCCGGTCTCAACAACCGCTCCAATCGTGTTTACGGAAAGCTTGTCCACGTAACCAGAAACAGGTGCCCGCAGCTCACGGTACTTCTGTCGTTGAGTTTCTTTGCGCAAAGACTGCTCAAGAGCCGAGATCTTGTTCAAGGCTGCCTGCCGACGCTCTGCAGCGGCGGCCCTGTAGGACGCAATGGTTTCCGCATGGCGTGCTTGTAAAGATGCGATAGAGGCGTTTGCCTGCGCGCGAGTTTCTTCAAGCCCATCTCTTAAAGCCAGCATCTCATAAAGTTCTTGCTGAAGCTGCATGACCAGTGACTTCTGTGTGATCCCCTTTTCTAATAACCCTTGTTGAGCTTCTAAACGTTCTTCGATGAGCGGAAGTGTTTGCTCCAGCTTGATCTCCTCGATATCAGTTGCCCGGAGGGTGGCTTTGTTGCGCTCTATGTCTGACTTGATTGCTTCCAAGGAAGATCTGAGCTGATCAAGGTTATCCTGGAGCAAGGTTTGGCTGTTTTTTGCAAGCTCTGACGAGAGTTCTTCTGGTAGCTCGAACCTTTCAAGCGGTTCATCGCTCAACATCGCCTGACCTATTGCAGCTTCGGCTCGAGATTGGGCTAACTCAAACTGCAGACTTTCAAGATTGGCAGATGTCTCTGTTGGATCCAGCTCAAGCAACAGATCACCTGCAACCACTTTTTGTCCATCCTTCACATGGATAGCACGAACAACACCGGTCTCCAGAGGCTGGATATTTTTCACTTTGCCTGCTGGGATCGTTTGCCCTTCAGCAACCACGACAATATCAACCGTACCCCACCATGCCCAGATAACCGCCAGTAAGAAGAATGCACACAGCACAAATACAATCACACGACCAAGAGGAGATGGAGGATGCTCTAAAACTTCCAAAGCTGCAGGTAAGAATTCTGTAGAATCTGAAGCTCGTTGCTTGGCCTCATCTGATCTGTGCATAGGTGAGCTCGCGTGGTCGGAAATGATACTTGAGTTGTTTACCCATGTATCAAGTTTCCGTTAGGTTGCAACACGCAGTTAAGGCTCTCCGCCTATATACACAGAATGAGTTGATGACCGAAGTTCTTGTCGAAGAAAATAATAAGCAGAACACGGCCGGGTTAGGTCAAAACAACAAACCTGCTGATCAGAGTGGGGCTCACAGTCTTGCCATGTTACTTGCCTTCCATGAGATCCGTGCCTCTGCGCAGCAAATCGCTCATGAGTATGCAAATGAAGCCGGCGTTATTAATGCAACCAACATGGTTAGAGCCGCGCGTAAAAATGGTTTGAAGTGTAAGGCAATCAATAGCTCGGTCCAAAAGTTAAAAAAACTACCGCTTCCAGCACTGGCTATCACTCAAGAGGGCAGTTGGTTTGTTCTTGCCAAAACAAATGACGATGGTGTCTTACTCCAACATCCGGGGAAACCACCTGAAGAGCTTTCTATAGTTGGACTTGAACAGCTTTGGTCAGGAACTCTGGTTCTGGCCGCGCGCAGAGCTGGTTCGATCGCCTCAGAGCTGAAGTTCGGTATGCGCTGGTTTTTACCAGTGCTGCTCAAATACAAAAAGCTGTTTTCTGAAGTTCTGCTGGCATCGTTCTTCATTCAGTGCTTTGCGCTCATCTCACCACTGTTCTTTCAGGTGGTGGTCGACAAAGTGCTTGTTCACCGCGGTCTTACAACGCTTGATGTGCTCATCATTGGTCTTTTGGCAATTGCTGTGTTTGAGGCGATCCTCTCGTTCCTGCGAACCTATCTGTTTTCTCACACCACCAGCCGTGTGGATGTTCAGTTGGGCGCGCAACTGTTCCGACATCTATTGGCTCTTCCAATAAGTTACTTTGAAACACGTGCTACGGGCCAAACGGTTGCACGCGTGCGCGAACTGGAAAATGTCAGGGACTTTATTACCTCATCGTCTCTGACTGTGGTGATTGATCTTCTCTTCACAGTCGTCTTCTTTGCGGTCATGTGGGTGTTCTCACCCACATTAACTCTCGTCGTTTTGGCATCGGTCCCATTTTACATTTTGCTCTCTGTTGCCATCACCCCAGAACTTCGCAAGAGAGTGGATGAAAAGTTTTATCGCGGTGCGATTAATCAAGCCTTTCTGGTGGAAAGTATTGCAGGAGCTGAGACCTTAAAGGCGATGGCGGTTGAACCGCAGATGCATAATCGCTGGGACGAGAACCTGGCAGCCTATGTCAAATCATCATTCCGCACGATTTCATTGGGAGCTTTTGGATCTCAGGCTGTACAGCTCATCAACAAGCTGGTGATGGGCATTGTTCTGTGGGTAGGAACGAAGGCTGTGATGTCTGGAGAGATGACTGTTGGCCAGTTGGTCGCCTTTAACATGCTTGCCGGGCAAGTCAGCCAACCGGTAATCCGCCTTGCTCAGTTGTGGCAGGACTTCCAGCAGTTTCGCATTTCTATTCAGCGCCTGGGCGATATTCTGAACACCAAAACTGAAGTATCAACTTCGGCACCTGAGAACCTACCTCCAGTGCAGGGCAAAGTAGAACTAAAGAATGTAACTTTCCGCTACCGTCCAAACGAGCCAGAAATTTTGCACAATGTGTCGATCGAAATGCCTGCTGGCCAAACGATTGGTGTGGTTGGTCGGTCCGGTTCTGGCAAGTCCACCATCACCAAGCTGATCCAGCGGCTTTATGTCCCTGAAACAGGGCGTGTATTGATTGATGGGATTGACCTTGGCCTGATGGATCCGGCTTGGTTGCGACGGCAAATTGGCGTTGTGTTGCAAGAAAACATTCTGTTCAATCGCTCGGTTCGCGACAACATTGCTCTTTCCAGCCCGGCAATGCCTATGGCCCGAATTATGCAAGCAGCAAAACTGGCAGGAGCACACGAGTTTATTCTCCAGCTACCAAAAGGATATGACACCATACTTGAAGAGCGCGGTTCCAATCTTTCTGGAGGTCAACGCCAACGCATTGCCATTGCCAGAGCTTTGGTGACTGCGCCACGCATTTTGATCTTAGATGAAGCAACCGCGGCGTTGGATTATGAAAGTGAGCGCATCTTCCAGCAGAACCTTGCAAGGATTGCACAGGGAAGAACCGTCATCATCATTGCTCATCGTCTTTCGACCGTTCGTCATGCCGACACGATCCTTGTCATGGATCAGGGAAAGGTCATTCAGCAAGGCAGGCATGATGAGCTCATCAGACAAGCAGGCCTTTATCAGGAACTTAACAAGATGGCACAGGGAGAGTGAAACATGGACCAACCTATTTCAAAGGAGAACCAAACACAGATGGTTCATAATTCTAGTGATGCTGAGCAGCGGTTAAAGACACGCAGAGCGGAAGAAAAAGACGTTCCGATGCTGATCGAGCTATTCCGTCTCTGGCATGATGAAAGCGCACTTTCTGAGATCCCGTTCTCTCCTTCAAAGGTGCAGGCAATGGCAGACAAAGCACTGGGACCCAATCCGGCACACATGTGTGCTGTGGTCGAGCACAACGGTGAACTTGTGGGCGGGCTTTATGCTGTCATTGGCGATTATTACATCAGCGACGAGACGCAGGTGACAACCATTCATGGCTTCTTTGTCCATCCAAGCGTACGCAAGTCAGTTTTAAGCGGCAAAGTCGCACTTCGTCTATTTAAGGCAGCAAAACAGTGGTCTGAGCATATGGGGTCAAGCTACTTGTTGTTCCACGTGACCTCAGGAGTGAAGCCAGCAGAGACCGACCGCTTTCTGCGAAAGTTAGGCTGCAGGCCACTGGGCGGTAACTATGCGATCAAAGCTTGAACTGATTTTATGAGTTGAATTTTCATAGGAAACATACATGGCAGATTTTAGCGATATCTCCAATTGGCGCCAGGAATTTTATGAGTTCAATGAGCGCGATGATGAAGAGACAAAAGAATTCTATGACAAGCTTCTCACTGTAATTCCACCTATGATCCCCGTCTCTCAGGTTCTGGAGTTCATGGAAGTCTTGTTCCAGCATGATGAACTGCGTGAGGCGGTTAAAAAAGGTTGTGAATGGGACAAGGTACTCATCGCACACGGAAATGAGTTGCCGGATATGAGCAACTGCCCATATGAGGCAACTCAAACGCGCCATGACTTCTTCCATTATTTCTGTTGGAAGAGTGAATACGAACCAGTATCGGAAGCTTTTCTGGGAGCAGGTGTCCAAACGCTCTGCCAAGTTTTAGAGGGCAAGCTTCTAAACGTCCAGGCTCCAGAAACCCGAGACTTTCTCCTGAAAGAATATAGCAATTTTATTTGTAAATGACCGTCGAAGAGCAAACAGCCTCGTGAGTGTTTTTAGATAAGCAACTATCTCAGGTGCAGGTCACTTATCTAAAAACATGAATAAATAGTCGATTAAATTTTGAGGAGACATGGGAGTAATGGCAGATTTTAGCGATATCTCCAATTGGCGCCAGGAATTTTATGAGTTCAATGAGCGCGACGATGAAGAGACAAAAGAGTTCTATAATAAGTTCAATGGCACGGTAGAGCCTCTTGTTCCGGTCTCTCAGGTTCTGGAGTTCATGGAAGTCCTATTCCAGCATGATGAGCTGCGTGAGGCGGTTGAGAAGCGCTGGGAATGGAACAAGGTGCTTATCGCGCACGGGAATGAGTTACCAGACATGAGCGACTGCCCAGATGACGCGTTCCAAACTTTAGAAGATTTCTTCTACTATTTTTGCTGGAAGAGTAATTATGACGCGGTGGCCGCTGCTTTTGAAACAGCTGGAATTCATACTCTCTACCGAATTCTAGATGGTGAATACAGTAATATTAAGTCACCAGAAGTTCGCAGTCATATCCTGAGTAAATATCGTAATTTTGTTTCCGAGTAATTGAAGGTCGTTTCTTGTGGTGAAGAAAAAAGTTATTCTTCTGGATCACTCTCAGATCCAGACAATTATGAAAAATGGTGGCACCAAAGCTCTCGATGCTATTGTCTCTCGAGGAGATAAGTTTCTTTACGTGAGAGGGGCTCGTAAGGAAATCTCAAATACCTTGACCGGAGAAGAACTAAACGACTTCGACGCTTGGCTTAACGAAAAGCGCTACGCCGGTAAAGTTGAACAGGTCGATCCCGTTAAGACCGACAAAGAAAAGAACAAGTTCGATCCGGATCACAAACGCGGTACGCAAGGCAATAACCAGGAATTGTGGGACATGGGTGCCCGCAAGTTCATGCAGGATAATAAAGACTATTACGACTTTGAAGTTATCAGCCGCGACAAGGATTTTCTCGACAATAAGTTCAACAAGCAAACTGATTTAGAGCGGTTGAATTTTGACCGGGTCAGCGTGAAGTCTGCTTTGACAGATCTTCTGACTGATCCTGATGTCGATTATACTCAGCAACAGTTCGATGAACTGAAAACCAAAATCGATGCAGGTCAATTTGGGACTTCACACAACCTAGAGGAACACAAGCCTACGCTGCCTGACAGCTACAGCGACAGTATCGACAAGAAGAGCGTGGGCCGTGTTAATGGCCTCTTACGACGCGGAGCACCTGTTGCCGTTCTTGGTTTTGCTGCAGCTGCAATCTATCCAGCCCTCGAAGCGCGTGCTGCTGCGAAAGATATTTCTCTGGCCGAAGCGGCTGTCGATGCCGGGCTACAGCTGTCAGAGGAAGATCTGAAGTCTCTTGCTAAAGAAGCTGGTGTTGATCTGGCCGTTTCCCTGACACCGGTTGGTTGGTTGAAAAAGGCCTGGGAAGTTATTGGCAATGCCGATGATATTGTTGAAGTTACACAGCTTTACGGGGATGTATTCCCTGACAATGCTGCGATCCAGCAGCTTGCGGATGTTGCCAAGGCGATCGAGGATTCTGCGGCCTTTGACACTTACAAAGGCGTTCGTGACACGCTGGTTGATGCGGTTGGTTCTGTTGGTGAAGCTGTTTCTGATGTGTTCACCGGTGAGGATGATCTGGCAGACGCCACCAATGAAGCGCGTGATGCAGTTGAGAGTGCAGAGATCGCAGCTCATGGTGCGATCAAGGCAGGCTACAGCCTGGAAGAGGTCTCTCAAGCTTTTGGAGCCTCATTGCACAACTCAGCAGATGCAGATTCTCTTGCTCTAACCGCTGACATTGAAGCCCGTCTCGATACAATTGAAGAGGAGTGGGAGGACGCTAATCCTGCTCCTCCAACACCTTCTACTCCAGATTCAACGGGTGATGGCTGGACTTCTGTTGGGGGGCATAACTCATCGAGTAATGATGATCGTGACGGAAGCGACAGAACCGAGCGTAGAAGAGAACAACGTAGAGAATCTGACTATCAGCGAGGCTATAAGGAAGGATATCGTAACGGTTACGGCGACCGTGGTGAAACGGGTGTTATCGTACATGGGGCAGACGGTACTAGTGATGCATTCTGGGATGGATATGGAACGGGCTATGACGGTGGCCGCTATGGCAGTGGCGATGCTCCAGACGACAACGATAGCGGCGGTGGCAAACGACCGCTGATTGTTGATCTGAACAATGACCAAAGCCTGGCCCTCAAACCCCGAAATGAAAGTTTCACCCGCTTTGACGTCGATAATGATGGCTATAGTGAAGCGATGGCCTGGGTCGGCGGTGAAGATGGTTTCATCGTTGTTGATCTGGCTGCAAACGGATCGTCCGGGCCGGATGGCGACATCACCCGCGCAGAAGAAGTTATTCTAGCCAACCTGACACCAGAAGATGACAGTGATCTGGAAGCTTTGGCCAAGGTGTTTGACAGCAACAAAGATGGCAAAGTCAACGCCAGTGATGCTCGCTTCAATGAGCTCAAAGTCTGGCAGGACAAAGATGCCAATGGCAAGGTCTCGGCTGGTGAGCTCAAAACACTGGCAGCACACGGGATCACAGAGATTGATCTGACGACCTTCGGTGAGGTTGATGCCTATGTTGATGGCTCACGTATTGATGCCAACTTCAACATCCTCAAAAGCGATGGAACCACATTGCTTGGCGGTGATGCGGTGCTCTCCTATGAAAATGATGGTCAGAAGCTGGTTGATACGGCCGATGGCTTCAAGATTGACTTTGAGAATGCAAATGATGCTCAGTATCGGGTCGTTAAAAAAGGTCAGACAGCAGATCTGAACCTTGCCAGTGAAGGGCTACGCGGTGCATTCGGTAACACCGGTAACGATGTTCTGGATGGTTCAGGCCTGACAGAAGATGCTCATCTGATGGGCGGCGATGGTAATGATGTCCTGACCGGTGGGGCAGGTGATGACCTGCTTATTGGCGGTAAAGGGGCTGATAAGCTTTATGGCGGCGCAGGTAAAGATACACTCCTGATTGATGCAAATGACAGCGACTATCATGGCGGAGAGGGATACGACCGCCTGATCTTTGATGGCACAGAAGACTTGTCCCTGGACATGGCGGTCAGAAGCGTTGAGTTTGCTCGCACTTCATCTGGCAATGATGTTGTCACGGGTGGTCAGGCTGATGACATCATGGAACTTGGTGATGGCAATGACACAGCTTATGGCAGTGGTGGCTCAGATACGCTTAACGGTGGCAAGGGCGATGATGTGCTTTGGGGTGATGTGGATGAAAGCCATATCTACCAGTTTGGCGCCAATGGAGAGACTGCTCTGCAGAAGATTGGCAATACTCTGAAACTGACTAACTCCTCTGTCGCAGACTTGGGCCTGGAAACTACAGGCCGCGGCAAGCTGGTTGTGGATCTGGCTGAGGAGGGTGCACAGCCAACTACTCGCAAAAAGGACTATGAGCCGGGAGAAACAATAACTATCCAAGCTGTATATCTATATGAAACAGTGTGGGGGGGGAATAATCCTCCGTCCGCTTATGAAGTCACCAAGACAATTGATAAAAACTACTACGATTATCTGAAAAACGAACAACCACAACATTTTTTGGAAGTAATTAGTTTTGGAGGATCTCATCAACCTGGGCACATAAAAATTGCATCAGATGTTAATGCAGACAATATCTATCTGCATGTAGAAGGAGGAAACTACAGACAGTCGTGGTGGCATACTGTAAGATCACGCTATTTGACAGATCCACTGCCTGATCCTCAATACAAAGCTTATTTGGCGGCCAATCCGGAGTATGAAGACGTTCCTCCTCCACCTGATGGTCAGATTGACCAGGATGGAGAGGTCTCCTTTTCCGAACTTACAGATGTTGCTGATACGGACGTTGAAGCTCTTCGGAGCCAGTTTGATAGCAATAATGACGGGGCCATCACCAGCGAGGACGAACGGTTTGATGAGTTGCGCCTCTGGCAAGATGACAACGGCAATGGCGTTGCAGATGCTGGAGAACTGAAAACTCTGACAGACCTCGGAGTGGATCGGATTGACCTAACACCAACTGAACTCAATCTAAATAACAACAGTGATGACCTTCTCATTGGTGGGAAAGGGGCCGACAAGCTATATGGTGGACGCGGCAACGACGTTTTGGTCGTAGACCACGAAGATACCGCCTATGATGGCGGTGACGGGAATGACTGGGTCCAGTTCGACACAGATCAAGGCATGACATACGCACTGGGTACAGGAAACTTTGAGAATGCTGTTGGCGGTCGCGGCAACGATAATCTCACGGGCACAGAAGGTGCAAACACCATACAGCTTGGCGATGGAAATGACACAGCCTCTGGTCTTGGCGGTGATGACTCACTTCGCGGACAATCTGGCAATGACACACTCAATGGCGGCGCAGGCAACGACCTTCTCTTTGGCGGCGACGGCAATGACATCCTAAGCGGTGGTGCTGACGATGATATTCTTGTCGGCGGCTCCGGCAACGACACATACGTATTCAACCGCGGCTTTGGCAAGGATACCCTGACAGAGACCTCCGGCACCGACACCCTCCGCTTCACAGACAACATCACACTGGCAGACCTGAAGATTGTTACAGATGCTGGGGATCTGAAATTATATCTGATTGACCCGGCCAAGCCAAATCAAGCCCTGGGTGACATCGCTGATGTTCTGACAATCAAGAACTGGAGTGCCGATAACCCGGAAATTGAGCGTTTTGAGTTTGCCGATGGCTCGGTTTTAAGGGAAGTTGAAATCCGAGAAGATGGTCGTTTACAACTTAAAGGACTAACAAAAGGTCAGCCTAATATAATTTATGGCTCGTCTTTGGATGATTTTGTATATGGCAGCTTTGGGAACGACATCTTAAGTGCTGGCAAAGGAGAAGGCGGCTCTTCTTGGCAACACCTTTATGGTTATGGAGGTGATGATACTTACCTTTATGGCAAAGGTGGCGGCAATACCTTGCTGAATTATCATGAAGGTGAGAATGATGGGATAGATACGGTCAGATTTACAGATCTCAATCTCTCTGATTTTACAATTTCCATTCATGACTATGGTTTGGAAGATCCCAACGGGAAGACCCTAAATTTTACCTGGTCTTCTGATGGGCAATCAGGTCAGTTCCGCATTGCCGACATGGGTGAGCATATTGAGCGCTTTGAGTTTGCTGATGGGACCACGCTCTCAGCTATAGATTTCTTCAGTCATGGTCGCATTAAGTTCTATGGTACTGATGAAGATGATGTCTTCGTTGGTTCAGCTGCGGGAGAAGAGATTTATGGTAGTGCTGGCGCTGACATCATTGATGGCGGTGGCGGTAGCGACACCATTAACTATATCAAATCCACCGAAGCGGTGTCAGTTAATCTTCTCACCGGAACGCTATCTGGCGGTTTTGCAGAAGGTGATCAGTTTTCCAATGTGAGAACGGTTGTTGGCTCTAACCACAATGACATTCTTGTTGGAGATGATTGGGGCAATAGTCTTTATGCTCAAAATGGTATTGACCATCTTGAGGGTAAAGGCGGAGATGACACTCTCAATGCCTATGGCTCTGGAGCCGATTATTTAGATGGGGGGGAAGGCAATGACAGTGTTCGCTATCGTTGGTCTAGATCTGCTATCACCGTCAATCTAACCGACCAGAGCAAAAATACAGGTGATGCCACTGGAGATACTTATGTTTCCATTGAAAATGTCATAGGAACCAATGTTCATGATGATCACATCACAGGTGATGCCGCCAATAACAAGATCTGGGGTAATGGAGGCGACGATGCTCTGATTGGCAAAGGAGGCAACGACAAGCTTTACGGCGGCGATGGTGATGATTTCCTCCGTGGGGGTGATGGTGCCGATTACCTTGATGGTGGTGATGGCGATGATACATTCATTTACTCTCGAGGAGATGGACAGGATGTCATCATTGGCCAAGGCAGTTCAAACGAAGATGAGATCTTGTTTGAATCTGGTATAAGTAAAGCTAACTTATGGTTCGACAAATCAGGCGATGACCTCCACGTATCCGTTCTTGTTAGTGGTGATGCAATTACTTTGAAAGGTTGGTACTCAGCTAAAACATCTGGTGCGGATGGCAATCATGTGGATCACCTGAAAGTAGGGAGTGAGGAACTCTCCTATCAGAAGATTGATGCATTGGTTTCTGCAATGGCTGCTTACAGGCCGGATGTGGGAGATGGAAATGGTGGTGTAACCAGTTCCACTATTCCTCAACCAGTGCAGCTAGCAATCAACGCAGCCTGGAGTTAAGCAATCAGAGCCTCGGCAAATACGCCGGGGCTTTTTTAGCTCTGTGACCTTTTGTCATCGGCTTCTTCGCAGCAAAAAGCACCAAACTTACGTGTTGCAATGATTGCTTTCTTTAAGGCAATTCTGGATTTTTAGACAGTAATAGGGTACACAAGCGCTCATTCTTTGGGAACTGAACTTAGTCTCAACAATGTGAGCCTGTCTCATATAATTTGCGCCCAGTCTCAGTTAATCTGAGCCCACTTGGAATTAGAGTCTCAATTAATTTGAGCCGAAAATCGGGATAATCTCAAGCCCGCCACATTGTGATCTCAAGTCGCTACACATAGGCATCCCCCTGACGCACAGCAAGGCGGTTGTTAATCAAAATGTTCGGGCTCCCGGCAATGGCGGGAGTTGGCGGGAAGTGGCATCCATGACCAGAACCAATGTCCCCAAGGCGTGCTGCTGGTTTTCCTGACATATCGTGCTCTCCTATTTCTCAAAGGAACGCGCATAGCGCTGTGCATGAGGACCGGAATAATCAGATGGCTTCATAGCTTCCATTGGCGGGACTGGAGCACCCTTGGCAGGAGAACCGCCACAGTTGACCTTCACCAGGGTGCCTTCAATCTGCACACCGCCCTTGTCGATCTTGACGAAGTTCCCGCCAACATTGAGGCTTATGCTCGCGCCTGCCTGAATAACAACAGCGTCCCCGGCATTGATGTAGTGGGTTGTTCCGCTCTCAAAGTGCTGTTTGCCCTTGGTCTCCAATCGCCAGTTTTCTTCAACAAGCGTTATGGCATTGCGCACGACATGAGTGACCTTGTCTCCCACAACTTTCAGGAAATCGCTGATCTTGATCTGGCGCAGTGCGGACCCGTCAACTTGTGTATGTTCTGACCCCTTCACCTGTTCGCGGTGATCGCCGCCCACCTCAATGTCTTTTGAGCTGCCGATAGATTCAGATTGAGACCCTTCAACTCGTTTGTGGCGGTTGGCCCCGACCTTCCAGGTCTCGTTGTTCTCAACAACGCCATTGTGGAATTTCTGAGCGTGGAACCAGACTTCCTCCTGCCCGCCCTCATCTTCAAAGCGCAGCTCGTTGTAGCCATTGGCCTTGTGGCTGTCTGACATGAGCACCATGCGGGTTTTGAAGTCGGGAAGTTTGTTCGGTGGACGATTGTTGTTATGATACGTCCGCCCTGTAATGATTGGCTGGTCTGGATCACCTTCGAGGAAGTCTACGATGACCTCGTGGCCGATGCGCGGGACAGCCATATGCCCCCAGGAGGCTCCACCCCAATTTTGCGAGACACGTATCCAGCACGAAGATCTATCATCCTTGGCACCATGGCGATCCCATGGGAACCAGACTTTGACCCGGCCATGTTCGTCGCAGTAGATCTCTTCGCCCTCAGGTCCTGTGACATGGGCGATCTGAGGGCCGTCCACCAATGGCTTTTTGAGCAGTTTGGGCCGGTATGGCAGGCGGGCGGGCATAACCTCAAACCCGGCACTGTAAGTGGTGGAGCCGCTTCCAGCTTCCTCAGCCACGGCCTGCGGCTGACTGCCCTGATGCGAGACGGTGAGCAAATGATACTTGATGTTGTAGTCGTCGTTTGGGTGGTCTGTGAGCGCAAACTGATGACCGGCTATCAGGTGGATAGCATTGGTCGCCCCGTGGCCTGTGGTGGCCTCAACACGTGCTGCTTCCAGCCGGTGTTTTGTGAACGGCTTGCCGACACCATCTGCCTTGTAGCGCCCCGGATATTCATAGAGCGCATAATCTCCGGCAGAGCCGTTGTCCTCACCGCGCTGATGGGCATGTTGCTGGTTGTAGGGCGGGTTCTTGAAGGAATAATCGCGCTGCATGAAGCTGGTGGCTCTAAGCTGCTCACGCAGGACAAAGCTGTTGCAATAGACGCCTTTGACAGCCCCGCCAACCATGGCGTTGTACTCCAGCTTGGGCTGGTCTGGTAGCTGCGAGACAATCTGCGGATTATCAATGAACTGCAGCGTATGCTGGCCGTTGGCGCCATAGGTGAAGTAGTACCAGATGCCTTCTTCTGCCGTGATGCGATCTAAAAAGCTTAAGTGGCTTTCCCGGTACTGCACGCAGTATTCGCGGGCCGCGTGGGTGTCTGTCAGATCCCACTTCACATCCTCGACGCCGTGCTCCTTCAGCAGGATCTTGACGATCTCGGGCACGCTCTTTTTCTGAAAGATCCGGCAGTCAGAGCCATGGGCCAGCCGGTGCAGGCTGGGCAGCAGTGTCAGCGAATAACTGGTGCGGTGATGGCCTTCATTGCCACGTGCAATCTCAGCGATCACCCCGGAGAGATGCCGGAGCCCCTCGTATTTATGATGAATGGTCAGCGTTGCCGGCGTATCCAGCAGGCTGTGCAAGTCCAGCGCGTTGTCGGGGCTGGCAAGCTCAATCTGGATCTGTGTGAGCCCATTAAGGCGTTCAGTTGCCGAGAACCCCGTGACCAGCAATCCGGCCTCCGGCTGCGCAGGAGCGGCAAAGGTAAAGGCGAGATCCTGCTCCTGAAGGAGCTGAGGGATTTGGACTATGGCATTCATGAAAAACTCACTGGCAAAAGAAAAAACAAAGAAACTGCAATAAAAGAACGCTTGATCAATCTTACCTGGAGGCAAGTGTCTTGAGCGAAACTGGTCTGAACCTGAGCTGTATCGTGCTTCAGGGATGATCTTGGCCCAAAGAACCAGCTTCGATGAAATCGGCTCATTAAGTTCAAGAGCCAAGCAATTCTGGCGACTCTGTGCTGTACGTCTTGATGAGGAAAAGACTTGAAACGAGCAGTTCAAATGCGCAATACATCAGTGTTTACAAATCCATGGCTCACCCACGTTTGCAGTCAAAAGCGCTGGCCTCATGGCCGCGCAAGGCTGCATCTGGTGGAGTAGTCTTTTAATTCCTGCGGAGATTTCATTTATGCGTTTAATTCTGGCTCTTGTGCTTCCCTTTGTTGTGTTCTTCACAATCAACCGTCCGTTTCAGGGGATCTTTTGCCTGTTGCTTCAGATCACCGTGATTGGCTGGATACCAGCGGCCATCTGGGCCGTGTATGCACTGGGGCAATATAAGACCGACAAGAAGATCAGGGATATTGTCGGTAAGTAATAAACTGTCATACTCAGTATTAAAGTATCATACTGACATGGCTGGTTTCACCTATTCATGCTGGTCAGTCCGGTTCGCTCAAATAGCCATTCAGCGGACGTTGCTGCCTTTAGCAGAGATTGCAATCGATGTTGTCTCATGATCATATGTTAATATGCCAGATACAGAATGCATATTTTGCCGTGGTCGTGATGTTGACGCTGAACTCAATAGAGTAGAAGTGTGGCAGGACGCGCATTGGCGGCTTACGGTAGCACTCTCGTCAGAAGTGCTTGGCTTCGCCTATTTAGAACCCAAACGACATATTTCTCACATTCACTCGCTAGATGGCGATGAAGCGGCAACCTTCGGACCTGCTATGGCTAGGGCCACCGCGGCCTTGAAATTAGCGACAGGCGCCGACGTGATTTACGTTTACATTTTTGGTGACGGTGTGCCACATCTGCATGTGCATTTGGCACCGCACCGCGGCGGCGATGCGCTGAATGACCAAATGATCAGAGGGGAAATCGTCGAAGAGAAATTGTCTAACGGTATGACTAAGTTCTATAGTTCCGAATTCCCACCGCTACCGCGAACTGAACTTGAAGACATAGCCACTGCGGTGAGACTACAATTGAATAGCTAGTTGCTTTATCGGTTGTTAGCTCAGCCTAAGATCATGCCAGCTTTGCGCTCTGTATGAATCTTTAAGACTCAAAAAAATGCAGCTGAGCTGAAGTGAGTGCTCGCCAGTATGCAACTTAATTCTTTGGTGAAGAGATCTGCATGGGGGATTTGCACGAATTTATAGGCTTCTCAGTATGATATTTTATTACTCTCCTACAGATATGCAGCGCTCCAGATGAGCATCACCAATACGGTTGATACAGCACAAAAGAAAAGCGGCCTGCTATGAACAGACCGCTTTGATAACAATGTCAGATCAATGCAAATTTAAGTCGGGCGGCGAGAACTTGGCCCACAGTCTTGCTTTGTTGCCACTGCCAAACCCCGCACCGTTTTCGTCCCAGATTTCGCCGTCAATATTGATGTAACCGTATACTGGGAATTCCTCACAGCCACTTGCGACCCAAAATAAGACTTTATCGCCCTTGTTGTAAGTATCCATTGTACGCCAACTGAGCGTTGTTTGAATGCTCATATCAATCACCAAATATTTAGAAATGAAATTAGTTGGAAAGTTCCTCCAAGAGGCTATTGAGCAGCGAAATAACTGACTGCTTTTCGTCCTGATCGCAGATATGCTCTGCCACATCGGCCCCGATTTGAGCCTGCGGATTATCCGATATTGCGACCAGAGCATAAGCCAGCTCTTCAGTGTCGCCCTGAAGCTGTTCGCCTACTGCAGAACCGCTGACATTAACTTCAAAATTAAGCATATATAACCTCACATGAGTTTGTGAACGTGCCGATCATAGGACCTGTTCTTATGCTTCTTCATCAATGACATCAGCCTTGTTGATCGCGAATGCTTCCAGAGCGTGTTCCATCGCCGTCTCAACCAGTCCCATTTCAGGTTCATAGGATCTGTAGGATGCATAAGCTAGAATGAGCGTGACAGCTGCATGCACTGCTTTGTCCGTATCTGGCGTACCTCTCAGTGCCGTGTAGATCTTTTCTTCAGCCTCGTTTGAGGCTTCTGGGATTAAGGCCTGATGTGTTTGGGTTCCCATAAAACTTGCTCCTTGTTGGAGATGAGTTAAGTGTCCACTCCCCTCCCCCTCTGGAAGGTTCGTTTCACTTTTCTCGTCATGGAAAGCCGTTCAGTGTGGTCAAGGTCATTCTTTGAATGCCTGCTTGCAGGTTGCCTTGACCATGCTGAAGGGAGACTTAGAGAACAGCAGGTAATGGAAGCCGCTGAGCGGCTTTCCGCCTTTGTTTGCACGAGGGACAGTCCCCGCATGGCCGAGACAGACAGTGGAGCGCTTTAGGTTGAGTTTTGCCGTTGCTGGCTCGTTAGAGACGGCAGGGGGAAATTATGAGACCTTAAGTGTGGAGGTGTGTG
>NZ_LMCE01000058.1:0-258152 GCF_001623285.1 Pseudovibrio sp. Ad26
CAAGTTGGCTCTGGACATACAATAACCAACGGCCCAACATGGCCATCGGCGGCATCACGCCTGCCAAGAAATTGAAACTGGCTGCATAACTCTACCGCCAAGCTCCTCCAATAATGGGGGGATTACCAGATCTCCTGTGTGGTTGTTGGCTGAGATGAACGGAGTGTCGCGATCACACGAGCCTCAAGATTCGCATCATAAAGTTCTAGGATACATTCCGTAAATTCTTTGAATGTCGGTGTTTTAACGTCTTTCTGATCTTTAAATAAGAATTGCCGTACAGATTTAACTCTCGCACTAAGATGCTCAGGGAAATCTCTCGGAAAGAGAGGCCTAAACTGATCACCAATGTCTTGAATGCGATCTAGTTGCCTTCCCTTTCCACGTATTAAGATTTTAATAGAGTTTCTTAATCGAGTGTGTAGGCTCAAATCTGTCGCAAAGCTCATCCTGACCTCAATATTTCTATAGACCCATTACTGATTGTTCTTCTTCGGACTTGGTGATTGAAAGCGCCGTGCTATAATTTCCTGCGTCTCTTCGTCTGAAAACCCAGTCTCTCGAAGTTTTCTGTACTCTTCAGCATCATATCCATCCGGAACAGCTACATTCATCATGGAAATGTTGGTTCTCTTGAATTCGCGTGCAGAGTACCGATGACGGACTACTTTTCCCATGGCGACAACAGTTGAGATACTAAAGGCAATACTTGTCCAAAAGATCCAGCCATTGTGAGAAACCACACCACCATGATGTGAGCAAGCTCCTCGGGAGCCGATGGAGGGAGAGTTCCAACCATCACTGCAGGTCGCGGGCACTCCAAAGAAAACATTCAACACAATCATCGCAATCACGAATACTATGAAGGCCAATAACCATGGATTTATTGGGTATTCAGGTTCTTCTGGCATATATGGATAATTCATCTTTGAGCCTAATTGAACATTTGTGGGCTAATGAGCAAGGCGCTTATCAGATGTGCGTCACGCTTGAACAGGCTTTTATGTACTTTTGGGGTTGCATAAAGATGTCTTCAACATCTTCAGGAACTGGGCTTTGAGGCTTCTGCAGGTAAGTCACTTGCGTCTCTCTCAGGCACTCTCTTATCTCTCGGCCACTCGAATTTGACTTTTCTGTACTTCCGCAAGAGGTGCGTACTTCTCGACAAGTGCCTCAACAATAATGGCATTTGGACTGTCTTTACAGTTCGGGCCTAATAGGATCTGAGCGTGATCTAGGATGTTATCTTTGAGAGGGATATGCACGGCCTTTTCTTCGTACGAAATGTCATCTCGCACCTGTCTGGCTAGATCTGGAGGGAGTACGGTGTTGAGTTTTTGCACCAAGCGGAACCGCACTTCGTTCTCAAACTTCCAATGATGAGCTTTGAACAATCCAATCTTTTTGTAGTTGTGAAAATCTCGTTCCTCGCCGTAGCTATTGGCATGCACGACAGCAAGTGCTCTTGATCCGTCAAGCTTGTAACGAATTTCATCAGGACCAAGCATTTGATCGAGATAAACATCAGCTTGCTCCCCCGTTACTGAGTTTTGTGCAGTTACCGTAATGCCGGTGTCCAACTTGCTTGACTTGACGGGGTAATCCGGTTCTTGACTCGTTACTACAATGTCGCCGTTCACTTTGAACATTTGCGCAGGCAAACCGAGCCGCACCCCGTCGAAGCCCGAATACATACGCCACATTGGTATCGTGTCATCCGACAAGCTTGTCCAAGATGAGCAATAGACCTGTTTGGCAGCATTATCGAAGGTAACTGTGGCTCCTTCCTCTGGATCATTTAGGCAATCTAATCGACTGAAACGTAAGGTTTGGTATTTCAATATACAGGCTAGCGACTGGACTGATGTGTAATGATAGATGAAGTCACTCATGTTGATGCCCCCCCAAAAAAAGAAAATACCGCCTGCAGGTCTCAGGTTGGCAGGAAGTCTTCTAACTCTGCAAAAAATTGTTGATGTTTTTCAGGGTGGTAATCGAAATGTAGATACATGTTTTCATCTTTATTGATGAACTGAGAACAGGTAGAACTTTCAGAGGTGAGCATGCTGAACCCTTGCCAATTATGTCCCAGCACAGCAATGGGCGTCTCTGCAAGAAGTACCCATGTGAGATCAACATCTCCCAAGCGAGCTCCTCCCATGCTGAAACCCAACTCTGGAAAATCGCCCTTGGTAAAGTTTGGCAGCTGATAGCCATCCTTAATAAGGTTGATGACATCACTGAGAGGGGTATCGCGCTCTACATAAAACCGCATTTCATGCGGCCCCAAATAGTCATCCCCCATACAAACACCATCTCTCGTTACAATTACTTCCACCATTGGTGTAGTCCTTCACTTGGCGAGCATCTGCTCACAATTTAGCGCGTAGTAAAAGCTTGTGGCCTCTGCCTCTTGCCTTAGCACTCTTTGAGATGCGTTCAGCTCGCTCCAATTTTCACGCGTTACTGACTGGCCAGCGATATGGTGAGTCCTGTCCCACAAAACACCCAGCATGAAATCAGCAGAGGGTCCGCCAAAGGCGAGCTTTACGATCATATGAAGCGAAGCTTCATCTTCTTCAGTAAGCAGCTCTTTGGATTTGAGATCATAGGCAGGTTTTAAGTTTTCGTAGCCCACAGTAAAAAGCTCTTCGCTTTCCTTTAAATCAGCAAGATGAGCAAATGCAGCGCACTCCCATACAGCCAAGCCCCTGTTAGCATTCTCAGCGAGAGAGCCTGCCTCTAGGGAAGTAAACCCCATGAATGACATTAAAAGTGCCACGCCTATGGTTTTCATGTTGGCCATTATTCTCTACTCATCCCAGCTCTTTCGTAACTCCCACCAGCGTTTGCCTTCTACCGGCAAGCCGCAATGGTAGTAGAGGGGCTCCAATGCATCTTCCATGCCAGTGATGTCGAACTCTTTTGTCATTGAGCCGTATGCAGTTTCGAAACGGAAGGTGATTTTCTCGTGTTCTATGAACCGATTAATGTAGGCTTGTGCAGGGTAACTGTTGATAATGATTGCGTCTCCGCCCTCCACTAGAGATAGTGCTTTTGTGAAGGGTTCGATTACAGGCTTCAGGATCTCAACACGATTGTAAGATGTGCCATCCTTCGGGCTTAGATCACAGTGTGGCCACACAAATCCAAATCGAAACCCTTCTTGGTATTGGCTTCCGTCATATGTGCAGATTGCTATGAGAATAGGACTTTGAATTGTTCCTGTTTTGGGACAATGCTCAACAGTGCTTTTGCTTTCAATCGAGAGAACATCTAAACCCGTGTCGGGATTTATGAAGGCATTCTTTTCCCAGTCGGCCTTTGCAATATTTGAGCTAAGTAGAGTAATGCAGCTTAGCGCGATTGAGAAACGGTGAATGGTCGAAGGACCCATGCAATTTACTCCTTCAAATACCATAAAACAGGAACTGGATTCGCTGGCCTTGACAAGCTTTTATTTGTCCGTCAACTTATCCATGCTCGCTTCAAAGTGGTGAGCCGGGATTGACAGCTCGTTCGAAACACAAGGCGTCACCGCGCCAAAGAACCGTTCTTTTTGAGCGCGTTTTTTGTTGCGCCTATGGTCAGGCGTTATGGGAGGCTTCGGCCTGCCGGCTTCCTTGTGTACCGGTCTGTCAACCCGTGGCGTCTGACCGCCATATTGACAGGTGACGGTCAGACTAAATCCATACACAAGGGAATTAGTCATGACAGAATTTTCCCGGAATACCTCGTTTCAAGCCCTTTCCTCCAGCCACTCGGCACTGCAGAGCCTTGCAGCGCGCATCGAGGGGCTGTTTCAGGCTCTCGGGCATGTCTCCAACGAGATCTCCAGTCCAAGCCCGCTGTGGAACGCAGCCGTTGCCTTGCAGGATGAACTCTCCGAGCGTCACAGCGATCTCATCAAAGAGCTGGATGCCATGGAAAGCAACATCAGCAAGCTGAACCGGGGAGGGCAGGCATGAGCGCGCTCACCATCTTCGACTTTGAAGAGCACAGCCTGCGTACATTGTCGGTGGACGGCCTGTTCTGGTTCATCGCCAAAGATGTCTGCACCGTGCTGGAGATCAAGAACAGTCGGCAAGCCGTCACCAAACTTGACAACGATGACATACGTGTCATTTCAAATGACACGAGCGCGGGTAAACGGCAGTTTACTGCGGTGAATGAGAGCGGCCTCTACTCGCTCATTTTTGAATCCCGCAAGCCAGCGGCCAAAAAGTTCAAAAAATGGGTGACGGCAGAAGTGCTGCCCGCGCTGCGCCAGTCCGGCTCCTACTCCATGGGCCCCACACCGCAAAAGCAGCAAGGGCCAGACGCAAAGCAGGTGCTGCTCGTCAATGAGATGAACGCCCGCGCCAATCTGCTCAAAGAAGCGCGCTACATCTATGGCCGCGAAGCCGCCATGCAGCTGTGGGACAGGCTCGGCCTGCCGGATATCGCAGGCGAGGGCGTCAACCAGGTGGCCGGCACCGCAGCCGATGATCCCGATGGCTGCCTGACCCACCTGATCAACTTCACCTGCGGCAAAAACCTCTCCGTCCGCATTGCCCTGGCCTTCGCCCTGGCAGATGACGTCGGCGCCCGCCGCATGGAACAACTGGGCCTCAAACTGCGCCCCCATGCCTACCCGGACGGCGTCGCCATCGCCTACGATCACGACTACCTGTGGGAGGTCTTCCGCCTCACCCAATGGCACGGCAACTGGAAACTAGCCCTGCAAAAACTCCCCGCCGCCTGCCAATCCCAAAACGCCATCATGATCGACGGCAAGCAAAGAAGAGCAGTGATACTGCCCCTCTCATTGGTGGAGAGTTATGTGGGGTAGGGAGCTGACGAAAAAGGGCAGGGCTTTTTGAGTCCTGCCTTCTCAGCTGGGCGATGGGTCTCTCATGAAAAAGGCGACAATCTGAGTTGCAGGAAACACTTCATTCCGTAAACAAGTTTCGATGAAGCGACCTTCAAAATCTCGATAGCTCTCTCTCGGGCTAAAAGCTAAGTGAGCACCTCTTAGATAGGACATGATTGAGAACACCTCAATTAATTCTTCCTGCTCCGCTTCAAAAGGTACATCTGGATATCGAAACTTCAAAACCCAACCAACATAATCAGTGCAAGGGCGATTAGCGATATCATTTAGGTTCGCGGAGAAAGCAGGATTTGAACACATTAATGCTAAGCACAACGATACTCTTATTAACATTAAGTCACGTGCTCCAAAGTTGCGTTGAAGTTCTACAAGTTAAAAGCTCTTGTAGTTCGACTTCTGTGCCGCTTTTTTAGTTGCGGTACAATATTAGTCTTTAAATTGCGGAGATATATGAGATGCGTTCCAAATCATATCCTTTGGAGGGTATCGGTCTTTGTATTGTGCCGGAGTATTGTAACGAAGTTTCGGAATGCTCCAACAAGTGAGGTATCCTTCTCCAGCACCAATGATCTTGTCGGAACTATACCCCTGATAACCACTCTCATATATGGCTGTGCTATACCCGCTGCGTCGCCCTTCGACAGAGAATTTCACGGCTTCCATTACCGATCCAGAGTGGTTTTCAATAGTAATTTCTAATGGAAATTTTTGAGAGCATGATGTCTTATTGTAAGAAACTGAAAGCTTGACGCTCTCTTTTTTTCGCTGTGCTAGAAAGTCCTTGATGAAAAAATAGCCACCGCCGATAGCGGTTGAGACTGTTATGAACAACAGTAATAAAAGGCTTTTTCTTGGATACTTAAAAAGAAGAAAAACGAAAATACCAATTCCAATAATCCATTCCATGGTTGTCTTCCTGATTGCGAAATTGGTCTCAATTGCTTTCAGTTGCAAATGTTATGCATTCTATAAAATTCAATTATTTCCAAATTGCAGACTTGTGGCTCTATGTGAAAACTACCTATTTGCGTTTTGTTCCAGCCTAGGTGTGTCTTGAGTTATTGTAGCAGCTTACCGAGCCAATCCCAATCCTCATATCTGTCTGTCTTGCTTTGAATGTGAGCGTAACGCTTCAGAGAAGTCCAACTCCTGTGGCCAGAAACAGCTGCGACATGAGGGATGGTTAGGCCGCTTTCAAACAGGATCGAAATGCCTTCGTGTCTGAGGTCGTGAAAGTGCAGATCCTCAATGCCAAGCACCTTGCAGGCTCTCGTGAAAGTCGTTGAGATGGTTCTCGGGTTATAAGGGAAAATCTTCTCGTCAACTTCATCTTGATTTTCAAGGAAGGAGATTGCCCGGTCTGGCAGATCAACCAGAACATCGTTTCCGATCTTCTCACCAGGGTGCTTCATGTCTCTCACCCAGATGCGCTTGTGCTCTTTGTCGAAGTCAGCCCACGTCAATCGACAAATCTCATCCAGGCGACGCGTCGAAAACAAGGCGAACGGGATAATCTGTGGCATTGGTGTGCTGCCTGGGTATTTTGTCTGGCTCAGGCAAAAGTGCTTTAGCAGTTTGTCCAACTCATCCAGTGACGGTCGGCGCTCCCGCTGTTTGGACTTTGACGTGATGCCAAGGCGCTTGCACACAATGTGAGCGTCTTCCATGACTTGCTTGTCGAGAGGATAGCCCCATGCAGCGCGTGCAATGGAAAACACCGCTGAAAGATGGGAGAGATAATTGCCGACTGTTTGCGGCTGGACGTTTTGAGAAAGCTGTTTTGCAAACTCAACGATGTGCTCGGACCGGATCTCAGTGCAGTCCAGGTCTGCGATCGCATGTTGCTCTCGAATAGTCTCCAGAACCTGAGACTTTGTGCGGCCAATGTTTTTGTTGTGATCTTCGATATATCGCTTTATTACCTCCCCTAAAGTCTTCGAGGGTTTTTGGGCTTGTTCTAGCCCACCTGGAAGCGATAATTCGGTCTCTCGTTTGTTGAGCCATGCTTGGGCTGCCCTCTTGCGGGAGAAGACCTTGCTTTCTCGATGGACAATTTTGCCTTTTCGCTTGATGAGTATCTGCGCGCAATGTGAGATACTGCCATCTTTGCGTGGTTTTGAGACTATAGTGCCCATCGGTACGAACCGCCCTTTTCGAGTACGAATTATTCGTACCAGAAGGGACGCGATAGTCAATAACGGACAGAAACGGTACGAATTCGATAGAGTTCTAGGGATGCTAAATGATTGAAAAAACAAAAAAACTCTATGATATCAATCAGTCTGTCTTCGCGGTCGCGCCGATGCTTGACTGGACGGATAGGCATTGTCGTGCATTTCATCGTGTCCTTTCCAAGAACTCGCTGCTCTATACTGAGATGGTCACTACTGGCGCTTTGATCCATGGCGACAGGGACCGTCATCTTCGGTTTTCTAAAGATGAGCAACCAGTTGCCTGCCAGTTGGGGGGCTCTGATCCCAAAGCGCTTGCCGAGTGCGCCAAGATGGTGGAAGATTGGGGCTACGATGAGGTCAACCTCAACGTGGGTTGCCCGTCTGACCGGGTACAGTCCGGCAAGTTTGGTGCCTGCCTCATGCTGGAACCTGAATTGGTAGCGGAAGGCATTGCTGCCATGAAGGATGTTGTGTCTATTCCCGTCACCACCAAATGCCGCATTGGGGTGGATGCTCAGGAGCCGGAGGAAGCGCTGAATGCGCTGGCAGATAAAGTCATCGCAGCTGGCACGGACGCACTGTGGGTGCATGCCCGCAAGGCCTGGCTGAAAGGCCTGAGCCCGAAGGAAAACCGCGATGTGCCGCCGCTGGATTATGACCTTGTCTATCGCCTGAAGCAGCGCTTGCCGGACGTGTTTATCGGCGTCAACGGCGGTGTAGCCACATTGGAAGAGACCTCAGCGCATTTGGAAATGCTGGACGGCGTCATGATGGGCCGCGCAGCCTATCAAAACCCGATGTTGCTGGCTGAAGTGGACCGCGTGGTCTACGGAAAAGAAACTGCTGCAATCTCTCCTGTTGAGGCGATGGACCTTTACCGCAGTTATATTGAGGATGAACTGAGCGCTGGCACAAAGCTGGCGTCAATCACCCGCCATATTTTAGGAACATACCAAGGCGTTCCTGGTGCTCGTCATTTCCGCCGTATCATGACGGTGGATGCAAACAAGACAGGCGCTGGCATTGAGGTGCTGGAAGATGCATTGGCCGCCGTATTACACCATCAAAGTGTAATGCGCGAAGCACGCGAGCAAAAAGAGGCCGCATTGATTTAAAGCGCACTCCCGAAAAGTGGCTACCGGTTTTCGGACAAGAGTGCGCTTGAGGGATGCGTATTCCCGAAGAATGGACGCTAGTTTTCGGACAAGGGTACGTGTAGAAAAATTTGTTTGGAATTGAGGAGGGGCAGCATGGACATGATTACAGCGTCTATGCTGGGTTTCGGAGCGGCATTGGTTGCCTCCGGCGCACTAGCAGGTTTTCTGGCAGGATTGTTTGGTATCGGAGGCGGCGCGATCCTTGTGCCGGTTCTCGTGACCATTTTAACGGAAGTGGGCGTTGATCCTGACGTCGTGGTCCACATCTCGGTGGCATCCTCTCTGGGAGTGATCGTCCCAACGTCTCTACGGTCCTTCTTCGCGCATAAAAAGAAGGGCGCTGTGGATCTGTCCTTGCTGAAAAGCTGGATTATTCCGGTGCCTATTGGCGTGCTGCTGGCATCTTATGTTGCTGCGCTCGTTTCAGGGGATACGCTCAAGGGCATCTTTGCTGTGATCGCGTTCGTGGTCGCCATGCGCATGCTGTTCAACCGTGAAAGCTGGAAGCTGGGCAACGATATTCCGGGCAATCCGGTGCGTGCGCTCATTGGTGTGCTGATCGGCTTCTTCTCAACGCTCATGGGCATCGGCGGCGGCGTTATGAACAACACCTTCATGACCTTGTTTGGCCGTCCGATCCATCAGGCTGTTGCAACATCCTCCGGTGTTGGAGTGCTGATTTCCATTCCGGCGGTCTTTGGCATGGTCGCCGCAGGTTGGGGGGCTCCCAATCTGCCACCGTTCTCAGTTGGCTACATCAACCTGCTGGCTGTGGCGCTGATCATTCCGATCACAATCTATGTGGCACCATTGGGCGCGCACTTTGCGCACAAACTGCCAAAGCGAAAGCTGGAAGTCGCGTTCGGTGTCTTCCTGCTCATCGCTTGCGCCCGGTTTACCTTCAGCCTGCTGTAAGCCAGTCCCTCGTAGAAACAAGAAAAGCCGCTGACAGTGATGGCAGCGGCTTTCTTTTATCTGATATCAGATGAATGATTTACAGCGTATCGCCGAAAAGTGGAAACCGGTTTTCGGATAAAGATACGCAAAAACAAAGGCTAAAGCAGTTCAGATGTTTCAACCTAAATACGAACTGCTTTAGCGAGCCTTCAGGATCAGCTGATTGCCTTCCACGCGCCAACTGGCAAACGTGTTCAGGGCGCTCATGCCCAACAAGCTGGTTGAGAGCATCTCCTCCTGCGCCACAAAGGCAGGCACGTCGTTTAGGTCCCAGTTTCCGATCTGCATATCTTGCAAGCGCACACGGGCCACAAAGCCCATGCCGTTGGCGGTGGAAACGGGCGTCGTGAAGGACAGGTTCTGCGTATCAATGCCAACCCGGCGGGCATCGCCATAAGAAAGGGTGATATGGGACGCGCCTGTATCCACCAGCATATCGACAGAGGTGCCATCCACCTGTGCATCAATGAAAAACTGATGGTTGATGCCGCGTGAGATCACCAACTCGCCGCTTGCTGTCTGGGAGATAGAGCCGGGGAACAGCTCGGACATCACGCGGTCACGAACGGTCATCAACTCATAGCGGTACGAGTAGCCTATGATCAGCAGCAGAGCCAGGCCACCCCAGAAGACGACTGCGCCAAAAACTTCGCGAAACTTCGGGCGGCGGATGAGCATGCCCATCCCAATCACAATACCCATGGCGAGCAGGGCAACGAGGCGCGGCCCGTCCTCCTGAAATTTGTCGCCCAAAAACTCAGGTGTCCCAAGGTATCCAGTCGCAACGCCAATCACCATTGCGCCAATAAGAATGACAAGGCCTATCGTCCAGCGCATTGCACATCCTCCTGTGTTACCGTGAGAAATCGGGCTTTCCGGGCAGGGAGCTTGGCCAGCACATCATGTTGAGCTTGCGCGGAGAGGGAATTCCATCCGGCGATCTCACTCAAAAGACGCCAACAGCTCACGCACATTGTCCGGTCTTCATCCAGCTTACACAGTTTTAAACAAGGGCTGGCGGGTGGTTCTAAGGTGACTGACAAAATAAAGTCCTACAAAATCGCTGGGGCTCCAACGCGCATTTTAGGGGCGCGTTGAAACTGATCCGGGTGTGCTCACCACAATCTTGGCTGTGTGGCCAAGGAACTCGGTAAAGCTGCGTCCGGCATTGCCAAGGCGCCCGCGAATACCTTGTTTGCTTCTGTTCTGCTTGCCCTGTTCAAGCGCTTTCACAAGTTGAGGGCCAAACTGAGCAAGCTGCGCATATTTGTCATGGTTGATCGAATCTTGTGACTCTACCTCTGTCAGATCAATAACAACAATGCCAAGTTTCGTCAGCCTTTCGTCGTCTTCCACATCACCAACACGCGCTTTACCGCCAGCAAGCCTGCGAGAGAAGCGCAACGCTCGGTCATCACGCGAGACCAGAACAAAAACAGGGTTTGCTCTGTACCCAAGAGAGGTAATCATTGTTTCGAAAACATCAATATCAATGTCAGGAGAGGCCATGACAACGGTGACTTTTTTGTTCTTCAAAAGCCCTTTGCCCTGAAGCTCCATTTGTCTCAAGGTCTCCAGCAGCAACAGGTTGCCAAGAGAGTGTGCCACAATGGTAATGCGTTGCGCACTGGAGTTTGTCAGATCTATAAGGACTTTCTCCAGCCCATCTCGTGCAATGGCGACGCTGTTGGTGTCGTAAATGTAGTCTGTGAGATAACCCGCTGAGGCCCAGGTGAACAGAATAGGCAAGCGCTTCTCTTTTGCATCAGCTGCCATCTGCGCCAGTCGGAAAACCCCCTCAGAGAAGCGGGTATTGTATCCATGAATAAACAGCACAGCCTCACGCTCTTTTCCGGAGCGCATTGCAAGCTCGCGGTTTATCTGTTGCTGAAACGCGGCGTTTCCATCGATGTAAGAGGCTTGGCGAACCACGAAATCTGTGTTCGGGTTACCCGGAGGGGAAGATGGCCATGCGATCCGTCCTGGTTCGTGGGATGGCGGAATGGAAATGGTCGCCGACCCAAAATCCAGTTTTTCAGAACGCTTCGAAGAGTAGAATTCATGAGGCACGTCAGAGCGCGCGCGCGTGGTGGCGATGAGCATACTGACTTCTCTGGTCCCTGGCGCTTCTTCCAAGGAAACACGTAGGGCATCCGGTCCGGGCCGCGAGGCACAACCAGCAAGGACAGCAGCGGCCAGCGCAAAGGTGGCAACTCGTTTTAATGCAGACAGTGCGCAAGCAAAAGAAGGCGTCATGGTTTCTCCGGGCCCATATGGTTCAATCAGTGGGTCACTCGCGTTCTAGGCAGTCAATGCGCGTAGAATAAAGCTAAAATGCTAGCAAATGATTGCACAATGATGGTTTCTTAGCGTGCAGCTCCGGTTTTCAGGCAGCAAGATGCAGCAGGCTCTAAAGAGAAAGGACGCCCAGCAGGAAGCCCAGTGAACCAACTTGTTGCGCAGCCCCCAAAACATCACCCGTGATGCCCTTAATTTTTGCCAGAGATAATTTTGCTAAGGCACCCACCACCACAAAGCTGAAGGCTGCTCCAAACGCCACCTGCCAGAAGCTCAGGTAGAACAAGCTGATGACCAACAGCGGCAAGGCAAAGCCCGCAGCCCAGGAAACCGCACTGTTCTGCGGAATGCCGAAGCGGGTGGAAAGTCCGCCATGGTAAGCAGGCGGCATTGTGTTCCAGATCCAGATCATGCCAAGCCGGCCAGTCGTTTCCGCGGCCAGATAACCAAGCGCCGCGCCCATGCCGCCAAACCTCTCCAGCAACATGGAAAGAAGCAGCCAGCGCAAGCTCAGGGAAAGCACAAGCGCCACGGTGCCAAAAGCACCAATACGGCTGTCCTTCATGATCTCAAGCCGTCGCTCAGCCGTATGACCTCCAAAGAACCCGTCAACCACGTCAGAAAGGCCATCTTCATGCAGGCAGCCCTGAACAGCTGCGGCCACAGCCACCGCCAGCAACGCCACAATGGCAGGCGACAGGGCGCTTTGGGCAAGCACGAGCAGCACCAGCATACTTGGCAGCGAAATGATGACACCCGCCAGCGGAATACTGCGCGCGCGCATCCGAAAATCAGGTGCCGTGTTCAGGTCATCCCAGCTTCCTAGTTTCGGCAAGGGAATGCGGGAGAAGAAGCGCACCAGTTCAGCCACCTCGGCTAAAATGGAAGAGGAGGACCTAAGAGAATCTTCTGAATGTTTGTCGTCGGACATGATGGGTTCTCACAGAAATGAAACAGGCATGAAATACCGCTGGATTCAGTTAAAGCGCGTTCCATTTGATTGCTTCAATCAAATGACAAGAATTCGCTCAAACACAGAGATTTCAGAGCACGGCGCATGAATGCGCAAGCTCTAAATCAACAATTTGTAGTTTGCAAAGCCGTGGAAACCACAAATAGTTGATAAGTCTCATTTGTATTCTGCTTCCGGTGGCTTATAGATCTGCGCAATCAACAAAGCGCAAAAATTCATTTTGCGGGTCAACTAATGCGTATCTCCGAAAAGTGGAAACCGGTTTTCGGATCAAAGGTGCGCGGAAACAAAAGCTAAAGCAGTTCAACTGATCCAACCTGAATGAGAACTGCTTTAAGTTCGGAGAAGCGTATGTCTCTTGCAACGTCTGCACTGCCATTCGATGATATCAGAAACCTGGTGGGTGCAATGCCCGGTCCAAGCCTTGAAGCGATTGAGGCGGTGAAGAAACGCGATGCGCAGTTGACGAAGCCTCAAGGCTCTTTGGGCCGTCTGGAAGAGCTGGTGGAATGGCTGGCAGCCTGGCAGGGCATGCCAATGCCAAAAGTCACCCGCCCACTGGTTGCTGTGTTTGCCGCAAACCATGGCGTTGCTGACAAAGGCGTTTCTGCTTTCCCGAAAGAAGTGACCGCGCAGATGGTCTCCAACTTTGCTGCAGGCGGCGCAGCCGTAAACCAGCTTTGCATTGCGTATGACCTTGGCCTCAAAGTGTTCGAACTGGCACTCGAAATGCCAACCCCGGACATCTCCGAGGAAGACGCTTTTGAAGAATCTGAGTGCGCAGCGACCATGGCCTTCGGCATGGAAGCGATCTCCGGCGGGACGGATCTGCTCTGCCTTGGCGAAATGGGCATCGCAAACACCACTGTAGCCGCTGCCATCTTCTACGCGCTGTTCGGCGGCACTGCAGAAGAGTGGGTTGGCCCGGGCACTGGCGTTCAGGGTGATGCGCTGAAAAACAAGATTGCTGTTGTTGAGCAAGCTGTGCAGCGGATCGGCGGACCGGGCAAAGTTGAGCCTCTGGAAGTTCTGCGCCGGATCGGTGGCCGCGAAATCGCAGCAATGGCCGGTGTTATTCTTGCAGCGCGCATGCAGCAGGTTCCTGTCGTTGTTGATGGCTTCGTCACCTCCGCCGCAGCTGCCATTCTTTACAAGATGGACAAGACTGCGCTGGAGCACTGTGTGTTCTCTCATGCCTCCGCTGAGCCTGCACACCGCCGCGCCCTGACCGAGATGGGTGGCAAGCCTCTTCTGGATCTGGGCATGCGTCTGGGTGAAGGTTCTGGTGCAGCAATCGCAGCAGGCATCATCAAGGCAGCTGCAGCGACCCACGCAGGCATGGCGACCTTCGCTGATGCAGGCGTTGCAGCTCAGGACTAATATGAGAATAGCCCCTCTTCTGAGGAGGGGGATAAATTGAAAAAGGCCGCCTCAACTCCACGGAGTAAGGCGGCCTTTGTCGTTTTCAGTAAATAACGCAGGAAAAACGCGTTCCTTTCAAACCAACGCACATAGCAACGCAAACGTGGGTTTGATGAGCCGCGTTAATCGACAAAGCGCCATGTATCAGCGCCGTCAAAGTGGCGCACACGGATGTCCTTCACATCCTCGGCAGGCACCAGCCGTGTGTTCACAGCCATTTTATCCCCGTCAGGATCAACCGGCGCCCAATGCGTGGTGTTCCCGCACGTTTTGCAGGTATGGAACTCAAGGCCCTTGTCGCCCCACACATAAGCAAAGGTCGCGTCAGGTTCTTTCTCAATCGTCACATTCTTGGGCGACCCATGCGCCCAGATGGTGCCGTAGCGACGACAGGCAGAACAATTGCACTCCGTCAGCCACTCTGGATTTTCACGAAATTCAAATTTAACTGCACCGCAATGGCATGAGCCACGTAGCATGTGTTTCTCCCGGTAAATAATTGAAGCGTTATTCCGCAAACACAAGGCAAAACAAGTCGCGGGATCTCGCTGAAAATGAATGGGGTTTAATCCAGAAACTGCCCAGTATCAGCACCGTCAAGATGGCGGATAGGGATGTCTTTCACATCCTCAAACGGCACAAGACGGGTATTGACCGCCATGCGGTCATAGTCCTCATCCAGATCGGACCAGTGAGTGGTATTTCCGCAGGTTTTGCAGGTATGGAATGCAATCATCTTATCACCCCAAACGTAGGTGAATGTCGCATCCGGAGCTTTCTCAATGGTCACGTTCCTGGGCGATCCGTGTGCCCAAATGGTGCCGTACCGACGACAGGCAGAGCAGTTGCACTCTGTAAGCCATTCTGGATTTTCACGAAATTCGAACTTAACCGCACCGCAGTGGCATGAACCACGAAGCATACATTTCCCCCAATATACGCATCTAGAACAAATTAAGAACATATACCCTTAACCAGCACGAAGCAAGGGTTCTCTATCCTTGCGTGTACTCGGGTCTGGTTTTGGGATCGGGTCGATATGGCTCAACACGCGCTTGGCGGGTAGGGAGATTGTCGCCTGCGTTCCTTCACGCAGTCTGGAGGCAAGCTTGAACTCGCCCTCATGCATGTGCGCCAGTGCCTGCACAATGGAAAGACCAAGGCCAGTGCCTTGCTCCGCATCCTGAATGGCCTGCGTGCCCTGACCAAAAGCCTGCAATACGACAGGGATCTCTTCCTCAGGAATGCCAGCGCCAGTGTCGCTCACACTGATGTACTGACCACCAGCCCCATCAATGCCCACGTGTATGGAGATTTCCCCCTCAGGAGGCGTAAACTTCACAGCGTTGGTCAAAAGGTTCAAAACCATCTGGCGCAGGGCTTTTTCATCTGCCCAGACTTTGCTCAGGCCCTTCTCATAGACCTCATGGATTTCGATGTTCTTGGCCGCTGCCCGCATATGCATCATGTGCTTGCAGGCCGCTGCCACGTCACGCAGACAGACAGGTTCCTCCTGCAACTCATAACGGCCTGCCTCAATGCGCGACAGGTCCAGAATCTCATTGATCAGATTGAGCAGATGCTCACCGGACTGATTGATATCCTTGGAATAATCCAGATAGGTTTTGTTGTGCATCTGGCCAAGAACTTCGTCCTTCATCACCTCGGAGAACCCGAGAATCGCATTCAGAGGTGTGCGTAATTCGTGACTCATTGTCGCAAGAAAACGTGTCTTGGCGAGGTTCGCTTCCTCAGCACGGCGTCGTGCTTCCTGCGAAATTGCATTCACCTGTTCCATCTCGGAGATCAGGTGATCCTTCTCAGCGCGGTATTCCAGCAAGGTCAAAGCAGAGTTATGCAACTGCTTGCTGAGGATATAAAAGAACAGCTGCGCCCCAATCGCCATCATCCCCATCGCGTAATGAGGCATGCTGTCATACTGCCAGAAACTGAAGATCAGTGCCCCCGTAATCGGAGCAGTGGCAGCCAGCAAAGCGCCGGGGAGAGGGGACGACAACATGGTCGCCATGGCAATGACGATCAGCATGGTCGCGAACTGGAAGACGCCAAACCCGTAATCCGTGTTGAATTGCAGGTTTCCGATAAAAAATATAGCCCAAACAATGCCATAGAGCATGTCGCCGGCAAAAAGCTCTCTGCGAATTGAGCGCAGATCACCTTCCTGAGCTAAGCTTTTTTCCATTCGTTTTGTAGAAAGAAGAATAAGGGAGTGAGCGATCAGCATGGCCGCAAGCCAGCCTCCGGCCACTTCCACAGGAAGCCATACACTTGAGATGGTCGCAGCCACAATGGCGATCATCGGCATGGCGTAGGCCACGGACAATCTGTTCTTCACGAACATCAAAATAAGATCAGCTTCAAAACTGGGTCGCACGCCCTCTACGGTGCCAAGACGTTCGCGAGCATCCGTTACGGTACGTGCAACCTCGCGCCGGCGATTTGCTCGGGCACGATTAATAGTTGTTTTGTCCTTACTATTCTGCGACGATCCGTTGTTCATGTATTCTCGGCCTCTGTGTGCCAATAGATTGACGGGATACTTGCTCTTTTGACCAGAATGAACATGATCTCTTAAGATTGCTCTGATTCATAAGGTTAATGTTGGGTTTACAGGGTCTAAAAAATGCTAGGTTTTTGCCCCATTTTGGGACAGTTTCTCTTTTAGATTGTAGGGGCAACAGCTCGTGGTTGTTGGGAGGCACCGTTGAAACTTTATAGCCATAGGCAAGCGCCTAACCCTTTTCGCGTCACTCTGTTCCTTGCTGAGAAGGGCGTTAAGGTTAACACTGCCTACGTAGATTTCATGCATGGCGAATTGAAGGCAGATGAGTTTAAAGCGATCAATCCGTTTCAGCGATTGCCCGTGCTCGTGCTGGAGGATGGAACAGCGATATCCGAAAGCTGTGCCATTTGTCGTTACATAGAAGAAATGAACCCACTCAAGCCTTTGCTGGGCCAGACGGCCAAGGACAGGGCGCTGATTGAGATGTGGAACAGGCGTGCCGATCTGGGCTTATTGAACGAAGTTGCTCAGGTCTTTCGCCACACCAATCCTGCCATGGCACCGCTTGAGCAGCCACAGGTTAAAGAATGGGGCGAGGCCAACAGGCCAAAAGCGCTTGCAACGCTTGCCATTTTTGATGCGCAGCTGGCAAGCAATCGGTTTGTTGCTGGTGATCGGTATTCAATTGCTGACATCACATTATTCGCAGCAATCAACTTTGCCCGCGTAATTAAGCTGCAAGTCCCTGAGGAACTTGGTAATCTGCGTAGATGGTATGCAATGATGACAGAGCGTCCGGGAGTGCAGGCAGCGCTTCAGGTGATGAAAGAGACCTCCAGCGCTTAAGAGAGCGCATCGCCGCTTGCAGGGTCTGTGTGGAGCAGCCTATCCGCCAACCATTGCCTCACGAGCCAAGGCCCGTTGTTGTGCTGTCTTCAACAGCACGCATCGCCATATGCGGTCAGGCACCGGGAACACGCGTCCATGCCTCTGGAAAACCGTTTACAGACCCATCGGGAGATCGCCTGCGCGACTGGATGGGGATAGGTGAAGAGGTCTTCTACGACCCCGCAAAACTTGCAATTATCCCCATGGGCCTGTGTTTTCCGGGCTTGGACTCAAAAGGGGGCGATAAGCCGCCGAGGCCGGAATGCAAGAAGACCTGGCATCAAGAAATTTTCAGCAATATGCCACAGATTGAAACGCTGCTGGCAATAGGTGGCTACGCGCAGGCCTATCACATGCCCGAGCTCACCAAAAAACGCCTTTGGGAAACAATTGCTGATTTTCGATCAATCTGGGATAGGACAGTAGAGCGCCACGCCAAAGGCCTCGGCCCGCGCGTTCTCCCGCTCCCCCATCCGTCCTGGCGCAACAACGCCCACATAAAAAAACATCCCTGGTTCGAAAATGAGCTGCTTCCGCTCCTGAAAGAAGAAGTAAGCCGTCTTTTGAGCTGATTTGAGAGATTCTTTTTTTATGTGCCTATGAATATGGGATTGGTTTTCTTTGGCTCCTGCTGAAATCTATCTTGATGAAAATAAATTTCATGAAATTAATAGTGTGTAGAACGAAAACCTATATTCCTGCATAAATCTTGCTGTTTGAAGCTGGAATAACATTTCACATGACCTTATGCTTCCTGCAATGATTTTGCGCCAAACAATAATTCCGGTGGGAGATAGGGGTATAATATGATCGATAGGATCGACCGTCGCATTCTGTCCATTCTACAAGAAGACAGCACCATTCCCGTAGCTGAGATTGGTCGCCGCGTCGGCCTGTCAACCACCCCATGCTGGCGTCGTATCCAGAAGATGGAAGAGGACGGGGTCATCACCCGCCGCGTTGCTGTGCTTGACCCAAAGAAGGTCAACGCCAAAGTCACCGCCTTCGTCGCCATCACCACCAACGAACACACCGACGACTGGCTCCGCAAATTTGCCGATGTAATCCGCGAGTTTCCTGAGGTGGTGGAATTCTACCGCATGGCCGGTCAGGTGGACTACCTGCTGCGCGTTGCTGTGCCAGACATTGATGCCTACGATGACTTCTATAAGCGCCTGATTGCGAAGGTAAATATCGCAGACGTGTCCACGTCATTTGCGATGGAGCAGATCAAGTACACAACTGAACTGCCACTCTCTTACATAATCGCCGAAAAGCCAAAAGCAAACATGTCATAGGACCTGTTCGCCAAAGCTGAGAACTAAAAAAGCCCCGGTCATCTGATCGGGGCTTTGTGTTTTTTTATTTCTTGTCGGCGTTGTTCAGCCGGGCAATCAGGCTGGAGGTATCCCAGCGATTACCGCCCATGCCTTGAACCTCTGCGTAGAACTGATCCACCAGCGCGGTCACCGGCAAGCGTGCGCCAACCTCGTCAGCAGCTTCAAGACAGATCTTCAGATCCTTGCGCATCCAGTCCACTGCAAAGCCATGCTCGAACTCACCGTCACGCATGGTCTCCCAGCGGTTCTCCATCTGCCAGGACTGTGCAGCCCCGCCGCGTACCGCTGAAATGGCTTTCTCAACGTCAAGGCCGGACTTCTGTGCAAAGTGAATTGCCTCAGATAGCCCCTGCACCAGACCAGCAATACAAATCTGATTGACCATCTTGGTCTGCTGACCTGCTCCAACCGGACCCATCAATCCCGCAAACTTTGCAAAGCAATCGATGAATGGTTTTGCGCGATTGAAGACCTCTTCCTCACCGCCAATCATAACAGTCAGGACACCATTCTCAGCACCTGCCTGCCCACCAGACACAGGCGCGTCAAGGAAAGAAAATCCCCCCTTACGTGCAGCTTCATCCAGCTCGCGGGCCACCTGAGCAGAAGCCGTTGTATGGTCTACGAAGATAGCGCCAGCTTTCATGCCGTGAAATGCGCCGTTCTCGCCGGTCGTGACGGAGCGCAGGTCGTTGTCGTTGCCAACACAAGCAAAAACAACGTCACAGCCCTCAACGGCCTCCTGAGGGGTCAGAGCGAAGGAGCCATCGTATTCCTTGGCCCATGCCTCTGCTTTGGCTGTTGTCCGGTTGTAAACGGTAACGTCATGCCCACCACGTGAGGCCAGAAAACCCGCCATTGGGTATCCCATAACACCCAAACCAATAAACGCGACCTTTGCCATCGGACTATCCTTATAATCTTGAATCAGAGCGCAGCAACACTACCAGCTTCACCAGCAGATACCACGTAAATTCATGAGGTCTATCAATGAAAAAAGCGCAGGCTTTTGGACCTGCGCTTTCAAGTATTTGTCTCGGCCTATTGGTTTATCTTTTCAGATGGCGCGTCAAGCGAGCCTCAATACGGTCCCACGCCCGGCGCAATGCTTCCACCATCACAAGGTAGGCAATCGCAGCCCAAACATAGGCCTGGAAGTCATAGGTCCGTGAAAAGGCACGACGCGTTTCTCCCATAAGATCATAGATAGTGATGATCGCCACAATCGCGGAACCTTTGATCATCAAAATGATCTCATTGCCGTATGGACGCAGAGACACGATCAGAGCCTGCGGGAGAATAATTTTCCAAAAGGTCACCCATTTCGGCAGACCAAGCGCAGCCGCTGCTTCCCACTGTCCTTTCGCGATGTTCTCGATGGAACCACGTAGGATCTCAACCTGATAAGCGGCTGTATTCAGCGTGAACGCAAGCACTGCACAGTTCCATGCATCCCGGAAGAACCACCACAGATCAACGGACTGCAACGGAACACGGAAGGTACCTGCGCCGTAATAGATCAAGAACACCTGAGCCAGCAGCGGCGTGCCGCGGAAGAAGTAGACGTAACCGTATGCAATGCCGCCCAGAATACGGTTCTTACTCATCCGCATGAAGGTCATCGGAATGGAAAGCAAAACGCCCAGCAGCATGGAAAGGCCAACAAGCTTCAGCGTGATGATGAAGCCTGAAACGAATTTCTCACCGTACTTGGTCAGGAACTTCGCATTGTGGGTGAGGGAAACAGGCAGAAGGCCATCACCGCCAAACACCAATGCTACGCTGTTGGAATTCAACAGGAACCATACGATACCCAGACCACCTGCAATCCAAAGTGTCAGCCAGGTGGTGCCAACAATGCGCGTTGGTGTCCACGGACGGGACGTCGGAGACGGAGGAGGGGCTTTCGCCTGAATTGTCTGAGATTGAACGTAGCTTCCCGGAGCGCCGACAGAAACATCACTCATCTAGGGGTCTCCCCGCGTTTAGCCCATGCATCCAGACGGGAAATTCCACCGGAAGAAATGATCGCCAAAACAAGATAGATCGCACAAGCTACTGCAAAGAACAGGAATGGCTCTTTGGTGGTACGCGCTGCCATATTGGAATAGCGAATAATGTCCGCCAGACCGATAATGGAGACCAGAGAAGTCTCCTTCAGCAGAATGAGCCATAGATTGCTCAACGCAGGCAAAGACAAGCGAACGAGCTGCGGCAGGATAACCAGACGCATGGTCTGTACGTATCCCAGACCGAGCGCATTAGCACCTTCGTACTGGCCTTTGTTGATCGCGCGGAACGCAGAAAGGAAAGCTTCGGAGGCGTAGGAAGAAAACACAAGTGACAAGGCAATCATACCTGCCAAAAACGCGTTCACTTCAAAATAGAATTCTCCGAACAGTGCAAGCACTTGTTGGATGAGGATCTGACCACCGTAATAGACAAGGAAAAGGGTAAGAAGCTCAGGAAGTCCCCGAAAAATTGTAGTGTAAATGTTGGCTGCAGCGCGAAGAGAAGGCTCTTCGGACTTCTTCGCAAGCGCCAGCAGAAAACCTAAAAGCAAGCCAATGGGAAGGCTTGCTAACGCGAGAGAGACGGTCATGACAACGCCAAGTGCTATCTCGTCTCCCCAGCCCATGTCCCCAAAGGACAAGAGTGTGAAAATTTCATTCATTACGGGGATTGCCCCTATTCTTTTTAGAACGGCGGGAAACTGGTCCCGCCGTCAGAGTGTATTGCAGCTTGACGCCATCACTCTCCGTAGGCGTCAAAGTCGAAATATTTATCGTTGATCTCTTTGTACTTTCCATTCTCACGTAAAGCAATAACCGCTTTGGAGAATAGGTCTGCCAAGTCTTGGTCGTTCTTGCGAACGCCTACACCAACGCCTTCACCATGTATCTCTGGAATAGGTGACATGGTACCGAGCAGTTTACAGCAATTGCCTTCCTCTGACTTCAGCCAGTCAGAAAGAACAACTACGTCATCAACTGCAGCATCAAGTCTACCACTTTCCAAATCGAGTTTATATTCATCAGCAGTAGGGTACAGAGACACTTCTGATTTAGTCAAAATGTCTTCAGCAAACACTGCGTGTGTCGCGCCAACCTGCGCGCCTACAAGAGCACCAGACATTCCTTCAATAGAGGCTTCGGTGATCTTGCTATCGTTTGGTACTGCCACTCCCGGAGGGGTCTGGTAGTACTTCTCAGAGAACTGAATGCGCTGCTTCCGTTCTGGTGTGATGGACATGGATGCCATGATCGTGTCGTACTTGCCTGCAACGAGGCCCGGGATCAATCCATCCCAGTCAACCGGCATCCATTCACATTCAACCTTCAGTTCAGCGCAAAGCGCGTTGCCCAGTTCAATCTCAAAGCCAACCAACTTGCCATCGGCAGTGGTGTAGGCAAATGGAGGATACGAGGCTTCAGTACCAATTCGGACTTTGGTCCATTCCTTTGCCTGAACCTGAGTTGAAGCAAGAAGTGCGAGTGTTGCAACAGTGGCAAAGCGCATGAAGCCCATTTGTATTCCCCTTTTGTAAATTCTTGGCAGGGGGCATCAAGATGGCTCCCTGCACAGCCGGGGCGCATATTTAAATGGAAGAAAGAAAATTTCAACCTATTTGAGTAGGGCTGTCAGCAGTAAATAGCCAATTCATTCCATCTTGAGAGGAGTAAGTTTCCATTTTGATCAGTTTTGAGCATCGTTGTTCTACAAAACGGTGATGCATCACAGAAACTTTCCCCAGCTTCGAAGCTTTCTTGCCTCGTTTTAACTGTTACTCGCCAAATGCGTCCTGAGAGAAATACTTGTCATTGATCGTCTTGTAGGTGCCGTTTTCACGAATAGCGAGAATGGCTTGGGAAAAGCGATCCGCCAGCTCTTCCTGACCTTTACGAACGCCTACACCTATGCCCTGGCCGTGTAGCTCAGGCTGAATTGGCAGAGAGCCAATGATTTTACAGCAAGAACCTGCTTCAGAATCCACCCAGCTCTGCAAAACACCGAGATCATCAATCACAGCATCCAGACGACCGTTTTCGATGTCCAGCTTGTATTCTTCAGAGGTCGGGTACAGTGACACGTCAGCATCGGAGTAGATCTCTTCCGCCACAACAGAGTGCGTGGTACCGCCCTGTGCGCCAATCAGCAGGCCTTCCAGTGCTTCAGGAGTGATCTCGGAAACTGGAGAATCCTTAGGCACTGCAATGGTTGAGGGGGTGTTGTAATAGCTGCGAGAGAACGAAATGCGCTCAAGACGCTCTTCGGTGATGGACATGCTGGCGATGATCGCATCGTACTTTCCAGCAACCAGACCCGGGATCATGCCATCCCATTCCTGCGTGCCCCATTCACACTCAACCTTCATCTCAGCGCAAAGAGCATTGCCGATCTCAACGTCAAAACCAGTCAGAACACCGTCAGAACCTGTGAAGTTGAAGGGAGGGTAAGCGCCTTCTGTCGCAATACGCAGTTTGGTGATCTCATCTGCCTGAAGGGCTGAAGCAGCAGTGAAGCTCATAAGTGTCGCAAGCGCGATACGGGCAAAAGACATCCGTGCATCCTTGTTCTTTTTGGCAGAGTGGTTGTTTTGGTTGTGCTCTGCATTTGTTGCCAAGGACACTATAAAAAATGCGCAGGACTTCAACTGAAATAACGGAGATATCGGAAGAAAAATGCGCCATATGCCGTTATTGTGAAGTGATATCCGTTAATTCAACGGGTTATGTGGAGGGAATATTTCTCCCGCTTTCTGGGTTAAGTGAGAAAACTATGTCCCTTCACACTCAGAAGAGCGGATTTAGGCTTTCCCGGAATCAATTACAATTTGCCATTTTGAGAGACTAAATGAGCCATTCTGCCAAACTGGTGACTTTGATTGGTCAAATTGGCAAAATAAAACCCTCGGGCGCAACACACCCGAGGGTCTCAAAACCATCAGCTGATTAATCAGCTGAGTGCCAAGTTGTTCTTATTCGCCGTAAACGTCGAAGGAGAAGTACTTGTCATTGATTTCTTTGTACTTGCCGTTTGCACGCAGAGCAGCAATACCTTTGGTGAACAGAGCTGCAAGGTCTTCGTCGCCTTTACGAACGCCGATGCCTGCGCCTTTGCCATGGATCTCTTCAATGGACTGCATAGTGCCGAGGATCTTACAGCAAGAGCCCTGATCGGAATTGACCCACTCTGTCAGGACCATCACATCATCTACCGCTGCATCAACACGGCCATTCTCCAGATCCAGCTTATACTCTTCAGAGGTTGGATAAAGAGCAATGTCAGAACCGTTCAGGATCTCTTCAGCAAACTGAGAGTGCGTGGTGCTGCCCTGTGCGCCAAGACGAACGCCTTTGAGGCCTTCTGGAGAGGCTTCGCTCAACTCGGAATCTTTGCGTACTGCGATGCCTGGAGGAGTGTTGTAGTACTTCTCAGAGAAGGAGATCTTTTCCATACGCTCTGGAGTAATGGACATGGATGCAAGGATAGTGTCGTATTTGCCTGCAATCAGACCAGGGATGATGCCGTCCCAGTCCTGAGTGACCCATGTACACTCAAGCTTCAGCTCGTCACAAAGAGCATTGCCGATTTCAACATCAAAGCCAGTCAGTGTTCCGTCAGCGGTGGTATAGTTGAATGGAGGGTAGGCGCCTTCGGTGCCCATGCGAACCTTTGTCCATTCTTTTGCTTCCGCGCCAGAAACTGCTGCCAACGCAATTGCTGCTACTGCTGCCAAACGCATAATACGCATATTATGTCCCCGAATTAATTATCTTGGCAGGGTTTCTTTAGGTAGGCCCCTGCATAACCGGAGCTTATGTTTCACTAAAAGTATCCGTAGATCAACCTATATACTGGGCATATTAGGCTAATTAATAGCAAAATGACGATGCTTCATGGTAATATCTTGCAATATTTCGCAGCTTTGAGGGCAAACTTGTTAAAATTGCAACCAGTGATCTAGGCGTGGAAAAATGGCTCGCACGCGATTCTGAAAATGCGAGCCAGCAGAGTTACCCAAGGCTAATTTCATCAAAGCTGATGAACGGAACAAGATCACCTTTGCGAACAGAAGTTATATCTTCTTTCAACTCAATGAAGCCATCGGCGAACGTTAGAGAAGATAACAAGGCTGAACCGTCACTGTGAAACTTGGTCAATTTAAGAGTGCCATCTTCAACCACACGGCGACCGCGCAAAAACTCACGGCGTCCGGCTTTGCGGCCAGAAACCTCAAAATCCGCAGCAATGTATTGGCGCGGCGCTTCAATGAAGTCAGCTCCGGTAAGCGCTTCAATCAACGGGCGTGCAAGGAATGCGAAGGCGACAGTGGTTGCCACAGGATTGCCCGGAAGGCCGATAAAGATGCAATCAGGTAATTCGCCCACCATGAAGGGACGCCCGGGCTTAACAGCCAAGTGCCAGAAGGTGGTTTTGCCAAGCTTGGAAAGCGTTGTAGAGACGAAATCCTTATCACCACCTCCAGCACCGCCAGAGGTCAGGATCACATCACATTCTTTGGAGGCAGCTTCTAACGCATTCTCAATAACCTCACGCTGATCTGCCAAAATGCCAAGATCAACCAATTCAACCGGCAAATTGGCAAGCATGCCGCGCAGCAGGAAGTGGTTCGCGTCGAAGATTTGCCCGTCCTGCCGCGTTGTTCCCGGACGGATCAGTTCATTGCCCGTTGAAAATACACCAACCTTCAGCCTGCGGTATGTTTGGAGTTGGGCAATGCCGATGGAAGCAGCCGCAGCAATCTCCTGCGGGCGCAGCACAGTACCTGCCTTCACTATAGGTGCGCCTTTGGTCTGGTCTTCACCTTTGCGACGGATATTGCAGCCAATCGGGTAGCTCCGAGAGAGCTTTACGTGCCGCGCACCACCACTTACGCTCTCAGAACAATCTTCCTGTGGCACCACAAAATCAGCACCTTCCGGAACAGGCGCACCTGTAAAGATCCGCGCAGCTTCGCCAGCCTTAAGCGATGTTTCCGGCATGGAACCAGCAAATATCTCCATCACCACCGCAAAAGATGTCTGCCCTGATCCTCCTTGCGCAATTGCGTAGCCATCCATCGCAGAGTTATCAAGCGGAGGAAGGTCGCAGGTTGCAATTATATCTTCCGCAAGAACACGGCCATACGCCTCGTAAAGCGATGTTTCTTCTGCAGTGACTTTGCAGCGACCTAAACCTCGCAAATGAGAAAGGGCTTCGTCAAAGCTCAGACTGGGCGTTTTCGTGTTCATGTCTATTCCGGAAACTTGAGTGGGCGTGTTTCTTTATTTACCAGAGTCACGCCTTAGGATTTGGCAAAAATCAAAGATCGCACAGGCATCTGATCGTTTTGATGACTATTGCACCTGTAATTGAGCAATATGCTCAAGTGCAACGGGAATATCTTCCGGTGTGTTGATGTTAAAGAAGGGATCAACCGCGTTCTGAAGTTCGAATTCCACGATGACGGGCGGATAGTCTTTAAAAAAGCCTTTGATGCTGCGACCACCCTCTAAGAGGTACTCTTTTAAAGGATCTGCTAAGGCCACAGGCCACAGGCCAAATGCAAAGTGGTCTCGCCCACCGCTGGAGCAAATGATCGGGGCGCCTGCATTCACTATTCTGCTGGCAGCAAGCGTCTCCACCAAATCCGTTGGAAAAAACGGCGTATCAACTGCCACAGTCACAACGTCAGATGCGTTAGGAGCGTTTTGTCTTACCCAGTTCAATGAACTGTGAACACCAGACAATGGGCCAAGGTGTCCTTCTAGCTCATCTGCAAGCATCGGTAATCCCAGGCTCTCATGAAGGTCGCTTGGCTCATTTACGCTCAAAACACTCTGCACAACTTGCCCATGCAAGCGGGACGCAACATGTTCCAACAAAGCCGTGCCATTCAGGTCCAGCAATGCTTTGTCAGTACCGCCCATGCGTCGGGACTTCCCACCGCAAAGGATACAACCGATCACTTTGTTTCGCTTCACTGCTTCAACAGACATACCTGACTTCCCACTTAGGCCTAGAGCGCGTTCCGTTTGATTGGATTCAATTAAACGAGAAGAATTCGCTCCACCAAATATGTTAGAGCACGCCGCGTGAATGTTAATGAACGTGACGTGCTCTAACACACAAATCTTCAGCGCTACTTGTGAAACAGGATAGGGCAGGGTGCAAAGTGGCATCCAGTCGCAAACCACAAAAAAACGCTCCTAAAGGCAGTGGGAGGAGAGGTGCCTTTAAGAGCGTCGGGGAGCGGTGGTCATGCCACCTTGGGGAACAAGCGTAGGACTACATGAGAGCAAGGCGACTGGTCAGCTGGCTTTCACTCATGTTCATGGAGAGCAGAAGCAGCAATTCCATCACCTCTTCGCTACAGGTGCGATCAGGGTGGGCCAGAAGATTGCCAAAGAACTTGGGGTAATGGCTATCGGCTTCCTCACGAAGGTCGCAGAAGTGCATCCAGCAATTATGAAAGAGCCTGAAATCCTGCTCTTCATTTGAAAGGACAGTCAGATCAGAATGTCGCTTATCTTCAAGCACACATTCAAACGTCCGCTTCACTAAGGGCCATGGGCCTTCCAAAAGCTGAAAAACATGATTGTCTGTCAGGATCAGAGCGCCTGTAACGCCTGCCATCGAGTTGATGCGCCGAATACGGGTCAACGATCGCTCGACTTCCTCGTCGAGGCTATAGCGAAGCGCAGGCCAATGAATGCGGCTGCGATAACATAATTGCGTAACACTCATTGTCAGATCCTCCGGTTCATGAAAGCCTGACAGCAAATTCTTCTAAAAATGTAAAATACAGTGTTTAAAACATTGATACTTATCGCTTTTTGCGAAAAAAGAAAAAGCGGAGCATATGGCCCCGCCTTCTCAAAGTCATGTAAGTCACTCTGACTTAGAACATATCCTCGCAAAGTGCTCCCGGTTTTTAGGAACGGAGGACGCTCCAATGAAAATCAGAGAGTGATGCGGTACATGGCAAAACCGTCTTTGCCTTCGCCAGCCGCTTCAATCTGAACGCCCTTCACGCCTTTCATGTGCTTTTCAGCAGCAGGCCCGGTCTCAAACAGAACAGTGGTGTCAGCAACAGGCTTAAAGTTCCAGTTCGCGTCGGCAGATGGATTAATCGTACCTTGGTCCACAATGTACCGAACAATCACATCACGGTTTGTGTCCGGCCCAACAAAGATGATCACATCATCATTGATGCCAGGGAAGTTACCACCACCGCCAGCGCGATAATTGTTGGTGGCAACAACAAACTTCTGATCCATATCGATTGGCTTACCTTCAAACTGAAGGTTCACGATGCGGTTAGACTCTGGATGTGCAACATTGCCTTTACCGTCATACTTGGAAGGCTGTGTCAGGTCGATCTCGTAGGTAACACCGTCAATCACATCGAAGTTGTAAGAACGGAAATCAGCATCCAGTAGGACTTGGTCTTTCTTACCAGCTTCAATCTGGTTGAACATACCAGAAGAACGCTCAAGCCATTCCTTCACGTCTTTACCGGTGATCAACACAGCACGTGTTGTGTTCGGGTAAAGATAAAGGTCAGCAACGTTCTTAATTGCGATATCACCAGCAGCGACGTCAGTGTAATAGTCCGCACCACCGCGACCACCTGCTTTGAACGGAGCAGCAGCGGAAAGCACTGGTAGTCCAGCCCACTCAGTGTCCTTAAGCATTTCCTTAGTGTACCAGGTCTGTGCCTTGGAAACGATCTGAACAGATGGATCATCCGCCACCAGAGCAAAGTAGGAATGCAACGGAGCAGAGGATTTGCCCACAGCGCGGCGCACATAAGAAAGCGTCTTTTGGTGATCATTCTCAACCGCTGCCAGCACTTCTTCATCACTGGAAACAAGAGGAATCCGCTTACGACCTTCTTTCTTATAGATTGACGGTACGTCTGTGGTGAAGTTTGCAATGCGCCAGCCGTTGTTGCCATCGTGCTCAATCATCAGATCGATGACACCGAGATGAGAACCCCAGAAGCCACCCATCGCAGCTGGTTTGCCTTGCAGCGTGCCTTTGACAGCATCAACGCCAGGAATGCCTTCATAGCTAGGCCCCGGGAAGACATCGTGCTGGTGACCCGTAAACAGAGCATCAATACCTTCAACACCAGCAATGTGTAGCGCAGTGTTTGCAGCTCCGTCTTCGTGTTCGCCACCAGCGATACCGCCATGACACAACGCAATGATGAGATCGCAACCTTGCTCCTTCATTTCAGGAACCCATGCACGTGCAGCATCAACCATGTCACGAGTGTTCGCCTTACCAACCAGGTGACGGGAGTCCCAGTTCATGATCATTGGAGGAACGAAGCCAACAAAGCCCACTTTAATCGTGTGCTCGATGCCAGCACCGTCTTTGATCTTCTTCTTAACAATGGTGTACGGCTTCAGGAACAGATCATCCTTACGGCCATTGGAAGCAAGGGTGCTACCTTTGGAAACATTGGAAGAAACAACAGGGAAATTTGCTCCGGAAAGGACCTTCATCATGAAGTCCAGACCGTAGTTGAACTCATGGTTGCCCAATGTGCCAGCGTCGTAACCCAGTACGTTCATACCTTTGATGACCGGATGCACATCACCTTCACGCATGCCGCGCTCATAGGCGATGTAATCGCCCATCGGGTTGCCCTGCAGGAAATCACCATTATCAACGAGCATGGAGTTGGTTGCTTCAGAGCGCAGCTTTCTGATGATAGTTGCTGTGCGAGCAAGGCCAGCTGTGTCCATTGGGCGGTCAGCATAATAGTCATATGGAGCGACGTGGACGTGGAGGTCGGTTGTTTCCATCAAACGCAAGTGCGCTGTGTTCTCTTTTGCAAGAACAGAATATGGATGCACCATTGCAATGGCACCGGTAGCGGCCATGCCCCCCAGCACGCTACGACGATTCATCAAAATAGGATTAGACACGATTGCCTCCTAGCCCGTGGAAAATGCAGAACAGAATTGTCAGCATGAATTTCGCCCGATCCTCTTGCTTCTGTGTGCAGCAACAAGAGGGTTCTTAGGCCCCTAAATACCATGCATTCCGCTCAGTTTGTGGGTCTAATGTATCAAGAGCATGAAACGAGTTCCCCAATGCGTAAGGTGGATCCCCTAGGTGGTGCGCTAATCCTCAGAAGACACTGGGTTTTATCTGCAATGAAAGATTTTGCGTGAAGCGCAAATATCTGTGAATTTGTGTTGGTGACCTCAACTTTGCGTGAACTCTGCTCAACTGATTGCATGCCGAGTTGGCAAAACAGGTTGCGAATGTGCAAAGGACAAAGAACGTCTTTGGTGAATTCTGTATTGCTCTATTCTTCGTGAGAAGTATACCAAGATATAAAAAGAACCATCGGCAAAAGCTTGCACATTCAGATTGCAGGCATATTTGTTTTCAAGATCATATTATCCCTCTCTGCAATACAGAGCTTTACAGGGTGTGCACTATGGACAACGACAGACCTAAAGGATTGTGGGGGCGCCTCAAAGGCGGGTTCACATCAGGCAAGAACCATAAGGATACTGAAGAGACTATGGCTGGGTTGACGCAGGAGCGCGTTCTCGACGTGCTCAAACAGGTTAAATCGCCTGATGGCAAGAGCAACATTGTTGATCAGGATCTGGTTGCAGATCTGTTTCTATCAGATGGCCGCGTCGTCTTTTCAATCAGAGTACCCGCAGAGCGTGCTTCTGAACTTGAAGGGCTTCGCCAGGCAGCTGAGAAGGTTGTGTCGGTGCTTCCTGGTGCTGAAACGGTCCTTGTCGCACTCACAGCAGAAAAACAACCTGGCTCTCCATCTGCGCCACCACCTGCTGCACGCAAAGCTCCGCCGAAAGGCACTCCAATGCCAGCAAAGCAGGAAGTGCCTGGCGTGAAACACATTATAGCTGTTGCATCAGGTAAAGGTGGGGTTGGTAAATCAACAACATCAGCCAACCTCGCACTTGCTCTTTCTGCAATGGGCTTGAAGGTTGGTTTGCTGGACGCTGATATTTATGGCCCATCAATCCCAAAGCTTATGGGAGCCTCTGGACAGCCGGAAGTTCTTGAAAACCGTATTATGAAGCCTTTGGAAGCTCATGGCATCAAGCTGATGTCTATTGGTTTTCTGGTAGAAGAAGAAACGGCCATGATCTGGCGCGGCCCAATGGTGGTGTCTGCCCTCAATCAGATGCTGCGCGAAGTTGACTGGGGTGAGCTGGATGCGCTTATCGTTGACCTCCCACCAGGAACGGGTGATGTTCAGTTGACTATGGCTCAAAAAGTACCTCTGACAGGCGCTTTGGTCGTTTCAACACCACAGGACCTTGCACTTCTGGATGCACGCCGCGGTATTGCCATGTTTGAGAAAGTCGCGATCCCTGTATTGGGTATCGTTGAAAACATGAGTCACTTTGTCTGCCCAGACTGCGGTGGCACGCATGAGATCTTTGGTCATGGTGGTGCAAAAGCAGAAGCTGAGAAGATGAAAGTCCCATTCTTGGGTGAAGTGCCCCTGACAATGGAAATCAGAGAGCAATCTGATACAGGCACTCCAATCACAGTGAGTAATCCAGACAGTCCAGTCTCAAAGGCCTACGGCATCATTGCTGCTGGCCTCTGGCAGGGCGTCCTTCAACCCACTGGAGATGCTGCAAGGTCAGCACCTAAAATCGTTGTTGGTTGATCAGTAGTAAATTGACTTGACTGATAAGGCTTCACTTAGACGGCAGGTAGTCATCTCATTGACATCTGCCGTTTCTGTTTGCAGTGCCAGTTCTACGAAATGCAATTATGAAAGGCATAGTTCATTAAGTTCCGACTTTATCCAGTCTATGAATGCCTTGCACTTATGTTTCTGAAATGAATTTTCCAACCCAAGCAGCATATAGTGAGCAGTTGCAGAAATTTCGAATTCGAATGGTTTCGCCAGCAGACCAAGTCGTGCGTCATGCGCGCACAAAACTTTGCGGCCAAGAATAACACCAGCCCCCTCAATAGCTGCATCCTGAGCATGGTCAATCTGAGAAAAGTGCATCCCTTTCTTCGACCAGGAGGCCCTAGAGATTCCAGCAGTCTTCAACCATGCCCTCCATCCCGGTGCGTTTAAGAATGTCGCCATGCTGTCTTCATGAAGTAAAGTAAAGTTCTTTAGGTCGGCGGGCTCATTCATTTCATTCGCCAGTTGAGGCGCACACATGGGTGTAAGAAAATCTTCCGCTAGAAAATCAATATGTAATCCCGGATATGGCCCACGCCCGAAGCGGAGCCCGAGATCAACATCGTCCCTGTAGAAATCTACGAGCTTCAAATTGGCGGAAATGCGAAGTTCGATTTCAGGATAAGCCTCCATGAAGCGATAAATCCGAGGCGCAATAACCTTGGAAGCTGTTCCAGGTCCCGTGGATATAACGAGGACTTTATCCTCATCTACTCCTTTAATGCGTGCAACAGCCTCGCTGAAGTTTTCTAACCCAGCTTCAACACCCGGCAATAAGCGGTGTCCAGCTGACGTAAGCTCAATCGCTCGATTCAAACGTGTAAACAACTGAGTCTGTAACTGATCTTCGAGCATCTTGACCTGATAACTCAATGCCGACGGCGTAAGTCCAAGCTCATTGGCTGCCTTCGCAAAGCTCATGTGCCGTGCAACGCATTCAAAGGCCCTGAACGAATTGAGAGGAGGAAGGGAGTAACGCATTTCGCCTCAAAAAAACTGATCCGAATACTTGAAATTACCCGTTTGTCAGGGTCTTCGCCACAAGACTATTGTCCAACGAAAATGTGGCAAGGAGAACACTATAATGAACTTTCTGGCGAAAGGGATCTTCCAAGATCGATGCAAAATAACTGAAATGCCAATGCAAAGACTTTTAATGCAAGGTCGCTACGCACGATCACATGCATTTCATGACTTTTGGAAAGGTCTTTGGAAAGACTCGAAGCCGCAGAGAAACAGAGAGCAACGAATTGAGTTGAAGAAATACAACTATGCACTGCGAAAACTGACAACTAATAGGTAAAGTAAACAAATGGTTAGTGCGTTGCTGTAAATTCTACCTAATGAAAAAATAATTTAAATCAATAAGTTAGTGACATTATGTGTGTGCTGAATTTGTAGAGCTCATCATGCACTACTGATAATAGTGCTTATGCCCAACAAACTTAAATTGCTCCGCAAATTTGATTCATAAATTGGCAAGAAATGAAGGCTTAGGTTGCAGCTAGTCCCGATGAGGAGTGGGGCTTCTAGGGTTCAATACGGAGTTTAAAACAATGTTTGCTAAGTTTCTTAAAGACGAGTCAGGCGCAACCGCAATTGAGTATGGTCTGATTGCAGGGTTTATTTCTGTCGTAATTATTGGTGCAGTAGCAACAATAGGGACAGAAATAGCTGAAATTTTCCAGGCTATTAGTACTGGATTGACTGGCCGTGGTGATGCAGCATCTACCACATAACTTCATGAGGTCTGGCTGTTTGCTGTTAGTTTTTTCATTTAGTGTGAGTATATTCTATCTCGGATAGATAGAGATTAACAGCTTAAGTAAGAAATCTCCCTGCGAGGCTCTTTTGTGTGTTAATCATGAACGAGAGCAGGGAGATTACCGTTATAACGAATATCTATTGGTGAAATGAGAAAAGCATCACAAGATAAAACTATGATGAAAGTCAGTCCGACCTACATACAGCTCTAGTTCAGCCTTAAAAATGCAAAATCACCCGCCCGTCATACTCATATGACGCGTGCCAGTCGCAGATTTGTTATCGCGGTCGATAATAAAGTCATGCCCCTTTGGCTTTCGTGCAATCGCTGATTCAATCGCTTCCGAAAGCACTTCATTTCCTTCAGATGCTCGCAAGGCTGCACGTAAGTCCTTTTGATCTTCTTGGCCAAGGCACATGAACAACTGTCCGGTGCAGGTCACACGCACACGGTTACAGCTTTCACAAAAGTTGTGTGTCATCGGGGTGATGAAACCAAGACGGCCTCCAGTCTCTTCAATCTGCATATAACGGGCAGGGCCGCCGGTCTTGTACGGAATGTCTGTCAGTGTGTACTTGGCGGAGAGTGCCTTACGCACGTCGCTCAGCGGCAGATACTGCTCATTCCGGTCTCCATCAATCTCACCAAGTGGCATTGTCTCGATGAATGTCAGGTCATGCCCACGCTCATGTGCCCACTCCAGCATCGGAATGAGTTCATCCTCGTTGAAGTTCTTCAACGCTACAGCATTCAGCTTAATCTGAAGACCGGCTTCCTGAGCGGCCTTGATGCCATCGAAAACTTTTTGAATATCACCCCACCGGGTGACATCCTTAAACTTCTCTGCCTTTAGGGTGTCGAGAGAAACGTTGATGCGACGAACACCTGCTTCATATAGCTCTTCGGCATAGCGCTCGAGCTGAGTACCGTTCGTAGTAATGGTGAGCTCATCAAGCGCACCGCTGTCCAAATGTCGCTTCAGGCCTCGGATGAAACTCATAATGTTCTTGCGAACCAAAGGCTCCCCGCCGGTGAGACGGATCTTACGAACGCCTTTTTCAATGAAAACGCTGCAAAGGCGATCCAGCTCTTCCAGCGAAAGAACGTCTTTCTTGGGAAGGAAAGTCATGTGCTCGGACATGCAATAGACGCATCGCAAATCACAACGATCAGTCACAGAGACGCGAAGATACGTCACGGCGCGGCCGAACGGGTCAATCAATGCTGGGTGGGCACCCTGCTGTTTGTCCTCGGCATATTGCCCCATGGAAACCTCCACTCACGTATCTCTTTAGGCGACGAATTTAACAATTCTAATGTAGTACGCAATGAGTTAGCGTCAATCCATCAGTAAGGAGTTCCAGTGGATTTAACTAGAAATATATCTTAGAACCACAGGTATAATTCCTAAATCATCAATACTGAGTTCCATGAACTTGGGCAAGGATAAAAAAATATGTCGGATACACGCTGGCCTACGCAAATTCACCTAAAAAACCAAGGCAAAAATCTTGAAATTACTTTTGATGATGGCCTTGAAGTCTCATTTACCTCGGAGTTTCTGCGAGTAATGTCCCCATCAGCAGAAGTGCAAGGGCATACTCCAGATCAACGAAAAGTGATCGCGGGGAAGCAGGACACAACGATTATTGGTGTAGATCCGGTTGGAAACTATGCAGTTAAGCTGACATTTGATGATCTGCACGATACCGGAATTTTCACTTGGGCGTATTTTCAGGAAATGAATGATCAAAAAGAGTTTTTATGGAATCGATATTTGAGTGAAATGCAAGAGCGTGGTTTGAGTAGAGACCTCAGCAAGTAGGGCTGGCAAAGAACCAGCCCCATGCAGTCTAGCGAAGCACGATCACCTTCGTACCAACATTGACATTGTCATAGAGGTGAATGACGTCTTCATTCGCCATTCTGATACATCCAGATGAGACCGCTGAACCAATCGTCCATGGCTCATTGGAGCCGTGAATGCGATAGATGGTGCTGCCAATATACATAGCGCGAGCACCAAGTGGATTGTTTGGGCCACCCTTCATAAAGCTAGGCAGGTTACGCCCTTTACGGCGCTCACGATCAATCATGACCTTTGGCGGTGTCCAGCTTGGCCACTCAGCTTTGCGGGTAATTCGGTGAGTTCCTGACCACTGGAAACCCTGACGACCGACGCCAACGCCGTACACCATCGCGGTACCATTACCGCGAATATGGTAGAGGCGTCGATCTTTTGTGCTGATCACAATGGTGTTTGGGCCGTATGAGCCGTTGTACCTGACCTGCTTACGTTTGATTGGAGATTTTCCATGGTGAGCAGAACCGTAGGAAACCCATTTTTTGGATGCATGATCAAAGAACTTGCCAGATGCTGCGGCATCTGCCTGAGTTCCGGTAAATAGTGCTGCGAAGCAAAGAGCAACACTCGCGATAAGTATGCGCATTGATACCCCCTAGGATATTGTTGTTTGTTTTATCTCGTTTGCATGAGGGAATTTATGCAGCGAGTAGGGAGACGCTCGCAGCTTAGAATGTCAAATATATTAATTGTTGAAGTAATTCAGACTACAACTGCTGCTATATACTTCTTATGGAAAAGGAATTTACTAGAGAGCCATTCGAAGATGATTTACATTCACATCGAGCTTGATTTGCATCTATCTAAAACGCAACTTAATATAATGAAAGAAGATTGAACTCAGCTAATTTGAATTGTGATTGAATGAAATTGTCATGAATGTGGGGAACGAAAAAGGGCGCTCCTAAGAACGCCCTTCAATCTCGATATTACCTCACCAGAGTAATTAGCTCAGGTTCAGTTCTTTAAAGAAGTCATTGCCTTTATCGTCCACCACGATGAAGGCAGGGAAATCTTCAACTTCGATCTTCCAAACAGCTTCCATACCCAGCTCTTCATATTCAACCACTTCAACACTCTTGATGCAGTCTTGGGCAAGGCGGGCAGCGGGACCTCCGATAGAACCGAGGTAAAAGCCTCCGTGAGCCTGACAAGCGCGGCGCACACCCGCTGAGCGGTTGCCTTTGGCCAGCATCACCATAGAGCCGCCTGCGGCTTGGAACTGATCCACATAGGCATCCATACGGCCAGCAGTGGTTGGGCCAAATGAACCGGATGGCATGCCTTCTGGCGTTTTAGCAGGGCCTGCATAGTAAACTGGGTGGTTCTTGATGTAGTCTGGGAGCGGTTCGCCCGCCTCAAGACGATCCCGGAGCTTGGAGTGTGCCAGATCGCGGGCCACGATCAATGGACCGCTCAACGAAAGCCGTGTTTTCGTTGGATGCTTGGTCAGTTCGCCAAGGATCTCGCTCATTGGGCGCGTGAGGTCAACCTTCACAACATCATCAGAAAGATCGTTGTCGGTAACTTCCGGCATGTAGACTTCAGGATTCCGCTCCAAATCCTCCAGGAAGATGCCTTCCTTAGTGATCTTGCCAGTCGCCTGACGGTCTGCTGAACAAGATACGCCAATGCCGATCGGCAAGGATGCACCATGGCGCGGTAGTCGGATCACGCGCACGTCGTGACAGAAGTATTTGCCACCAAACTGCGCACCAACACCGCTGGACTGTGTCAGCTTATGAATTTCAGCTTCCATTTCCAGATCACGGAATGCGTGGCCGCCTTCAGAACCTTCCGTCGGCAGCTCATCCAGGTAACGGGCAGAAGCCATTTTTACTGATTTCAGATTCAACTCAGCAGATGTGCCGCCAATAACGATTGCGAGGTGATATGGTGGGCATGCCGCAGTACCAAGAGTAAGAATTTTTTCCTTCAGGAACTCAATCATGCGATCTTTGGTCAGCAGGCTTGGAGTACCTTGAAACAGGAAGGTCTTGTTAGCGGATCCGCCGCCTTTCGCCATGAACAAGAACTTGTAAGCGTCATCACCTTCAGCATAAAGCTCGATTTGAGCCGGCATATTGTTCTTGGTGTTCTTTTCCTCGAACATGGAAATTGGTGCAAGTTGGGAGTAACGCAGGTTCTTTTTGAAGTAAGCATCACGTGCGCCTTCACCGAGCGCTGCTTCGTCATGTCCGTTAGTCCAGACTTTGCGGCCCTTCTTACCCATCACAATTGCAGTGCCGGTGTCCTGACACATTGGCAATACGCCAGCAGCTGAAATATTCGCGTTCTTCATCAGGTCAAAAGCGACGAATTTGTCGTTTGCAGTCGCTTCAGGGTCGTCGAGAATTTTGCGCAGCTGTTCTAAATGGGAAGGACGCAGGAAATGGTTGATGTCTTTAAACGCTTCTTCAGCAAGTAAGCGAAGACCTTCTTGCTCCACCTTCAAGATTTTCTCACCGTCAAACTCAACTTCGCTCACGTAATCGGAGGTCAGTTTGCGATAAGGAGTTTTGTCTTTACCCAATGGAAAAAGAGAGGTGTGAACGTACTCGGGAGCAAGTGTTTCGGACATCTTGGCACTCTCTGGCTATTTTGGTGTACCACTGTACACTGTTGAATTTGCTGAGCGCCGTTTTATAGAGAAAAAGCCGAGGGGCAAAGCCCCTCAGCCTTCAAAACTTGTCAAATTTGCTAGATTACGCCGAATTGACGAGAGACTTGGTGGAAAATGCAAGGCTCTCTTTGGCGCAATCCATCAACGAGTGGCGTATAGGTCCAGTTTCACAGTCACCTTATTGCTGACAGTGCTGTCTGGCACACCATCACCAATCTTGAAGTCACTGCGAGATAAAGTTGCTTCGCCAACTGCGTGAGCGGTTTTACCTTCAATGGTCAGCGTAAAGGGCAAGAAAATAGCGATTTTCGCGCCTTTAAGCTCCAGCGTACCTGCAGCCTCATAGAGATCACCACCAGCAGGAACAACGTTATCTACGCGAAATACTGCATCAGGGAAGCTGGAGATATCCAACCACTGTGGGGTTGTGATTGCACCTGCTGCCTGTGCATCTTCTGTTTTGACGCTTCCAGTGATGATTGTTGCCTGAATCTGGGCTTTGTCGAGCTCTTCTTTGTCGAAGATGATCTTAGCATTCCAGGTGGCAAAAGTGCCCGTAACGGTGTTTCCGTTATTGATGACCTCAAAGCCAAGCGTGCTCTTGTTGCGATCCACTGACCATTCATTTGCGAAGGCAGATGAAGCTGCTCCGACTAAGATGAAGGTCAGAAATACGCCGGCTTTAAAGAACATATCGGTCAATCGTTTCATGGTTTTCTCCAGATCCTCAAATTAGGCTTTTGAGGACAACATACGCTGTAAGACTTTATCCTTGGATATGAAGTAGTGCTTCAGAGCAGCTCCAACATGTGCAAGGATCACTGCGATAAACGCATACGCAGCCCAGCCATGCACTGCGGTGAAGAACGCAGATACATCTGCCTTTTGCCCTAAAAACTCAGGTGTTGGTAGGTGCGGAATCTCAAAGAGGTTAAAGAAAACTGTCGGTAGACCAAGTGGGCTGGACGAAACCAGCAGCCATCCTGTTAGCGGCATAAGCAACATCAAAGCATAAAGGCTGATGTGGCCTAGATGTGCAGCAAGCTTTTCCCAAAGTGGCATTTCTGCAGGTAAATCAGGTGTGATGCCAGTGATTTTCCAGAGAATGCGCAAGGAGACCAACGCCAATACGACAAAGCCAATGGACTTGTGAAGTTGATAAAGAGAGTAAGTTGCAGGCTCGAATATCGGCAGTGTGACCATATACAGGCCGAAGCCCAGCATACCGATGATGAGCGTCGCTATGGTCCAGTGTAATGCAATCGCCACGATGCCATAGGCTGATCGAGTGTTCCTGATCATAGAAAAGGCCCTTTGATCGAGGGAAGGGGCATCGCTGCCCCTTCTCAAAGTTCGACCAGACCTGCCAGAGCATTCTCAGCACCCGACAGGCCGGAAACATTACTTAACAGTCGCTTCGAAGCTGATGTTGATGTTCACTTCGTCAGACACGTAAGGTACAGCCATCGCCATGCCGAAATCAGAACGCTTGATTGTGGTTGTCGCATCAAGACCAACAGCTTGCTTCTTAGCCATTGGGTGCTCACCTAACTGATTGACGGTAACTTCAAGAACGGTTGGCTTGGTAATGCCGCGGATGGTCAGATCACCAGTCACTTCCAGCTTTTTCTCTCCAACCTGCTCAACCTTGGTGGATTTGAATGTTGCGGATGGGAACTTGGCAACATCGAACAAATCGGCGCTCTTCAGATGTGTGTCGCGAGCTTCCCAGAATGTGTTGAGTGAGTTGACATCAATCTCAACGTCCACTTTAGAGTTTGCTGGGTTTGCTTCGTCGATGACCAGAGTAGGTGCCCAAGTAGCAAAACGGCCATCAGTGGTGGAATAACCGAGGTGGTTGTAGTCAAAAGCGAGATTGGCGTGGGACATATCAACGTCGTAAGCAACTGGTTCGGCAACTGCTGCTGTAGCGAGGAAAGAAGCTGCGACTGCAAGCATTCCAAAGCGAACTGATTTCATTGTAATCTCCAATTATGTTGAACTTTGAATTTCAATCTTGGGCATACAATTGGCATATGTTTTGGGAATTGCAATTAAACGCATTGTTCATCCCAGGTGCACAATCACAAGAAAGTCAGCAAAATCGCCAATTTTTGCAAACATTGTTGCGGAAATGAGTTATCACTGTGGCAATATAAAGGAGATTGTAAAAACGGTTGATACAACTGCAAAAATATACGGGTTTTACATCACACTTTCGTGTGTGGTCTTTCAGTTCCAAGACTACTGAAAAGAATGAGGAAGGGAGGCACACACACGCGCCTCCAATCAGATATTTACGGCTTGTAAGTGAAGAGGATGCCGTTTTTGTCACGCAAAAACTCAAACTTTTCTTTCTTCAAAGTGTCGCGCAGGTTCGGCAAAACGCTCTTTTCATCAGCGATAAGCATATAACCACCAACGCGGAGGTGACTGAGCATGCGCTGTAGAAGTTTGACACGTGCATTGTTCGGCAGCTCGTGGAAGAAACGGTCAGCAACAATTGCATCAAGATCTTGTGGGGGCGTGTAACCAAGTGCATCCACGTGAACAACCTCAATCGGTAGGTTCTCCGTGTCTACTCGTTCCTGCAACTGGTCCAGTCCCACTTTGGAGCTGTCGACAGCAATTACATTGTAACCGCGCTTGGCAAGGAAAATCGCGTCGCGTCCTTGTCCTGCACCCAGATCGAGAATTGTGCCGCTGTCAAAGTCGAGGTTTGAGAACAGCGTTGTAAACTGCTTGGAAGTATGGCCGAAGTAACTTTCGTCCTTGGCGTAAATCTTATCGTATTTCTGCATAACTCAGCCTGCGTGGATCTTTAACTGAAGGATATACAGGATCGCAGAGAATGAACAAGCCCAACCCGGCGGATACAGGTTGGGCTCTTGAGCTTAAGTAAAGCTTTGCTTCATGAAAAGGGTCGGTTGTCCGAGATAAGTCCCGTCCGTATACTTCTCAAAACCAACACGCTCAGCAAGGCTGACACTGGCTTTGTTCTCAGGGGCAATAATGCAATGAACTTCAGGAAACAGTCTGGAACTCCGTAACCAGGACAGGCTCAGCTCGACAGCCTCCCGGGCATAACCTTTGCCATGAAACTTGGGCGAAATCACCCAACCAGCTTCTGCAAATCCATCAAGGCTTGGGGTGATGTCTCGCTTGAAGTCAGAGAAACCAACATCGCCGATAAGTTCTCCGCTGTCTTTCTCAATCACAGCCCAATACCCAAAACCGGAGAGGCTCCAGTGCCCTGCATACTTGAGGATGCGTCCCCACGTATCCGTTGGGCTGGAAGGCTTCCCTGAAATATAGCGAACCACATCAGGATGTGCCCACAAAGCGCAGCATGCTTCAAAATCTGAAGTTTGGTGAGCCCGCATGATAATGCGCTCACCGTTAAGTGTTGGAGCAGCTGTACAGCGTTCTTCTTCGATAATCACGAAAGCAGTCCTCAAAAGAAAAGCCGGAGTGTTGAACACTCCGGCTCTCACAAAATTAGTATTGATCGTTAAAGGCCGAGCCCGCCAATGCAAGAGTACTTTATGTTGATGTAATCATCCACGCCGTATTTGGAACCCTCGTTCCCCATTCCGCTTTCTTTGTAACCACCAAATGGAGCATATTCGGTCGTGATCACACCTTCATTTACGCCAACAAGACCATATTCCAATGCTTCCATTACACGGAAGGTCTGACCCAAATCTTGGGTGTAGAAGTAACAGGCAAGGCCATACTCAGTGTCATTCGCCATCTTGACCACATCATCTTCACTTTCAAATTTGAAGACAGGTGCAAACGGACCAAACGTTTCTTCCTTGGCAACCTTCATGTCTGGGGTCGCATTAAGTAGGAGGGTAGGCTCAAAGAACGTGCCTCCCTGAACATCTGGTTTACCGCCTGTTACCACTGTTCCGCCTTTCGAAACGGCATCAGTGATGAGTTCTTCGACTTTCGCGACAGCATGCTCATCAATCAGAGGGCCCTGGTTGGTACCCGGCTTCAAACCATCACCAACGCTTAGCTGATCTTCGATAGCAGCCTTCAGCTTTGCCGAGAACTCGTCGTAAATACCTGCCTGTGCGTAAATGCGGTTTGCGCACACACAAGTCTGGCCAGAGTTCCTGAACTTGGAAGCAATTGCACCTTCGACAGCCTTATCGAGATCAGCTGAATCAAACACGATAAACGGTGCGTTGCCGCCAAGCTCCATAGAGACCTTTTTCATGTTGGCCAATGCTTTCGAGGCAAGCTGCTTACCCACTGGAGTAGATCCGGTAAAGGTGATCTTGCGGACCTTGTCGTTCTCACAAAGTTCGTCAGCAATCTGGGCTGCTGAGCCGGTGATGATGTTGATCACACCGGTTGGAATTCCAGCCTGTTCCGCAAGTTCACCCAGGATCAAGGCTGAATAAGGGGTTTGACTTGCAGGCTTTGCCACAACAGTACAACCAGAACCAAGAGCTGCCGCCAGTTTGCGCCCCAGCATAGAGCTTGGAAAATTCCAGGGTGTAATGGCACCAACAACACCGATAGGCTCTTTGGTCACCATAATACGGCGGTCCTTCCATGGGGACGGGATCACATCGCCATAAACCCGTTTGCCTTCTTCAGCGAAGAAACGAATGTAGTTGGCTGTGATAGCAACTTCACCAGTCGATTCAGCCAGTGGCTTACCCATTTCAACAGTGAGTAGTTCAGCAAGGTCCTTCTGGTTTTCAGTGATCACGTCTGCCCACCGCAGCATCAGATTGCAGCGCTCAACTGCTGTCATCTTAGACCAGACAGCAAAAGCTGCATGGGCTGCATCGATTGCATCAGCAGTCTCAGGGCGGCCAAAACGTGGAACACGCCCGATGATTTCGCCTGTGGCTGGATTGTTTACAGAGATGGAGTTGCTTTCATCTCCGCCGACCCATTTTCCTCCTATGAGACAAGCTTCACGTAGGAGCGGAATTTCTTTGGTTGCTGAGAGTGTTGTACTCATGAGTATCTCCTGATGAAGTCATATCCCGCCAGGCAATTAAGGAGAGATAGAAGAACAAGACCTAACGACGGTTTTATCTGACCTACACATATAAGTGGTAGTTCTAGGAAAAACACCTAGTCCCCATAGGATTTACAAAGATTGATCCATTCTGCAATGCAAATCAGGGTGTGTAATGATTGTCTCTTTCTCAATGCAACACGAGTAGATCCAAAACTCATGCTTTCATAAGCCGTTACGAGAAAGAGGTTGAGATGGGTTGAACGGAAAAATCTGGAATGATGTCATTCCGGAAGAACTACGAGAGCATCTGACCTGTTGAAACGTCATTCTCCCACTCAAATGAACAAGGTCAATCTGCATTTATGTCTTCGCAAGAAACAGGCACAATTGTGCTTATCCGCAAAATGTGTCAGGAGCGACTTACTTAAGAACTCATATAGCTAAGGGCGCTCCATGTCAGACACGGTCAATCTCTCATTAGAAGAAGCACACAAACTCACTGAGGAGGCTTTGTCTGCCAACAAAACAGATCCTGCAATTGCGAAGATCGTTGCAAATGCTTTAGTGAACGCGGAGGCAGATGGTCAGGCAGGCCACGGCCTTTCCAGAATTCCGTCCTACACCGCCCAAACCAGAACCGGCAAGGTAGACGGCTTTGCCAAACCAGAAGCAGAGCTGATCACTCCGGTTGTGCAGCGGATTGATGCCAAATACGGATTTGCTTACCCAGCAATTGAAGTTGCGCTGCCATTTCTGAAAGACGCTTCCTCGCAAAATGGGCTGGCTTTGAGTGCGATCCGTCATTCTCACCACTTTGGGCAAGCGGGGGCCCACTGTGAGCGCTTGGCGCGTGATGGAATGGTTGCGTTCATTTTTGGCAATGGGCCTAAGGCAATTGCTGCCTATGGCGGCAAGAACCCTATGTTCGGGACCAATCCAATTGCATTTGCAGCTCCTAATGGAGATGGAGAACCACTTGTCATTGATCTTGCACTCTCACGTGTCGCTCGTGGAAAGATCATGGCAGCGCAGCGAACAGGCAAATCTATCCCGGAAGGTTGGTCACTGGACAAAGACGGACAGGCAACCACCGATCCGGAGGCGGCGCTTGCAGGAACTATGATCCCTATCGGAGAGGCCAAAGGAGCGGCTTTGGCCATGATGATTGAGATCATGGCGGCAGGCTTATGCGGAGCTGCATTTGGTTTTGAGGCGTCCAGTTTGTTCTCTGGAGAGGGGGATGCCCCTGATCTTGGTCAGGTTATTTTGGCAATCAACGCTGATCTTATCTCTGGCGGTTTGTTTGCTGAACGGATGGAAACGCTTGTTGCTGCGATTGAGGCAGAGCAGGGCGCACGCTTGCCAGGAACATCTCGTCTTGCTGCCCGCGAAAAAGCAGAGCAATACGGCGTCAACCTACCAAAGCCTATCTACGAAGAGGCTGTCCGCCTCGCTGGGCCGTCGACTTAGTCGTATTCCCGCTCATAATAGAAGCCAGCTTTTGCATCTCCGTCAGAGCTGGCTTCACCACGAAGCTTCAGGAACTTCGTGACATCAATATCAACAGTCGCTGCATTGTCACCTGTTGTCGGTTCCTGTGTTACGCCCAGATAAATCCGCTCATTTATATATCCACCAACGGCCAGTTCTGGATTTCCTGCTGAATCAAATTTTATGTCGATATCGCTGACACCCAATAGATTGCGGAGTGTGCCCAATGGCCCCTCGACGCCAGAGCCTCCGGTTAGCGTTGCGATTGCGCTTGCAAGGCTTGCCAGCTGAATTGGCGAAAGATCGTTCACAGACTCACCGAACAACAGTTGCGCTAGGACCTCATCCTTTGGCAGGCTTGGGACTGAAGTGAAATCAATCACAGGCAAATCAGCAGGCCCACTCACCAAAACAGTCACTTCCGTTGAGCCGGATGTTGTCGTTGCCGCAAAATCGAGTGTTGGTACAAGTGAACCGCTAAACGTCACATTACCGCGGCTGAGTGTCAGGCGTTTTGAGAGAATCTCGATACGGCCACGCACCAGAGAGAAGGCGCCCACTGTCTTCACATCATTGAGCTTACCGCCGATGTTAAGCGATCCGCCGGCTTCAGCGTTGACGCCGCGGCCACGTATGAAGATTTTGCCTGGTGCCTCCACATCCACATTCAAACTGGCTTGTGAGATTGGGCTCGGTTGCTCGTTCTTCTTGGCTTTTTCCCGTCCTTCATCTTGCGCAAGGATCTTCGCTTGATTGAGGATCGGCTTGGGTGCATTCAAATGCCGGACAATCACAGGATTGATACTGGAGTTAAAAGAGCTTGGTATTTCAATATCTGCTTGGTTAATGGTGACTTTGCCCGAAATTGCAGGAGGGGCACCCGCATCGGCAAGTGAGCCCTGTAATGCAAGGTTGGCATCAATCAATGCACTAACAAATGTCCCGTCAACATAGCGACCACCATCAATTGTGAGCTCCATTTGAGCCGGCAGGCCTGAACCCAGTCCCAGTTTGCCATCAAGTAGCAACGTGCCACCATTGCTGAACTTGGCGGCAAATTTATTGATCGCAATTTCTTGCCGCGTAACCTTAATGTCACCGGAGTAGTCTGTCAGTGTCATCCCAGTTGAGAGCTGCGTGGTCTCAAGGTTCACAGGCTGGATATCAATAGCGACCTGAGGATCTTTGAGGGAGCCGGCAACTGATCCGCTCAGACGGAAGCCGCCACTACCACCCAAATTCTGCTCGATCAACTTGGCTCCCACCACCTCAAGGGGAATGTTGCCTGACGTGGTCAAAGACACCTCTTGACCACCTGCAAGCCCAATTGCCCCTGCCGCCTGAACGTTCAGGCCTGAACCGTTTGTCACAATGGTTTTCTGGTCAATTTTGTTGTCAGCAAATGATCCAGTGCTCTCAATCTGAAGGGGGAGGATGCGGTTATCCTGAAGTGGCTTGGCTGAAAACTGGTTCAGAGCGAGTTGCCAACTGACTTGGGGGGCATCGTTCTCACCAAAGGCGCGAACCGTCCCATTGAGCGCACCATCCAAAGCAAGGCTTGGAACAAAGGCATTCGCTATAGAAAGTGGCAGTTGCTTCAGTTCGGCATTGATGTCGAGCTGGTTGCTGTTGCTGCCGTAAACATTCAAAGAGCCATTGCCAAGAGCCAGTTCAAAGGAGGAAACTGTACGCTTGTCTTCAAGGAGCGAAATCACTGCAGGTTGCTTGAGGTTCGTCTGGATACCCTTGTAACGGCCATTAAGAGAATTGAGCGTAAGAATGATCCCATCGGGAACAGCTTGTACCAGCCCTGCGCTCTGAAGTTGGTCGCTGTTTTCAGCAAATTCGGCATTAATGGAAAAGCCAGTTGCAATTTCTGCACTTGTGTTGCCTTCAACAGGCGTCGCATTCAACGTCAATGATCTCAGATTTACCCCTTCCACTTCAACACCATCGAGCGCGATGTTTGCATTTGCAGCTGGGCGCGTGAAAGGCTTGTCTATCCAGCCTTTTGCGACAAAGGACATGATGGAGCTTTGCGCAAACCGAAGATTTTCGCTATTAAGATCAAATGAGATTTTGGCATCACCGTTGTCTTGCTCAATATCGATTTGTCCATGAGCCTGACCTTCCATCTCGGTCAAAGCCAGCGATGACAAAGTGCTCAGGTCATTGGCTTCAATGGTGAACTGTCCAACCAAACCTTGTGGTAGGAGAGCAAGATCAGCAGCATGTGCGTTGCCACTGAGTTTGTTCCCGCCGAAATCAAAATCTAGTGTTGGAACAGACAGTTTACCAGCGTCACTGAGCAGCTTGAACTTACCAACAAGTTCTTCCCCTTTAAACTTGCCAGTGAGATTGATGTCCGCATTGGGGGCCGTCTCAGAAAGTGTCCCATCTGCTACAAGCTGCAACTTCTCTAAGGGAGTGCCATCCATCTCAATCCGCTCAGAGTGTATTTCAAGTGACACATCAGGTGCAGTAGCGTTACCTGATATCTTCCCACTAGCAGTGAGCGCTCCGCTTACACGTGGTTCCAGCAGGTCAAGTTGATGCACCTGGACGGAAAATGCACCATTCAGCTGACGATCCTGCAAACTGCCATGAGCTTCAACCTGCCCAAACATATTCTCAAATGAAAGCGTGTCTAGTTGACCATAAGAAGCAAGAAGATCAGTTCTATTAAGCGTCGCTATAAGCTTGGCGGAAAACCGACTTGGCGAAGTGAGGATCCGGTCAATGCGCTCATTTTGCAGGCTCACTCGGCTGCTGGTTCCCTTGAGGTTTATCTCTCCAGATTGTTTTTGGAAATCCGCTAGCAAAGACAACTGAGCCTCAACAGAGCCATTGATGTTTTGCTGTACAAACCCTGACAGAAGACTGAGGTCAGATACAGAAAGATTCCCCTGTGCCTGTCCATTGCTCGGTGAGAGTTCGACCAGATTAAACCGTGCAGCCGCTCCATCACTCTCCAAGTGTAAATCGCTAAGCTCCAGCTTTTCCTGACTTGGAAACGCTGTGCCTTTGAGTGAAACACTTACATTTTTGATGTTTTGGTCTTGTGAAGCTGTAGCAAGATGAATGTCACTAACTTGAAGAAGCGCTTCAAGAGGGATGGACATCATCTGCTCAGAAATGTGCGCACCATCACCTTTCGCAGAAAGACTAAGCGTCCCCAGATCAGCTTCTTGTGTTTTTATATTGCCAGCCTGTACGGAGAAGTCCCAGTTCAGACTCTCAAGCGGTCCTGAGGCTGATGCCGTCACGGACAAAGTGTCCAGTTGAACGGCCTGCCCGCCAGTATTGATGAGAAGCGGTTTGTTGTTGCTCTGAAGTGTTTGGATTTGGACTTTTGCTATCAAAGAGTTCTTGTCAGTTGCGTAAGTGTTCTCCAAATGCGCTAAGATCGCACCGGTTGAGAGTTTTCCGGTTGCTGAAAGCGGTAGATAATCTTGATTGAGTGTTGCGTTTGCAAACCACGTGGTCTGCCCGGCAAATAGGCTGGAGATAGAAGAAGGAAGAAACTGCTCAAGTTCCCCCGATAAATGTGTCGCTAGTGATTTCTGCGTTCCATTTTGTGCAAGAGTAATGTCACCATTAATGGCTCGAACCCTATTCAGATCTACTTGTAATGAAGATGACCAGTTTGTCAGCGGGCCACCACCTTCCATACGTAGCGCAAAACTAGGCGCATCCGGAAGGTCAAGAAGAGTGGCAGCCAGCCCATTGGCTGCTTCAGAGACCATGGCACGGAAATTGACTACGCCATCTGCCGGATCAAAATCAACGTCAACACTTGCTGTTCCCTGAACGTCGCCAATGCGCGTAATGTTGAGCTTGCCGGCAATTTTTTCAGGAGAGCTCGCATAAGTCGCAGCGCCTGTGATCTCGAACTGAGCAGGCATACCGGCAATAGAAGGGGGGAGCGCAAGTTCTTTGATGTTGAGAGTTTGGAGATCAACGGTGCTGAAAGGCAGCGTAACACCTGTTTCTTCAGTAGAGATAGGTTCAGCAACCGGACTTTCTGCAGCTTCTGGCAATCTTGCCAAAGTAATCCGTTGTGCGGCGACCTCGTGAATATCAAGTGCTCCGACTAGAAGCGAAAGCGGTGACCAACGAACTGAAGCACTGTGAACCTCAAGCCATGCGCCCTTTGCATCGGAAAGATAGACTCCATCCGCAAACAGATTGCCGGAAGCGGTCAGACGAGGTTGATCAATCCTCACATCTAGCAAAAAAGAGTTCAAAGTTGATCCGAGGAATTGGCGACCTGCCTGAAAACTCGTTGTCACCACAAGTCCGGCATAAACCGCAAGTACCAGTACGAGAAGAAGGACTAGTATTTTGCCAAGGGTTATTGTGACACGTCGGACCAGTTGCATTCGCTCTTTGATCTTTCTCTTTTTGCTGCATGCCTTCTAAAGGCGGTGCTGATTAGAAGGACTGACTTAAACCAATATAGACTGCAAACGGCGGATCATTGCGCTGAGGTTCAAGAGGGACACCAATATCAAGCCGCAAGGGGCCAACAGGTGTGAAATAGCGCACCCCACCACCAACACCTACGCTGAAGGGCTCATCGAAGTTTGGAAACTGGGTCAAATATGCAGCGCCTGCATCTACAAATCCGACAAGGCCAATGTTTTCGGTAATTCTTGTTCTGACTTCACCATTAAACAGCATGAAGCTGCGCCCACCCGTAACTTCGTCATCTAGGCGCGGCCCCACGTTTTTATAAGCATACCCTCGGATTGTTCCCCCACCACCAAGGAAGAACCTCCGTGCAGCGGGAACATCCTGAACCGATGGGGCGATAATTGCGCCAGCTGATACGCGGCCAGCTAAAACAACGCGGTCCATACCTACAATCGGCAGGTAGCTGGCAATCGAGCCCTGAGAATACAGATTCTCGGTATCGCCAAGCACGTCAAAGGCTGGTTCAAAGAATAATTTTGCTTCAATACCACTGGTCGGGTTCAAAGTGTCATTGCGTGTGTCGTAAGTCAGGTCTGCAGGAATTCCCAGTAGAAAGTAATCATTCTGGCCGAAAACGTCTCGTTCATTGGCAAAATAGACTTCTGCACCAATTCGACCGCTCAAAGCCTCTGTAAAATCGCGGGATAGATAAGCGTCATATGCAAATGACGTGCTGCGATAGTTATCTGGGTTTTCCTGGACGGCAGCAATGCTGGTTGAAAAAACGGTCAACGGTCCAATCGCACCGGGTTTTTCAAAGGTGACCCGCGCGGCATACTCAATCTGTTCGTTATCTACGGCTAGAAGCTGGCCGACTGCAGCGGTAACGGAAAGTCTCTCTGCTTTTCCAAACAGGTTGCGGTGGCGCCAGTATCCATCAAAACCAACACCTTCGTTACTGGAGTAATTGGCACCAACTCCAAAGACTTTCCGGGGGCGTTCTGCCACAACAATCGTCAGAGGGAGCTCACCGTTCGCGTCAAGCTGCTTATCAGGTTCAAAGCGAATGCTGGAAAAAACCTCCAGATCCCTCAGTCTGCTCTGTGCGTGAGAGATGACTTTTGCATCCCACTGCGCACCGCGAGGAAGGTTCGCGTAACTGCGAACAAACTCAGGATCCATTTTGACCTTGCCGGTTACAGAAACCGGACCAAATCGCGCATAGGGTCCGCTGATAATATCCAACTTAACTTTGAGTGTCTGACTGGCGTGATTGGCAAGTAACTGCCGGTTCCCTACCTTTGCAAATGGATAGCCCTCATCCTTTAGGAACTTAACGGCCTGCTTTTCTGCTTCCAGCACCTTTTCTGAAAGCGCAGGCGTTCCTTCTACAAGGCCGAGTGATTGAGCGTTGGGTAGATCCAGACCATTTTCTGTTGCCGGGCCCTTATAATTTACATCTGCATTGCCAAAGCGAAACTGAACACCTCTGTTAACCTCCACGAGAACAGGAACAGGGCGTTCTGTAATCTTCTCTGGATGAAGGATTGCTTGATTAAGTGGGGACCCTGCTACGGTGATCTGAACCAAAGCACCATAGTATCCATCTTCATAAAGCTTGCCGATCAAGCGTTCAAAGTCCTGGGTTGCGCGGGCAAGGATGCCACTGGCACCAGACGGGAGCTTCTTGACGTCTTGAACCAGAAGGCTGACAGACTGCAACTCTTCCTCAAGTTCACTCGGCTGGTCTTCATGTTCCCCGACAACACGGAACTCAACGGTGTAAGGTGTCGGGTCTGGAACACCAGCTAAGCTATCTTCGTCACTCTCTGCCTTCTCACCCCAAAGGTGATATCCGAAAAGTTCAAACGCATAAGCTTGCGAAAAGGTGCTGAATGAAAGGCACAAGCAAACAAGCAAAGTAACAGCGCGAGGAATTTTGACGTTCCACGGCCAACCAGAGGCTATACGCTCTCGTCTGTTTTTATGCTTGTAAAGCAACTAGGATCGGCTCCAGCAATCTTCCAAAATGCAGATTGTTCTCAGCTCATAAAGCTCTTGGGATTAGCCCTGAGAGAATCTGCCCACGCGATAATTAAAATTCGCATGATTGGGGCGTTGAAAGCAAACCGCAATTGTCACCTCTGTGGTAACAGCACTTAAAAATTGGGCATGGATTGTGGGAGGCAGGAAAAGTCCCGGCAAAACACATAACGCGCCGGGACCTTATTAATTAGACTTCTTCGTCAGGACGCCCAATACAGGTGTAAGAAAAGCCGTGTTTGGCAACTTCGTCTTTGCCGTAGATATTTCTAAGATCCACGAGCACAGGTGTTGCCATCTCTTCTTTAAGGCGGCTGAAATCGAGAACGCGGAACGCATCCCACTCGGTCACAATAACCAGAGCATGTGCACCCTTCGCAATCTCATAGGCATTACTTCCGAATGTAACATCCTCCAGAAGCTCTACAGCGGATTCCATACCTTCAGGATCATAGGCGTGAATGTCAGCACCTTTGTCCTGAAGCGCTTGAATAATCGAAAGGGCAGGGCTGTCGCGCATATCGTCTGTGTTTGGCTTGAAGGTCAGGCCTAGCACAGCAATTTTCTTGCCTCGGACATCCCCACCAATCGCAGCAGCCACTTTCTTGGACATTGAACGCTTGCGCTGATCGTTGATTGAACAGGTGGTTTCAATCAAACGAACAGGGCTGGAGTGATCCTGCGCGGTCTTAACAAGCGCAAGTGTATCTTTTGGGAAGCAAGAACCGCCATAACCAGGGCCAGCATTCAAGAACTTGCCACCAATACGATTATCAAGACCGATGCCACGGGCGACATCCTGAACGTCTGCTCCAACAGCTTCACTCAGATCAGCAAGTTCGTTGATGAAAGTGATCTTCATCGCAAGGAAGGCGTTGCCAGCATACTTGATAAGCTCAGATGTACGACGGCTCGTAAACAGAATTGGAGAGTGGTTGAGGTACAAAGGACGATAGACTTCAGTCATAACCGATTTTGCGCGCTCATGAGAAAGGCCGACAACAATTCGATCGGGACGTTTGAAGTCATTAATAGCAGCACCTTCGCGCAGGAACTCTGGGTTTGAAACAACCTCAAAATCCGCATTTGGATTTGCTTCGCGAATAATGCGCTCTACTTCATCCCCTGTACCGACCGGAACAGTTGATTTTGTGACAACGACTGTAAAGCCATTAAGGGAAGTTGCGATCTCTTCAGCCGCTGCATAGACATAGCTAAGATCAGCGTGCCCGTCTCCACGACGAGAAGGGGTGCCAACTGCTATGAAGATGACGTCAGCTTTACGAACTGCATCAGGTAGCTCTGTTGTAAAGCTCAAACGGCCAGCTTTCACATTACTGGCAACCAACTCTTCCAGACCCGGCTCATAAATTGGGATCTGTCCGTTCTTCAGCTTTTCAATCTTGTCTTCTGCTTTATCAACGCAGATGACCTCATGACCAAAATCAGCGAAACACGTGCCTGAAACCAACCCGACGTAGCCGCTGCCTATTACTGTAATTATCATTGTGTCTCCTGCACGAGTCGATCATTTCTGGATGTGCAAATAGGTTTGTTTAAGTTGAAACGCAATAGTACATAACCTGAGATAAAACACATCCCACAGTTAGGTATATCCCGCTGATAACGTGGTATCCTTGCCCGAAAAAAGACACGTATTGTGGTAAAATTGTAGTCGAATTGTGACGAGTATTAGAGAGTATAGCTCTGTTATTTATCTAAAGTTCTAGGAGAATACATTTCTTTTCTAAGTAGGAAAATGCTGCCTACTAAGAATTGGATGGTTAATGTGCTAATTTAGATAAAATTACATGAGATATACAATTGTAAGAATAAGTAGAAGTACGCCCGTTTTTCTGCAGCTGTAATGCTTCTTTTTGATTCTACTCCTTGCGCCAAGAGTAGCTAACTTAAAATTGCTAATAGTTTATCCCAAGAATTTTTCCCGTATGACGCGAACTCAAATATGGAGAGGATGTGGCAAAAATATGCCTTTGAATTTTTGTCCTACAAAAAATAAGGGTATGAGAAATAAAGATTGAAATTCGAAAGAATTCGAAAAATGGCAGGAATCGGCACCTATGTTTTGTATTAAGTTTAAATTGTAAGTAAAGTTTATTCTTATTTTCTATTATAATTACTATAGTTTTTGGTGAGGTTTTACTTGGTGTCGAAGGTAAAAATTCTTCAAGAGAAATTGACAGAATGTGTTTCACTGATTTACCAGCGATATATTCATTTGGGAATGAATGGGTTGGGGTTATGTATTTAATTGTTGATGAACAACAGCTTGTAACCGATGGGTATGCATCTGGATTTGAGCGAGAAGGTATTTCGACAAGTGGCTTTAGTCCGGATGACTTTCGGGATTGGTTAAATACTGCACCTGATACTGAGTTTGAGGCTGTCGAAGCTATTCTGATTGGTGAGATAGGGGAGCGTGAAAAGTTCCCGCAGATTATCCGCCGTAGATGTTCTCAAAAACCGGTATTGGTTCTGAATAGCAGTCCGGTTTTGGAACAGACGCTGAAGTTATTTGCTGCTGGTGTAGATGATGTTGTCCGTAAGCCTGTGCATCCGCAAGAGATACTTGCGCGTGTCAACGCAATCAAGCGCCGGACAACGAACCAAAGCATTAATGTCGAGCTGGGTGATCTTACGGTATACTTTGATGGACGAGATCCTGAGATCAAGGGCAAGACACTGGCACTACCACGCCGCGAGCGTCGTATCCTAGAGTATCTTGCGCAAAATAACGGGCGTCGCCTGACGAAAACTCAGATTTACAACTTTGTCTATGGCATCTTTGAAAGTGAAGTAGACGAGAATGTAATCGAAAGTCACATCAGTAAGCTGCGAAAGAAATTACGCACACAGATGGGGTATGATCCCATCGATTCAAAGCGTTACCTTGGCTATATAATTAATTCTCTATAACAACAAAAAAGGCTGCTTGAGCAGCCTTTTTTGTTGTTCGGATCTCAGTATCACAATTTTACGCTACAGAAGCTGGGCCAGCTCAGTAAAAGCATCTTGGCTTGAAGGGGCGTCCAAGCCCTGTACAAGCGCATTGTAGACCTTTGGAGCTACCTCGATTGCTTGGTCAAGCAAGGGGTCTACACCCTCTTTGTAGCCGCCCATCATACGTAGATCTTTGGTGTCTTCAAATTTCGCAATCATTGCCTTCAGCTTCAAGATGAGCTCACGTTCCTGAGGGGACCAGCAGCTCTGTGCAAGTCGCGAGATGGAGCCGAGGACGTTTACTGCCGGATATCGACCCTCTTCAGCAATATGCCGATCCAGAACGACATGCCCATCCAGAAGGCCTCTGATGTTGTCTGCTACAGGGTCATTGTGGTCATCACCATCAACCAGCACAGAAAAGATAGCGGTCATCATACCACTTCCTTCGATGCCAGGGCCTGCGCGCTCCAGAAGGAGAGGAAGTTCGGAGAAAACGCTCGGTGGATAGCCACGAGAAAGAGCGGGCTCTCCAGCTGCCAGTGCCACGTCGCGTAGAGCGTGTGCATAGCGGGTAACGCTATCTACGATAAGTAGAACGGATTGGCCTTGATCTCTGAAGTGCTCGGCAACTGTCATTGCTGTTTTAGGGGCAAGTCGTCGCATCATAGGGCTTTCATCGCCTGTAGCGACCACCACCACGGATTTGGAGAGTTGATCACCAAGTGTTTCTTCGACGAACTCACGAACTTCACGACCACGCTCGCCGATAAGCCCGATAACGACAGTGTCGAAAGAGTTACTTCGTGCGATCATAGAGAGCAGTGTTGATTTACCCACGCCAGATCCGGCAAAAATGCCCAAGCGCTGACCATGGCAGATTGGTGTGAAGAGGTCGAGCACCCGTACCCCAGTCAAGGCAGCGTCTTTAACGCGCGCACGGTGAACTGGCGGAGGGGGTAGGGTATTAAACGAAGCAAGAGACGGTCCTTCAGTCATTGGACCAAGGCCATCAATCGGTAGCCCAAACGCATTGATGATGCGCCCGCGCCAGTTGTTGTCTGGATAAAAGCTAAGTTCGCCGCAACGCTTCACTTTGATCCCAAGACCAAGGTCAGATCTGGAGGCATAGGGCTTCACAAGCACGCTGTCAGGTTCAATTCGGATAACTTCTCCAAATTCTTCACCGTTGTTGCTCATGTAGGAGACTTGGTCTCCCAAATTAACGCCACCTGAAAGGCCCTTAACTCTAAGATGATTAGGGGTGACCTCACAGAGGGTTCCACTTATCTCAATATTCCATGAGCTTGATGGAATTTGAGCGGTAAGTTCCTGAATGCGCGCAAGGGCGGTCATAAACAGCCTTTTGAAGTGTTAGCTTTGTGCAATGGTATTGCGATGCCGCTCTTGTAGCTGCTTGAGTAAATCTTCTGGCAGCAAGTTCCGAGCATCCTGGGATAGTTTATCAACTGTTGGAAGCGTCGATGCGTCTAACGCAGAGGCAGTCTTTTCTTCCTTCTCTACGCTACCCGTCAGAGCTTCAATAAGCTTGTCTTTGCTTCCCATGGAAATGGCTTCAGCAGACGCAATGTTGCCAAAAAGCGGCGGAATTTCCTTGGATTGAACAGGTATAATTGGCGTGCCTCTTTGCAGTGAGGAAGTCATATCTGATGCAGGAGAAGGAACGGGTGGGCTTGTGTTTATTTTTTTCTCAATAGTGCTGAGAGCACTAGCCTTCTCTGTTGCCAAATTCTCGGCGTCCAGTACTCCAGAAATTTTCATTTCGGCGAGATTACCAGCGACAAGACCCGCCATCCCCAATGGACCAGCAATCATTCCATACAGTGAACTGCCTGCAATGCGAGAGCGAACAGAAGCCTCATCACCTGTAATCTCTCGATAAAGAGTATTTACGCCGGGTATGTGCTGCAATGGATTGATGATATCAAGCAGTTCCCCAAAACTAAAAGGTTTGGGGGATGAAGTCGTCGTGTTGTTGGAGGTGCTTCCGGCGCGAGTATCTTCCGAAGTGCCAGAAATTGCTTGAACCGGATTAACAGCCATTAGCCCTCTCCAAGTTTTCGTATGGTCTGCTGTCGAATGCTTTCCACACTTTGCATCATCGAGTTTGTGCTTTCAAAAGCACGTGTGATAGTAATGAGTTTGGTGATCTCTGAGATTGGATTAATGTTAGAGCCTTCCACGAACCCCTGTGCAAATCCATTCTCTGTAAAATCCGCGATTGGTTCCGCGAGCGCATCAGGTATGACAGCAGAATTTCCCGCGCGGCTTAGCTTCGCATCTTGAGGGATGGAGAAAAGACCAAGGACGCCAACCTGACGGCCTTCTTGATAGATAGAACCATCCTTGGCGATCTCAGGCGCTCCGCCGAGTGGGTCCAGGATAATTGGTGCATTTCCACTATCAAGAATTGGATTGCCTTCGATGCTCCTTAGAATGCCGTCAACGCCAATCTGGAAACGACCATCTCGAGTATATGCAACGCCATTGCCGGTTTGAATTCCCAACCAGCCGTTGCCATCAATTGCGACATCAAGAGAATTACCAGTTTGCTTAATCGCACCGGCTTGCGTCGAGATGTAATTTTCCCCGGTAGAGGCAAAGGAAACTGGATCTTTGCCAGGGCTCTTCACAAGACTATCGAATTTTACTTCCGTAGATCGATAGCCAGCAGTTTCCATGTTAGCTACATTTCGCGCAACAGTTTCAAGACGACGCTCAAGGGCCATCTGTCCGGAAAGGGAGACATAAAGAGAAGGGACGACCATTAATTTAGACTCCAAATCCGATCAGGCTATTGCCGCTGATATCTTCCGCAGGTTTTTGTGGTTCGCGCTCCTCTATGGCACCCATAGCTGGGCATCTCGGTAGCGTCTCCATGCTCCAAATCGGAATGGCATATCGCGTTAATGTGCTGATCATAGCAAACCTATCTACACTTAAATGCTTCAAGAGAATGCTCTTTAGGGCTTGTCTGAAGCTGTACGGCTGTTTGTTGAGATTTCAGCTTCTCTACGCCAGCTTCGGACAAGTAAGTCTCGCTACCACAAAATAAGAAAAGTGCTTGTCCGGTAAGTGTGTGGAGCGCAAATTGAATATTCTAGTTGGCCTCGTGATCGTTATTGGATCCATAATTGGTGGTTATGTTGCAATGGGTGGCTATATGAAGGTGCTATGGCAACCTTTTGAGCTGCTGATTGTTGGAGGAGCTGCCTTCGGTACCTTCGTGGTGGCGAATACATTTAAGACGATAAAGGATACCGGGCGCGGTATTCATGAAGCTTTGTTGAATGCAAAGCCAAAAAAGCGTGACCATCTGGATACGCTAAGTGTGCTCTACGGTCTTATGAGGACCCTTCGTGCGAAGGGGCGTAATGATGTCGAGCAGATCATTGATAATCCTGATGATTCTGAGTTGTTTCAGCGTTTTCCGCGGGTTCTCGCGAACGTGTCTTTGACAAGTTTTATCTGCGATTACTTCCGTCTCATTATTATTGGTAATGTCCGTCCTCATGAAATTGAAGCGTTGATGGATGAGGAGTTGCACACTCTTGGTCGAGAAGAGATGAAGCCGTATCAAGCGCTTAGTATTGTTGCGGAGACTCTGCCTGCTCTTGGTATCGTTGCGGCGGTGCTTGGTATCGTGAAAGCGATGGGGGCTATTGATCAGGAGCCGGAGATTCTCGGAAGTCTGATTGGTGCTGCGCTCGTTGGTACATTCCTTGGTATCTTTTTGTCCTATGGAATTGTCAGTCCGGTCGCGGTGAAGATTAAATCCATCCGTGAGCAGCGTTATCGCCTCTATATTGAGGTGAAGCAGACATTGCTTGCGTTCATGAATGGTGCGGCGCCTCAGATCGCATTGGAGCACGGCCGTAAAACCATCGGTGCAGATGATCGTCCTACAATTGATGAAGTTGAGGCGGAAACTATGAATGCTGGTCCGGTGGTGTCTGCAGCTGGAGGTGAAGCCTGATGGAGCCTCAAGAGCTGGAAATGAATGACGAGGTGATCAGTGCTCAGAACGCGAAGGTGGATTTGCCCTCTCGTTTGTTGGATGCAGCTGGTCTGGGTGTTGATCGTCTTCCTATGCTTCATGTGGTCTTTGATCGCATGGCGCGTCAGTACATCGATACACTTCGGCAGATGGCGGCAACTGCGCCTTATTTGGCGGTTCAGTCGGTTTCTAATGAGCGTATCGGTGATGCCCTTGAGCAATATGAGGATCGTGCAGTTGTTGCTGTCCTTCATGCGCAAGAGTGGGATGCGCGCATTTTGCTCGGGTTTGATCGAACCTTCATCTTCTCGATGGTTGAGGTTCTGCTCGGCGGGGATGGTGAGGAAGAGGCGTTTCTTGAAGATCGTGCTTTGACTAATGTCGAGCAGCGGCTTGCCTATAGAATGTTCCAGGAAGCGGCTACGGCACTTGAAACAGCGTTTGAGGCGATTGCTGATACTTCGTTGAAGGTAGAGCGCCTCGAAAACCGTATGGAATTTGCGCAAACGGGCCGGAAGAGTAATCCGTGCGTGCTTGCTAAAATGACTGCTGAAATCATCGGCCGTGAAGGTGAGATCTTCATCATTATTCCTCAGTCGGTTCTGAACCCACTGCGCGAAAACTTGACGCAGGTGCTGTCTGGTGAGGTGGCTGGTCGCGATACGCGTTGGACTAAGCAGTTCCAGCAGGAAGTTCAGCGTACCGAAGTCAAACTTACTGCGATTCTTGAAGAACAGCGCATGACTCTCGAAGAGGTTGCGCAGTTCGAAGTTGGTCTTGTTCTTGAGTTGAATGCTACTCCAAAAACTGCCGTTCAGCTCGAATGCAACAGTCAGCCATTGTTTAACTGTCGCCTGGGTCAGGTTGCAGGGTCTTACACAGTACGCGTTGAAGAGTTGATCGAGCAGGAAGGGGAACTTCTCGATGATATCTTATCTAATTGACGGATTTTTACTTTTTGCTCTTTTGGTTACGACGTGGCGCGTTGTTGTCATGTACCGACAGCTAAAGCGGCTCTCCGGCTATCATGAAGAGTATCAAAGGATTTTTGATCAGACCTCGGAAGCAATGGATAACATTGGTTTGTCCTTGCAGGAAATCCGGGTTCGCGGTGAGGAGATCCTGAGTAATCTTGGGCAGCGGATTGATGAGGCTCGTGAAGCTACTGTTGATATCTCTGGTGTGATCCTTCAGGCGCAAACAGAAATGAAAGCGCTGCAGGAGCATATCGAGTGGTTGAGTAAGAAAAGCGATGAAGTCGGCATCAGTATGAATGATGCGCCGCCAAGGCCTGGTGGGGAACGTGGGCGACGTTCCGGTCGTACTACAAAGTCTGCTCCAACGAAGGCAAAGCAAAAGCCTGTTACGAGTGCCGCGTCCAATACCGCCGCGTTGTTGTTAGCTGGCGGAATGGGCAAACCTGCACCGGCAGGTAACCAAGAAAATACTGCAGTATCTGCAATAGATAACCAGAATGTCAGAGTCAGAAAAGTTTCTTTCGGCCAGAGCGCCACATTCAGATCTGTAAATGTAAAGGACGACGAAAGTCCTGAGAAGGAGAATGATCCGCAATGAGCAGCTCAAATGAAATGAGTGATGAAGCCCTCGCGTTGCAATGGGAAGCTGCTGCTTCTGAAGCCGAGATGGATATGGATATGGCTGCGCCTTCTGCTGCAGCTCAGCCAGCGGCTTCAGCGCCTGAAAAGGGTATGAGCGACGAGAACGTCGACCGTAATCTTGACGCAGTTCTTGGTATTCCGGTTGATATGCAGGTTGTTCTTGGGTCTGCGACTATGCCTGTAGCCAGCTTGCTTAAGCTTGGTCGCGGCGCGGTTATACCTCTGGATCACCGAGTTGGTGAGCCTGTCGATATCGTCGTAAATGGCCGTACTGTAGCGCGTGGCGAGATCGTGGTTGTTGAAGATGATAACTCGCGGTTTGGTGTGTCTCTGACTGAGATTGTAGGCGCAAAAGGCAGCTACAACTAGCCGCACAAGAGCTGTGCTTGATTTTATATGTGTATCCGAGGCGCGTAGAGAATGAACAGTGTTGTTCCAGCTGAAATGGGAAGCGTCATTTCCAGAAAAAATGGCCATCAGAAAGCAGCAGCTCTGCTGTTGGCTATGGGGAGTGACAAGGCAACCCGTGTTCTAAAGCATTTCGACAATGACGAAATGCGGATGATCATTCGGGCCGCCGCAGATCTGGGCACAGTTCCTGCTAGTGAACTCGATGAACTGATTGAAGAGTTCATCGAGCTCTTCTCAGGTGGTGTAAACCTGTTCGGTACAGCCGAAGGGGCCGAGAGTCTTCTGAAAGGTATTCTTCCAGAAGATCAGGTCGCCGAAATTATGTCCGACGTGATGGGTTACTCCAAACGCTCCATCTGGGACAAGGTTTCGCAAATCTCGGAGCATGTTCTTTCTACGTATTTGCAGAAAGAACATCCGCAAACAGCAGCAGTGATCTTGTCAAAGATCTCCGCAAGTGGTGCTGCGCGTGTGATTTCCCAGATCCCGCGTAGAAAACGTAATCAGATCGTCCGTCGTATGTTGACACTCAAGCCTATTGTTGAGGACGTTATGGAGGAAGTGCAGAAGACTCTGCACGAAGACTTCATGGTGAACTTTGCAAGAACAGTGGGTACAGATTCTCACGTTCGTATGGCAGATATTCTCAACAAAATGGAACGTGATGATCTTGAAGATACGCTGGGTAATCTGCGTGAAGCTCTGCCAAAATCTGCAGAACAGCTCGATGCCTTGCTCTTCACCTTCGATGATATCCAGAACCTGGATCTGCGTACCAGAACTGCAATCTTTGATGATGTTACCAGTGAAGTTATCACTGCAGCTCTTAAAGGAACGAATCCAGAGTTCCGTCAGGCAATTCTTGCAAGTATGGCGTCTCGTGCCCGCAGGATCGTTGAGAACGATCTGGCTTCCGGTGAGCCTATGACACAGCGTGAAGTGATGGATGCGCGTCGGGCGATTACTGACCTTGCCCTTGAAAAGGCAAATTCGGGTGAGATCGACCTTGAGATTGGGCGTGGAGAAGAAGTCTACGTATAACGCTTCCCTATGACTTTTTAAGTTTGTCAAACCATCTTGAGAAGCGGCAGGTTTCATGTCTGAAGACCAGGATCCCGACAGTAAAACCCAGGAACCCACGGAGAAGAAGGTTCGTGATGCCTTGGAGAAAGGGAATATCCCAGTCTCCAAGGAAGCATCTGTGCTTGCCTCGATGCTTGCGCTTCTTCTTGTGCTTTCCTTTATCGCTGTCGATAAGGCGCAGGGCCTGGTGTATTTCCTTAAGTGGTTTTTGGATAATCCGGGAGAAATCCAGTTTGTGAGTGCGGCGGAGCCTCTGCAGTTGATGTCTGCAGTGGCTTTCCAGCTTGTCTGGTTCCTTGGTCCGATCGTTTCTATATTGATTTTCTTTGGCTTGGCTTCCTCTTTTATGCAGAATACGCCGCGTTTGGTGTTGGACCGAATTGAGCCGAAGCTCAGCAAGATTTCCTTGAAAAAGGGACTGGGCAGACTTTTCAGCGTCAATGGCGCTATGGAGTTTGTGAAGTCACTCTTCAAACTAGTGACTGTGATCGTGGTTGCTACGCTTGTGTTGAAATCACAGCAAGCGGTCGCGTTGACAGCCATGTACAGCGACCCAAGTCAGGTGCCTCAGCTTATTTTGTCTGTTGCGATGACTTTGCTTTCCGGTATCTGCGTCGCAACCATCTTCCTTGTTGGTTTCGATTTGGTTCTGGCACGGTTTCAGTGGCGTAAGAATTTGCGCATGTCTCACCAGGAGCTGAAGGACGAATTTAAGCAGGCAGAGGGTGATCCGCTTATCAAGGCGCGTTTGCGCTCTCTCGCTCGTGACCGGGCTCGCAAGCGCATGATGTCATCTGTTCAGGATGCGACTGTTGTTGTTGCGAACCCCACCCACTTTGCTGTTGCGCTGTATTACGAGCGTGAGGGCGAACAAGCGCCGCGTGTTGTTGCAAAAGGGCAGGACCTGATTGCACTGAAAATCAAAGAACTGGCCTATATTCATGATGTTCCAGTTGTAGAAGATCGACAACTCGCGCGTTCACTTTATGCCGCCGTAGAGATAGATCAGAGTATTCCAGAGGAATATTATCGAGCGGTAGCAGAAATTATTTCATATGTTTATTTAAAGCGCTAAAGACTTTGTCGAAGCGCGTTTCTGCCTTAAGAGGGTATTTTGTCTACAAAGACCGAATTGAAGAAAAACAACCTGCCTGCAAAATCTGAAGATGTTTTGCGCGAGGCATTGATTGCAAACGCTATGAAGCCAATCGCAGCCGAGTTACGGCTATGCGATCTGTCTTCCCTAGCTCGCCATATTCTCTCAAACGAAGCTGCTAACCTCACTGACTTGCTGGAATCTTCGTCTGAACTCTATTTTAAGCCCGAAACACTCACCTATGCTGGGACATCGTCAATCGATTTGAACTGGAACGGTGATGTGACAGTTTGCTTGCATATGAAGTTTGTAAATAACGGTGTGAGTGTCATGTTTCATTTGTTTTTGCTTGCATTAAATTCGGCAGTTGATGTCAAGTTTATTGCATTTGAGCAGCCTTCTGAAGACCCGCAGGAAAATACAAAAAGGCTGGAAACAGCGCTTGCGGATGCATCTGTTGTTTCCTAAGCAATATATTAATATTCTATTTACCTAAAATTTTAAGATAAAAAGATATACTTGACTAACCAAGTATATCTTTTTTGCTTTTTCCGGAAATATTGATTCCGCCAGCTACGGACAAGATTGCACTGCTATCCACTTTTAGCAGTTTTTGTAGCGGAGTGGATTTTTTGGAGCCCGTATATCTTTTTAGTTTGGTTTCGCGGCAAAATTCTTGGTTGTCAGTACGACAGTCGACAATTTCCGAAAATATCGCGAACGTTGATACTCCTGGTTTTGCAAGTAAGGATGTCGAGCCTTTTAAGGACATTCTGGATAAAACCAGCATTCAGATGGCTGCTACTCAGTCGGGTCATATCAGTGAAGATGGAACCAATGCCCGTCGTGTGCGGGTGAAGGGGGGCGAGGCGTGGCAAGTTACCGTCTCAGATAACTCCGTTTCCCTAGAGCAAGAGTTGATCAAGTCAGGTGAGGTTGCTCGTCAGCACTCGCTTAATACTCAGCTTGTTGGGTCCTTCTATGGCTTGATGAAGAGCAGCTTAGGAAGATAGATATAATGATTGATCCACTTGTCGCTTCATTAAAGATTTCCTCCTCAGGTTTGAGGGTTCAGTCACAGCGTATGCGCGTTGTTTCGGAAAACCTGGCCAACGTTCAGTCGACTGGCGATACCCCAGGAGCGAATCCTTATCAGCGCAAGACGATTACCTTCAAAAGTGAGGTGGATCGCGCGCTTGGTGCTAATCTCGTCGAGGTTAAAAATATTGGTACGGATAAAGGTGATTACCGTATTGAGTTTGATCCGTCGCATCCAGCGGCAGATGAGAATGGCAACGTAAAATATCCAAATGTAAACACTCTGATTGAGTTGGCGGACATGCGAGAAGCTTCGCGTTCTTATGAGGCTGGTCTGCAGATGATGGTCAAATCCAGAGAAATGATTACCCGTACAATCGATTTGCTGAGGAGTAGGTAATGGCGGATCTTTCGGCGTTGAGTTCAGTGTCGCGTGTTTCAACGTTTACCAGTGGGGTGAACGATGTTTCGTCTGCTGCTCGTACTCGTCAGTACTTGGTGGGCGGAGCGCAGAATGCGCAGGCGGCCCAAGAAGTTCAGGGCAGCTTTGCTGACACTATGGCAGATGTGGTTCGTGAAACTGCAGGCGATTTGAAAACGGCTGAAGCAACATCTGTTGCGGCAGTGCGTGGCGAAGTCTCGGCTCAAAAAGTGGTCGAGGCTGTAATGAAGGCAGAGCTTTCCTTGAAGAGCGCAGTAGCTGTGCGTGATAAGGTTGTTGAAGCCTATCAAGAATTCTCTCGTATGAGTATTTAAGTTTTTGAGAAAAGGTTTTCCTTATGAAGGCTCTTGCTATTGCTGCGACGGGTATGTCTGCTCAGCAGAAAAATCTTGAAGTTATTTCAAATAACATCGCGAACATGAATACGACTGCCTTTAAGGCGTCTCGCGCTGAGTTCTCCGATCTGCTTTATCAAACTGATCGTGCAGCCGGTGTATCTAATCGTGGTGGTGCTGCGCCTGTTCCTGAGGGGATTCAGCAAGGTCTTGGAGTGAAAACTGCTGCGGTTCGTAAGTTGCATTCTCAAGGCGCGCTACAGCAAACCAATAACGCATTTGATCTGGCGATCGATGGCCAGGGTTGGTTTGAAATTATCGGCCCTGAAGGTGAAGCGCTCTTTACGCGATCCGGTGCATTCAACGTGAACGGCGAGGGGGCTCTTGTAACTCTTGATGGTTATGAGGTTCAGCCTGGCATCACTGTCCCGCTTGAGGCTGTTAAAGTCACTGTCAACGAAAGTGGCGAAGTGTTTGCTACTTATGCTGACGGAAATCCGGCTACGAGCATTGGTCAGCTGAACCTGACTAACTTTGTGAACGACGCTGGCCTAAAGGCGATTGGTGGCAACCTGTTCCGCGAAACAATAGCTTCTGGAGCACCTAATACTGGTATTGCTGGCGAAGGTTCGCTTGGAGTTATTCGTCAAGGGTATCTTGAAGGTGCCAACGTCGATCCCGTTAAAGAGATCACAAGCTTGATCAGCGCGCAGCGTGGGTACGAGATGAATTCCAAAGTGATTCAGGCAGCAGATGATATGGCTGGAACTGTGTCCAAGGGTATTCGCTAAGGACGCGGTGATGAGTGCTTCCAAGCGCCTGCATAGCCTGGCATTGCTAGTGTGTTGCGTGCCGTTGTTCTTAACAGCGGCATCAGCGGCAGGCCGACGCGAAGTTGTAAAGCTTCCAGTGCCGGCCATGATGATTTATCCGGGTGATAAGATCGAAGAAGGTATGCTTCGTGAACACGGGTTCTTCAAAAAGTCGGTTGCGCAGCTTTCGATTGTAGGTCGAATGCAAGATGTAGTTGGGCTGGAAGCGCGCCGTACCCTTTTTCCAGGAAAACCAATTCCAAAAAACGCGGTTCAAGATCCTGTTGTAGTACAGCGCGGTTCTTCTGTTCTGTTGGTTTTTAAAGAAGACGGCTTGGAAATCCGCGCCATTGTTGAGGCGCAGGAATCTGGGGCAATTGGTGCAAATATCAGGGCTAAGAACCCTGATACAGGTTTAAGTGTTTTAGGCAAAGTGCAAGAAAACGGATCTTTGCTGGCTGAAGGGGAATAACACCGTGCGTTCTGTAAGCCGTTCTCTGGGGGCAATTTATCTTGCTTTTCTTGCTTTGTTTTTATCGTTTGACAGTGCGTCTGCACTCGTCCGTATCAAGGATATAGCTGATCTGCGCGGCATGCGTTCTAATCAGCTTGTCGGCTATGGTATTGTGATTGGTCTGAATGGATCTGGCGATACCATGAGGAATTCTCCGTTCACTGAGCAGTCTTTGCAATCCATGCTTGAGCGCATGGGAGTGAACGTTCGAGAATCTAACTTAAGATCAAGAAATGTAGCGGCGGTTGTTGTGACTGCTGAGTTGCCTCCCTTTATTGGGAATGGTGCCCGTATTGATGTTTCTGTCGGATCGCTCGGCGATGCAGCATCGTTACAGGGTGGAACGCTTCTTGTGACGCCGTTGATGGGGGCTGATGGCAACGTCTATGCGGTTGCTCAGGGTTCTGTTTCTGTATCTGGCTTTGCGGCCACGGGTGATGCTGGTAGTTTGACACAAGGTGTTCCAACTGCCGGAAGTGTTTCAAATGGCGCGCTAATTGAGAAAACGCTACCTGATTATTTCTCTTCGCTACCACAGCTGGTGCTGGAACTTAAAAATCCAGACTTTAAAACCGCTGTACGAGTGACGGATGCAATCAATGCATTTTCACTGAACCGCTATGGCCTGAAGCTTGCGAGTGAGCTTGATTATAGATCCGTTCAGGTTCAACGCCCTGCAGGTATCAGTTCAGTTCGTTTCATTTCGCAGATCGAAGGCCTGATGGTTCAGCCGGATACGCCAGCAAGAGTGGTCGTGGATGAGCGTACTGGAACCGTCGTTATCGGTCAGAATGTGCGGATTTCAACAGTTGCTGTGACGCACGGCAATCTGACGGTTCGCGTCTCTGAACGGCCTGAAGTCTCTCAGCCGTCACCGTTTGCACAGCAGGGTGAAACGGTAGTTGTGCCTCGCACAGATATTGATGTGGTGCAGGAAGATGGTCAGTTGCAGTTGATTGGTGGGACTGATTTGCAAACTCTGGTTAGGGGGCTGAACCGTATTGGTTTGAAGCCGAGCGGCATCATCGCAATCCTTCAGGCGATTAAGCAGGCAGGGGCTCTCCAGGCAACTCTGGTGGTCAAATAAGACCGCACGGCAATTGGATAAGCCACGGGCAAGCTTGTGGCTTCAATGTACCGCTAAACCTATTGGAACTGAGTTGTAATGCCTCTCCTAAAGCTCTCTAAGAAGAAGTTCTTTCCCCTTAAGTGTGCCGGGGTGTCTCTCGGTTTGTGCATGACGCTTGTAAGCGTAAGTGCACAGACAAACGAAACCGAGACGGAAGAGCTGACTATAGCAATTGAGCAGGCCAAGAACTACTGCGAAGCGATTGCCGATCAGGCAAAAGATGCTCGGATTGCTTGGCAAATGCGTGCTCTGTTTGATGTTGAGCATCAGATGAAAGCTAAGATTACAGAGCTCGACGCCAAGATTGCTGAGTTGCGCATGTGGGTGAAACGTCGTGATGAAATCCTGCAGAGAGCGGAAGGGCATGTTGTTAATATCTATGCCAACATGCGCCCGGATGCAGCGGCGCTGCAGTTGACGTCTCTGGATGATGAAACAGCCGTTTCAATTCTTCTCCAGATGAAGGCGCGGAAAGCCAGCTCGGTGCTTGCTGAGTTGGCCTCAGAGCGCGCAGCGTATCTTACTGATCTGATGGCAGAACTTACAGCTCGAAAGGCCTCCAAGCAAAGTATGGGAGTTTCACAGTGAAGCGCACTTTGGTATGCATTCTCGCCGCAATTACGCTCACTGGCTGTAATGCAATGAAAAACGTTGGCAAGGAGCCGCATCTGACCCCGTTGGGGCAGGGACTTCAGCCAAATGTTGCAAACTTGCCGGCAACTCCAGCGAAAAGTGGCGGCCGTTCAAATCGCGCTTATCACGGGCTTTGGGCTGATGGTGAGCAGGATTTCTTCCGCGATCCCCGAGCAAAGCAAATTGGCGATGTTCTTACCGTTGCGATCAAAATCAACGATAAGGCTAAGTTAGACAACTCCAGTGAGAGATCGCGTGATTCTTCACGATCTACTGGATTGAGAGGTGCGTTCTCTTGGGCTGGTGTTGATTCAGGAGAAGCAGACGCAAGCATTTCCGGTACTGGCGAGACAAGCAGTAAAGGTGAGGGCGCGATTGATCGCAGTGAAGAGATCAAACTTTCCATTGCAGCAGTCGTGACCAAAGTACTTGCCAATGGCAATCTGATCATTTCAGGGCAACAGGAAGTTCGTGTGAACTATGAGGTTCGCGTTCTGTCAGTTGCCGGCATCGTGCGTCCCGAAGACATCACAGGTCGAAATACCATTGAGTATGACAAGATCGCTGAAGCGCGTGTTTCTTACGGTGGCCGTGGCCGCGTGACGGAAATGCAGCAACCAAGCGTTGGTCAGCAAATCATTGATATCATTAGCCCGCTCTAAAGGAGGCTTCTATGGCTCTTAAACCACAGTTGCCAAAGCCACAGTTGCCAGCCTCCGAGAATTCTTGGATGGGCGTTGCAGTCGCTGCTATTGTGGTGACTGCCGTTGCAAGTGCAGGTGGAATGGGAATCGGCTCTACGCTGGTTGATCAGGTACACGGCAAGTATCTGGAAGAGCAAAAGGCCAACAGCGGCGCTTTGATCAATCCGGAATATACAGAAAGCAGTCAGATTGTCTCGTTGAAGCCAATCGTGACCAACCTGTTGTCTTCTTCTAAGAACTGGATTCGTATTGAAGCCTCAGTTGTTTTGATGCAGCGCGGCATAGAAGAGCAGGATCACTCCTTGCTGGTCAAGCAGGTTGAGCAGGATCTGTTGCTCTACGCCCGGACCTTGGGGCCGCGCCAGCTCGAAGGCACTCGTGGTTTGCTGCGCTTGCGTGATGATCTCAATGAACGCGCGAAGATGCGTGGTGGCAAATTTGTCAAGGAACTCGTCCTTGAATCTGTGGTGATTCAATAATGCGTTATTCTGCGTTTTTTACGGGTTTTTTGAGTTTATTTGCGTTGTTTTGGGTTGCTCCGGCCTCCGCTCAGGATATTAACTTGAGTGATTTGCTTCCAGCAGGGCAGGCGTCTGCAAGTGGCCGGATTATCCAATACGTCATGATCCTGACTGTGCTCTCGTTAGCGCCTGGGATCTTGATCATGGTAACAAGCTTCACGCGCTTCGTTGTTGCTTTGTCGTTCTTGCGTTCCGGTATCGGCCTGCAAACGACTCCAGCAAACATTATCCTCATTTCTCTCGCATTGTTCATGACCTTCTACGTTATGGCACCAACGTTCGACACCGCGTGGAAAAATGGTCTGCAACCGCTGATCAAAGAGCAAATCACCGAAGAAGTCGCCTACGAGGAAATGACAAAACCGTTCCGACGATTCATGTTGGATAATGTGCGCGAAAAAGACCTAGTGCTCTTCGATGATCTCGCAGTGAGCGCGTTCAACTATGAAAAAGACGCGCCCATCGAAGAGCTGGACCTCCGCGTCCTCATTCCTGCCTTCATGATTTCAGAACTACGGCGAGGCTTCGAAATCGGCTTCCTCATCGCTTTGCCCTTTGTTGTCATCGATATGATTGTTGCAACAATAACAATGTCCATGGGCATGATGATGCTCCCCCCAACAGTCATCTCGCTCCCCTTCAAGGTGCTGTTCTTCGTCTTGATTGATGGGTGGTACTTGTTAACGGGCGGTCTGATAAGATCGTTTACCTAAACTTAACCATGAAAGCCCCGTTTGGGGGCTTTTTTCTACTCAGGCAAATGAGTCAGTTTGGCGTAAGGCTAGTGAGTCATCGTTAGCTTCTGTTACAGGCTTTGACCTTCAAAGTGCATGATGCAACTCTGTAACTCCGGCAATTTGATCCGGAATGTCCCATTTCTTCTTATTAAGGGACAAACAAATGTCTTCTCTTTTAACCAATTCCTCCGCAATGGTAGCGTTGACCACTCTTCGTGGTATCAACGACAGCATGGCAACCACTCAGAACCGCATTTCTACCGGTATGCGTGTTGCTGATGCCTCTGACAATGCGGCTTACTGGTCCATCGCAACAACCATGAAGTCTGACAACTCAGCTCTCTCAGCTGTAAAAGATTCCTTGGGTCTTGGTGCTGCGACTGTTGATGTAGCGTTCACTGCCATGGATCAGACCGTTGAGATCGTTAGCCAGATTAAAGACAAGCTGACAGCAGCGACCAACGGTACTGTTGATCGTGAAAAGATCCAGGCGGACGTTGAGCAGCTTCAAAAGCAGCTTGAAACCATCGCTTCTTCTGCAACTTTCTCCGGTGAAAACTGGCTGCAGCAGGATATGGCAGCCGACGCTCTCAACAAAGAGATCGCCGGTTCTTTCACGCGTGATGCAAACGGCAATACGCAGATCGAGAACATCGTTGTCGATACTCGTACAACTGTTCTTGTTGATACGCGTGCGAGTACTGCTGGTGATAACACCGGTATCCTGACAGAAAACTTGGCAGGTGGTGTTGCAACTGTTGCTTATGGTACTGGTACAGATATTGATACGCTGCAAGTTACTGCCGCAGGTGGTGATGATGGTATCATTAGTAAGGCTACTGAAGCTGCAATCCTGAAGTACTATGATGGGCTTTCTGATGCAGACAAAGCAACCTTCGATGCGACTGCCCCGCTTACTCCCGCCGGTACAGACACTTTGGCGGCGAATGTCACTGCTAGGCTCGAGACGCTTTCTGGTGCAGCAGCTGGTGCCGGCGTTGCCCCAATTTCCTTCTTAGACTTGGATATCTCTACGCTCGGTAACAATGCAGTAGATAACGGTATTCTTGCTGCTTACATCGATGTTGTTGATGGTCAGCTGTCTGCGATCACTGATGCGGCAACTGAGCTCGGTTCTGCTAAGTCACGTGTTGACATGCAGAAAGAGTTTGCGAGCAACCTGTCTGATGCGATTGATCGCGGTATCGGTCAGCTCGTTGATGCGGACATGAATGCTGAATCCACTCGTCTGCAGGCTCTTCAGACCCAGCAGCAGCTCGGTATTCAGGCTCTGTCTATCGCTAACTCTGGTTCCCAGAACATCCTCAGCCTGTTCCGTTAAGTCGGGCAACTCTGAGAACCTTAGAAGCTTTAAGGCCCCGGTTAATCACCGGGGCCTTTTTTTGTTTTATGTAAATATCATGTTTATGCATACGATCTTCAGATCGAGTTAAATTTTCTTAACTGCGTTGATTTGTGCTCGCTCAAGGCTGGGGTTCTAATAATCGATATAATTTTGCGTGTATTTCGTAAAATCTTACATTTAATCAGTTTGACGTAAGTTTCGCGTGTAAGTCTTACGAACCGTTACAGGCTTTGATATTCAAAGTGCATGATGCAATTCTGTGACTCCGGGAGTTTAATCCGGAATGTCCCAATTCTTCTTATTAAGGGACAAACAATATGTCTTCTCTTTTAACCAATTCCTCCGCAATGGTAGCGTTGACCACTCTTCGTGGTATCAACGACAGCATGGCAACCACTCAGAACCGCATTTCTACCGGTATGCGTGTTGCTGATGCCTCTGACAATGCGGCTTACTGGTCCATCGCAACAACCATGAAGTCTGATAACTCAGCACTCTCAGCTGTAAAAGATTCCTTGGGTCTTGGTGCTGCGACTGTTGATGTAGCGTTCACTGCTATGGATCAGACCGTTGAGATCGTTAGCCAGATCAAAGACAAACTGACAGCGGCCACCAACGGTACTGTTGATCGTGAAAAAATCCAGGCGGATATTGAGCAACTTCAAAAGCAGCTTGAAACCATTGCATCTTCTGCAACATTCTCCGGTGAAAACTGGCTGCAGCAGGACATGGGCGCTGATGCTCTGAACAAAGAGATTGCCGGTTCCTTTACACGTGATGCAGCTGGTAACACGCAGATCGAGAACATCGTTGTCGACACTCGTACGACCGTTCTTGTTGATACTCGTTCTACCGGTACAAACACTGGTATTCTTACTTCGGACCTGATGGGCGGGGGCGTGGATCCAACAAGTGCCACTGATATTACTATTACTACTGGTGATATCGATTCTCTGTCAGTAAAGCTGACACCGGCGGTAGGGCCTGCCCCTGCTCCAGTGGACGGTATCACGCGAAAGGCAATTGAAGCGGCAATTGAAAAGACTTTTGAAGGTCTTCCTGAGGGTACGGGTGCAGGTACTCAAGGTGGCTTTGATGCCGCTGCTGCTAAAACCGTTGCTGGTGCAGTAAATACTCGACTTACGGCTCTAACTGGTGGTTCTGAGTCCTTCCTGGACCTCGATATCTCTACGCTTGGTAACAATGCAGTAGATAATGGTATCCTTGCTGCTTACATCGACGTTGTTGACGGTCAGCTGTCTGCGATCACTGATGCGGCAACTGAGCTCGGTTCTGCCAAGTCACGTGTTGACATGCAGAAAGAATTTGCAAGCAACCTGTCTGATGCGATTGATCGCGGTATCGGTCAGCTCGTTGATGCGGACATGAATGCAGAATCCACTCGTCTGCAGGCTCTTCAGACCCAGCAACAGCTCGGTATTCAGGCTCTGTCTATCGCCAACTCTGGTTCCCAGAACATCCTCAGCCTGTTCCGTTAAGTCGGACAACTCTGAGAACCTTAGAAGCTTTAAGGCCCCGGTTAATCGCCGGGGCCTTTACTTGTAATTATGATAAAAATTTAGATAAAATTATAATAAGTCAGGTTAACGCAAGTTCGATAAAATATACCAGTATTTGAGATAAGCTTTCTTAAGCTTTGTCTCGTGTTGGTTGTTTTGAGTTGTGCGGTGCTTGATGTTAAGTAGTCAGTTAAATATCTCCAGACTGGGAGATCAGGAAGTAGGTCAAGTCGACCTTTCTGTGCTCACATCTGAGCAGAAGCTCGAAGGCCTAACGTTTGCATTGCGGGGCAATGAGCGTTTCTGGAGTTCTGTTGTTGCGCTGGCGCGGGATGTGCTTTTTGAGCAGGAAGGGCAGCTTCGTCAAATCGAGTGCGGTGCAAATACGATTGTAGCAATCAATGCGACGGCTGATCGTGTGAGTAAGCGCTTAAAGGGGCAGGGCTGTGGTCTGTCTGTGCATGGCTTGCCGAGCATCCAGCGTATTACGCACACGGATGTATATACCTGATACTCTTAGTTTTCTCCGAAATAGCTTGTATTGCCTCGGAGAAACCGTGGATTTTCGCCCAATGTAAATCCTGATCACGTTCGCGCAAGGTTGAAAAGCGAAGGTAGCGCCATTGATACACCTGCAGAGGTCGCAATGGCAGCTCGTGAAAACGCCGAAAAAATCTATGGTAATCTGGCCGAGTTAGGTGCAAAGCGCCTGATGGTGCTCGCTTTTATTGGGTTATTTACGTTTGTTGCGATTGGCGCAGCAGCATATCTCTTGTCCCGTCCGGAGCAGGAAATTCTCTACGCTAATCTGGAGAGGGACGATGTCACTCAGATCGGCATGGCGTTGCAGGCCAGCGGTGTTCCGTTTGATGTGAACGCAGATGGTACGTCGATTTCAGTCAGCGTCGGCGCAACGGCTCGTGCTCGTATGCTGCTGGCGGAAAAGGGTCTGCCGCGCGGATCAGGTGCAGGTTACGAGCTCTTTGATGAGATGGGTTCCCTGGGGCTGACGTCCTTCATGCAGAGCGTGACCAAAGTCCGTGCGCTTGAAGGTGAAGTTGCTCGCTCAATCCAAAGTATGCAAGGCGTTAAAGCTGCTCGTGTACATTTGGTTCTTCCGGAAAAAGCAACCTTCCGACGTGAAAATCAAAAGCCAACAGCATCTGTTCTTATTCGCACCGAGGGTGTTCAGACGAATTCAGTTGCGCAATCTATTCGTTATCTTGTTGCCGCTGCCGTTCCAGGTCTTACTGCTGAAGCGGTAACGGTTCTTGATACTGAGGGTCAGCTTCTTGCAGCAGGTGAAGATGCGCAGAGTGCGTCTACTGGTCGTAAGGCGATGTTGGAGGCTGACTTGGCCTCACGCAAGGAAAATGCGATCCGCCAGGCTTTGGCGCCTTATCTCGGTGTAAATAACTTTGAAGTCAGTGTTTCTGCCTCTGTGAATACAGACAATCAACGTGTCTCTGAAACCTCATATGATCCTGAGACACGTGTTGAGCGATCTTTCCGTGTTGTGCGTGAAAATGCGAGCGCTCAAAACGCAAGTCTTGAAAATCCGACCACTGTAGAGCAGAACCTTCCTGAAGAAGCTGTGTCGTCGCAATCCGGTGAGCGCTCCTCTGAAGAGAATGAACGTCGTGAGGAGCTCACGAACTACGAAATTTCATCACGCACAGTCGAAACCATCTTTGATGATTATCGTATTGATCGCATGAGTATTGCTGTGCTGGTTAATCGTGATCGTCTTGTTGAAGAATTAGCACGTCGTGTCGAAGGGCAAAAAGGCGATGCTGTTGTTGATGGTGCCGAAGCAGATCTGACCGAGAAGGTCGAGCAGATCGAAGAAATTATCGCAACGGCAGCCGGTGTTGATGTTGCGCGCGGCGATAAGGTTTCTGTTTCCGCCGTGAACTTTGTTCTCGCTGGTGAACAGCTTGCTGCTATTCCAGAGCGGACCTGGCAGGACGTATTGATACGTAATATGGGGTCAGTGGTTAACGCTGGTGCAATCCTTATTGTTACGCTGATGATTATCTGGTTCGGTCTGCGTCCAGCCGTTGCCTTCCTTATTCCGAAGCCTGAAGAAGTTGAAGAAGGTTTGCCCGTTGGTGCTAACTCCAACGCTGTTCGGGATGGTGAAATTGAAGGCGAAGATGGCCAGTTGCCAGATTACACAAACGGGGACGGGATGTCTGGTGAAGGCGTTGATGCGACCGTTGTGAATCGTGATAATCTGCGTAAGCTTGAGCGTGCCGTTGAAATGGATGACATGCAGGCGGCAATCATCTTGAAGCAGTGGATGTATGATCAGGAGCGTGCTGGATGACGCGCGGCATCAACGACTATCTAGCAGACTTTACGACAGATACAGGAGTTACCACCAAAGACCTTCAGGATATGCAGGAAGTGATTTCCATGCTTCCGAAGGGGTATGGCGAAGGTGGCGACTGGGTTAACCGCGTCTTCGAGGCTTATGAAAATGGGTTCTCAGAAGGGGAAGAGGCTGCCAAGTCGGGTGCAGATGAGCGCGTCAAGAAGATGCGTGAAGAATTAGAAGTTGAGCTGGCTGAGCGAGAAAAAGCATTCAAAGAGGGGGAGGGTGAGAAGTTAAAAGAAGCTTTTCAGCATTCTCTCGTGGAAATTGAAGACAGACTGTCTAAGGCGGTCTCTGAGATTCTGGTTCCGTTTATCGAAGAGAGTGCGAGGGATCGTGCCGTAACCTCATTGGTGCAGGTCGTACGTCGACAACTCTCTGAAACGCCTGAAGTCGTGCTTGAGATAACTGGGCCCGAACATTTATTTGATTTGTTCGGCAAAAAAACTGGCGAACTTTCAAACACAATAAAATTTTCTGAAAACTCCAGCACTGATCTCGTGGTGAAGGTGTCTGACATGGCACTTTCCACCGGCCTAACGGAATGGTGCGAGGAGCTTCGCAGTACGCTGGGAGAGTAGTAGCCATGGCGTTGGAACCACAAGAACTGATTATCGTTCGCAGGCGTAACAGCGACATGATCACCATACATAAGTCAGGTGTTTGGAAGATTGCCTATGCAGATTTTGCAACGGCGATGATGGCATTCTTCCTTCTCATGTGGTTGGTCAATGCATCTGATGAGGCTTCTCAGCGCGGTATTGCAAGCTACTTCAATCCGATCAAACTAGTAGATTCTACTGCAAGCCCAAAAGGTATTCGAGACCCTGAAGAGACACCGTCGATCACTGATAGTGATGAAGGTGTCGATGATGGCAAGCCTATAGGTGCTGGCGGTACGGAGAAAAAGGGTCCAACGTCAGGTGGTGGTGCAGAGAAACCTGAACCGGTCTCTGATCGGGAGACGGGTGAGAATTCTAAGCTAGCTGGAGCAAACGCTGAAGATGGTGGTGTTAAGCCAATTAATGCCGTTAGTCGTGATTATGAGCGTGATGCCCGGTACAGCGAAGCGCAGCTTTTTGATAACCCTTATGCTATCCTTGCCGCGCTCGCTGCAGAAGCAGAATCGACTGTTGAGACAGACGGCTCGCCTGGTACGGGTGGTTTAGGGTCGCTCAAGATGGCGAAGACCCCAGTTCTCTTTGCACTTCCTAACCGTGATCCTGATGGACAAGGTTTGGCTGACGGAACCAGTTTCCGCGATCCGTTCGATCCCTCTGGTTGGCAAGAAGATGAACTGCCAGGAAATGCTCCTTTGCTCGCTCAAATTCCGATCCTTCATGAAAAAGAAGAAGGTATTCCGGCGAATGAGTTGACCGCAGAGCAAATCAAAGTCTTGGAAGAAGCCTCCGAACTGGCGCGTGGAGGTAAGAACCTTCCGGCTGTTTCGGGTGAGGCGTCCGCTGAGAACTCTGTGATAGTAATCGGTGATGCTCCAGACGGTAAAGGTGAGAGTTTTGCCGAGGGAGAAATTCTGAAGCAGCTTGCTCAGAGTCAGGCAGACGCAGATGGCGAAGATGCTGTGATGACGCGCCTTGTTTTCGCTGAAGTGAAAGCAGGAACAGCTGCCGCTGACGATGCAGAACAGGAAGTTCCGACACTGATCGAGGACGCTGAGGAAATTCAGAAAAACGCCAGCATGAAGGTTGATATAAAGCAGCCTGATCTTGTTACAGAGTCAGTTGAACCGGCTGATGCCAAGCTTGAAGCTGTTGCAGTAATGCCTGCCGCAAAGCCTATAGAGCCATCTCAGAAGTCCGAATCTGGTGATGATGAGGACGACGAAGGCAATAAACAGCTCGTCTCTCTGGCGAACTCCGTTGGTGAAGCACTTGAAGGAATGAAAACCGGAGCGAGCATTGAATTCACACATTCTCAAGATGGCGTTCTGATCCGCATTATGGACAATGACGACTTTGGAATGTTCGCTGTCGGGTCCTCTGAGCCTCATCCGGATGTTGTTAAGGCGATGGAGCAGATTGCGAAGGTTCTTGAAGAAGAGAACGGTGAGATCGTCATTCGCGGCCATACAGATGCGCGGCCATTCAAATCCAAGCGCAATGACAACTGGCGCCTGTCAACGGCTCGTGCCCACATGGCTTATTTCATGCTCACTCGGGGTGGCTTGGATGAAAACCGTATCGTAGGCATTGAAGGCTACGCAGACCGCCGTCTGAAGGATGTCGAAGAGCCATACGCTCCTCAGAACCGCCGCATTGAAATTATGCTGATGAAAGGGAAGGCTTGATGCTGGTTAGCGCTGCAAGAAAAGCTGGAACTTCGCTCCTGAGATCTGGACTACTGACCACTGCGCTGATTTTAGCCGCAAGTCCTGTTGCGATGAACCTTCAGCCAGCATCAGCCCAGATGGTGTCGACAGCGGATCCTGATCTTATGGTTCTGGAGCTGCAGATTCTTCAAGATGAGATCATTAAGGGGAATCTGGAAGCTTACAACTTGCTGCAACCTTCTCTCATTGTGATTGGTCGTCGGTTCCTTCGGCTGGATCCTGAGATTTGGAAGTTGGAGAAAAACTCGCGTGCTGCTGTTTCATTTATGCTCAGTGGCGGATCTGGATCGGTTTTTCAGGAGCTTGCGGTTCAGGGTGTAAAGTTCACAGGTGATCCAAACCTGTTTGCCGGCGCCATGGCCTATTCGCAAGGCAATCGCCAAATGGCGTTGAACTTGTTGTTAAAGGTCGATCCAATAACGCTTCCGGTAGCTGTTGCAGGTCAGGTGGCTCTGGCGCAGGCGATCTTGATTTCCAATAATGACCCGGCAGGCGCACAACGTTACTTTGATCTTGCGCGCTTGATGATGCCTGGGACGCTTGTGGAAGAGAGCGCATTGCGCAGGCAAGCGCCAATGGTTGCAGAGCTGGGTGATACAGAAAAGTTCGAGAGACTGTCTCGTCGGTATCTGTTCCAATATAGCTCCTCAGTATTCGCTTCTGAATTTCGGGACACGGTCGCTGATGTGATCAGCGGGTCTGATTACCTGAAGCAAGAAGATGAGTGGGACCGCGTGTTCCAACTGGTATCGGAGTTTGACGAGGAATCTCAAAGCATCCTTCTCCTTCGCCTCGCCAAAGCTGCTTTGATCAGTGGGAATACCGCTTTTGCAGTTAAAGGTAGCGCCGCATTTCTTGAGCTGAATTCAGATGATGCAGAGCGTGTGAGCGAAGCCAAGCTTTATCTTTCTGCTTCCAAAGCTTCTGGTGAAGAATGGGAACAGGCAATCTCCGGTTTGGTTGAGGTAAAGGCTGCAGATTTAAGTGCGGGTAACCAATTGATCCAGGCTGCTGCAATCGCTATGGCAAATACTATTCGGGAGTGGCCACAACCTGAAACGCCTGCTGCCTCCGAGTATGTCCCTTACGTTCCACATGTTGGACTGGAAGAGAAGCTTTACGACACAGAAGCGTTAGTCCCATTTAAAAGCGCACTAAACGATGCCGATGAAGCACTGAAAGAGGCCGAGTTTTGATGAATGCAACTCTTCCGAATGTAGATCGTAGTGCTCCTGTTAAAGACACTGTAGATACTCGTAAAGATACCGCTCGTTCCGAAAAAGACGATCGCGCGAACGGGTTTGATAAGGTCATCGATAAAGTTCGGGATGACAAAAAGATCCCGGATCGCAAAGATGCTTCTAACGAGAAAAAAGAAACAGAATCTGCATCAACAGAGACCAAGTCTGATAATGGCGAGTCTGAAGCTTCAGAATCTCTCAAAAACCTTTTGAAAAAGGCTGGTGCAGGATCGTCTGATTCCGCCGGAGCTGATGATGCTGTTGCGAAAGGTGAGGCCGCAGCCGCTCAAAAGGTTTCAAGCGCTGCAGAATTGCTTACAGATGAGTTGTTGGCTAAGCAACTTGTCGTCAATGCAGCAATGACAGCTGAGCAAAAAGCTGGATTGCAGATGAGTTCAATGACCGGTCTGGCTAATATGACCGGCTCTACCGTCACCAGTCGAGATGGGACGATGGCGCAGGTCTTGAATGCGTTAAGCTCAAAAGAGTTGAAGGCCTTGAATGGCGAAGCCGATGCAAAATCGGGTACCGCGAAAACGAGCGGAACTGCTCAGGGGCAGGGTGCCTCAAAAGTAGGCAGCCTTAAGTCTGCTAATGCTGGTCCAAAGCTCGAGGGCAGTGGTGCAATCAATTTGCCTCAGACAGAAGGAAACGCACCCGGAGCTAAGCAGCTATCGGCTGATTTCCTGCTAAAGCAAGGCAAATCGCAACCAGATGCCTCTGCAAGCCAAACTGCCGGTAAGCCTGCAGTGGGTGGTGAAGTTAAAGTGGTGAGTCTTGAGACGCACCTTCCACCTGCTGAGTTGGGACGTCCTGCGCAACAGGTCGCCAGTGCTTTGTCCAAGCAACTCTCTCAGGCGGCATCTGCAGCAAATACAGCTCAGGAGTTGGCAGCTCAAGCTGCTGATGCAAAAGCGGCAAAGCCCGTTAAATCGCTCGAGATCCAGCTGCGCCCGGACAATCTTGGTGCTGTTCGCGCAAATATTCAAATGCGCGGTGGTGAGTTGGAAATTTCACTTGTCACGAACACTCGGGAAGCAGCGGATATGCTGAAGGGTGATCGACAGGCATTAGTACGTGTTCTGCAAGATGCTGGTTATCGCACGGAGACACAAAATATCACCGTCAACTTCAAAGAAGAAGTATCTGACCAAATGCGCCAACCTGGGCAAAATCAGGAGCGGTTCGGTCGGGGAGAGAACTCTGAGGGAGATGGCAACGGAAGTGATACTCAGCAAAGCTGGGAAGACCAACCACATGCGGATCATGCCGGGGTAGGGCAGAATGAAGCGGACGCTCAAGATATTCGCAGCGGCATCTATTTGTAGTTTGATAGCATTCTCTGCGCAGGCGGCTGGAAAGAAAAAAGCCATACGCCTGTGTGAGCGTCAGATGCAGGAAGCAGCACAGCAATACAACGTGCCGCTCGGCATCCTTTATGCGGTTGGTCTGACAGAAACAGGCCGCAAGAACTCTCTACACCCCTACGCTCTCAATATTGCAGGCAAAGCTTACTTCGCTGACAGCGCAACAGAAGCTCTAGCCGCAATTAAGAGATCGCGAAATCGGGGTGTAAAGCTGATTGATGTTGGCTGTATGCAGATCAACATCTACTACCATCTCAATAAGTTCTCTGATCTCCGGGCAATGCTCGATCCCTCGCAAAATGTTGCTTATGCAGCAAGATTCCTCTCTGAGTTGAAGCAGCGTGAGAAAAGCTGGACCATGGCAGTCGCCAGGTACCATGCCGGGCCAAACAACAACCCTGCACAAAAGCGTTATGTTTGCCGTGTGATCAAAAATATCGTCGCTTCCGGTTATGGCCGATGGACGCCGAACTCATTAAAATTTTGTAAATAATTCAACAGGTTTCGGGTCAGGCTCAGACAAGATTAACAAGCTTTACTGCCATGAGTTAATTTTGCAATTGATGTAGCCAGGAGCACACCATGGGCCTCTACGGAATTATGAATACCAGCGTGTCAGGTATGAACGCGCAGTCGAACAAACTCTCAACTGTCGCAGACAATATCTCGAACGCGAACACCGTAGGCTACAAACGCTACAAAACCGCATTCTCGTCTTTGGTCGGTTCTGGCGGCGGCTCAGGTCACGAATCCGGCATCGTGAACACAACCGTTGTTCAATCCGTCCGCCAACAAGGCGCCTTCAACTTCACCTCCCGTGGTACCGATCTCGCGATCAACGGCAACGGTTTCTTTCAAGTAGAAGATTCGCAGGGTGGTACATATTACACCCGCGCTGGCGACTTCGTTCTTGATAAGAACGGTCAAATGGTGAACTCAGGTGGCTATAAGCTGCTCTCAGCGGGCGGTGCGCCCGTTACTGTTGATCTTAGTACGCCAGTTTGGCAAGCGAGTACTCAAGGTGAGTTAGGTGTCAATTTGGCATCCAGCACACCAGAGCCAGCGGCGATCCCAACTACCGGTGTTCCTGATGGTGACTATCGGACATCTATTACGACGTTTGATCAGAACGGTAATGCGGTTAAGATTAATGTCGTTTATACAAAGCGGGACCAAGCGACCGATCCTGTGACTGGTGATGTTACTAGCTCAACGTGGCTGGTAGAAGCTACGGATAAAGACGGTAACAAGATAAATCCGACTGCTCCTCCGACACCAGCAGCTCCTGGTGAAGTGATTTTGCAGTTTGACGGTGACGGGAATCTAGCTGCGGGCTCGCCAACGGATTTCGTCTTCAAAGTGCCGAACGGTGAAGTGGTTACACTTGATTTGAGTAAGACAGTGACCGCTGGCGATAAGTCTAGCCCAAATAAAATTGATGTTGACGGATATAAGCCATCAACTATTCAAACCATTCGCATTGAATCCGATGGACGTGTATTCGGCGTTTACGGTAGTAGTGCAGAAAAACTCCTTGACCAAATCCAGATTGTTAATTTTTCGAACCCTGATGGGCTTCAAGCAAAAAGCGGTAACGTCTATGCTGCTACCGATGCATCTGGTGATCCTGCTATTGGGTTCCCTGGTGACAATGGTTTCGGTTCTTTGTTTTCCGGCGCTGTTGAAGGGTCTAACGTAGATCTTGCAGCCGAGTTGACTGAGATGGTTCAGGCTCAGCGCACATACAGCGCGAACACAAAAGTGTTCAACGCGAGCTCTGAGTTACTGCAAGAACTGAACAACCTGCGCTAGGGGCTCCGATATGTCTCTTACTTCTGCAATGCTTACGGCGCAATCGTCCATCGCAGCTCGCTCAGCTGAGATGGCAATTGCGTCCCGCAATGTCGCTAATGTCAATAATCCAAGCTATGCGCGACAAGAAGCGGTAGTTCAGAATATTGTAACCGACACAGGTTCGGTTGTTTACGTTTCCCATGCTTCTCGCATGGTGAATCAGGCGGCGTTTAAGGCGACGTTGAAAAGCGGGAGTGCCGCAATCGCTTCTGGCTCATATGCAAATATGCTTGATCAGCTCAATCCTTCTGGACAAGTGCCATTTGGTATGAGTGTGGCTTCGAGCATAGGGTCATTGAATGAGGCATTGGTTGCGTACGGCAACGATCCATCAAATCAGGTCCTCGGTCAGTCTGCAATCAATTCTGCAAATGCTGTAGTCAATGATATTAAGCAGTCAGCTGAGAGTCTGAAAAGCACACGTCTTGAAGCCGATGCGGCAATGGGGCGCGCAGTCGATAATATTAATAACATCCTTTCCGATCTCGAAGGGGTGAATAATAAGATCGTATCGGGATCTGCTGCTGGTAAAGACGTGAATGCGCTTATGGATCAGCGCGATGAAATGCTGAAGGTGCTTTCTGAAGAGATTGGTATCGAAGTTCTCGATCAAGACAACAATGGTGTGGCTGTCTATACTGACAGCGGCATCACTCTGTTTGAGAAAAGTCCTCGCGAAGTCTCATTTGATACTTCTCTTTCGTTAGGTTCGGGAGAGGTCGGTAAGAATGTGCTTGTAGATGGTATTGCCGTCGCAGGCCCAGGTGCAACAGCACCTGTTAGTGGCGGAGCAATAGCCGGGTATGCGAAAGTTCGCGATGATGCGCTTGTAACAATGCAAACGCAGCTCGATGAAACTGCAAAAGCACTCGTTGATATCTTCCAGGAACACGAGCCAGCTGCTGCAGGGGTTGGTGATGGTCTGTTTACATTTGTTGTAGGTGCAGGTGACCTTGTTAGCCGATTAGAGGTGAACAGTGCCGTCGACCCAGCGAAAGGCGGAGATGTAAAGCTCCTGCGAGATGGCGGAATTAACGGTGCGACTTACAAACATAATACTGATGATAATGCTGGGTATTCTGACCTCCTGAAGAGTTACGAAACAGCGTTTAATCAGGAACGTACCTTTGATCCAGTATCAGGTGTTAATCCAACTTCGACACTCAAAGATTTTGCGGCCAACACCGTAAGTTGGTTTAGTGCTGAACGAAAAATGGCAACGGAGAGTTCCACTCTTGACGCGTCTGCTTTCAATTCGAACGCACAAATGTTGTCCAATAAAACAGGCGTTAACATCGATACGGAAATGCAGCGCCTTTTGACGATCGAGACGGCTTATTCCGCTTCGGCGCGGTTGATGACTGCGGTTGATAGAATGTTCCAGGAGCTGCTGGGGGCAGTAAGATAAGTATGGTTTATTCAGTTTCTACATTATCAAGTTCACTTCGTCTGTCTGACTATCTTATCGATCAACGAGCGCGGTTAGATAAAGCTGTTATCGAAAACGCGTCCAAAAAACACGCTGATATGGGCCTGACATTAGGTGCGCAGACAGGAGCTGCTGCTTCTTTTCGCTCTGAGTTTTATCAGCTGGAAAGCCAGTTGGATACAAATCGGCAGCTGGTCACGCGACTGGACGTAATGGATACCGCGTTGGATAATATGCACAACAGTGCTTCAACGTTCAGATCAGATCTTATTGCGCTGAAAAGCAACTCGAACAACTTAAAAACTGCCTCCAATCTCGCTTATACTGAATTAGATAAACTGACCAACTCTCTCAATACGAATGTGAGTGGGGTTTTTGTTTTCGGTGGAATTAACACCGGGACTGCTCCGGCTACTGATTTTCAGTTTAAGTCACCAGGTGCTCCTGTCCCATTAGGGCCTGAAGAGCAGATCGAAAAGGTGTTTGACGACTATTTCGGTTATGGAATTGATGATCCTGCGACTGCTTCTATTCCCGCCTCAGGTGATCCATTGGGCAAGGATTGGGAAACTTTCCTGGAAAGTCCAGCTTTTAAAGACATATTCGGTGCTGACTGGACAACCCACTGGTCGTCCGCAACTGATGAAAAAATGACTTCGACGATTGAAAATGGCGTCACAACAACTGGATCAGGTTCCGCAAATGAAAAGGCTTTTGGAGAATTAGCCGAGGGGCTTTCGATTGTTGCGGTGTTCGGAAAACTAGATCTCAATGTTGAAGCTGAGAAGTTTATTACTGATCGTGCGGTTAACAGCCTAAACGGCGGTGTCGATAAGACGATTGCTATAGAAGCGCAAAACGGTGCAATTAAAACGAATGTTGAGCGGACGAATTCTGACGTCATTGCTAAGAGAGACGTTTTGAATGTGCGCATCAACGACTTGGAAAATGTTGATGAAAACCGGGCAGCTGTTGAACTGAGCCTCGCACAGACACAACTCGAGGCAACTTACGCTATCACTGCTAAAATCAAAGACCTGAATATATTGAAGTATTTGTAGGTGTTTAGAGAAATTTTTAGAACACGCTGGGAGTGCTAAATGTATCAAATGTCTTATGCTGAAACGCTTGAAGACTCCTCTGAAGACAGAAGAGGGCAGGAGCGTGAACTGTTTTCACTGGTGGTTGCACAACTGCAAGCAGCTAAAGATGCTGGAAGTAGCTCTAATGAGGCAGCACAAGCATTAACTTCAGTCCATCGACTGTGGAGTATTCTAATCGACGATCTGGGTAATCCTGAAAACGCGCTTCCTGCCGAGTTAAGGGCCGATCTAATTTCAATCGGAATTTGGTGCGTGAAGCAGGCCGACTTGATCAGGTCGGGAAACTCCGATGATTTTCATAGTCTTATTGAAATCAACGAGCTTGTTCGTGACGGCTTGAGTTGAGCGAGGGAATATCCAATGCGTTTGCACTTAAAAGCGGGTGAGAAGGTCTTCATCAATGGTGCTGTTCTGTCATTTGAACAGAAGACTTCGGTGAAGCTTTTGAATGACGCGAGTTTTCTTCTCGAAGCTTATGTTATGCAGCCAGAAGATACGACGACTCCTCTGCGTCAGTTGTATTTCTATATTCAGACTGCGCTGATTGATCCTAAGACGGAAATGGATAGTCTTCAGCGAGCTCTCTTAATGCTTGCATCTATCCATATGGCAATTGAAAATACTGAACTTCTTGAGGGGCTTGCGACTGTTGAAGCTCAGATCAAAAAGAAACGCTATTTTGATGCACTTCGCACGCTGAAGAAGCTTTTTGAGATCGAGATGGCGATCTGGTCCGAAAAGCAAGAGGATGATCAGCCCGAAACAGTTGTTATGCCGTTTGCGCGTGCAGTTGGCGAGAATTAAAGGACAAAAACATGAGTGTTGATCCAGTATCTTCCGCAAATACTACTCAAAACAATGAACCTGTCTTCAAGCCGCAGGGCAGTGAGCAAGCTTACTTAGATTACAATGCGTTTCTAATGCTGTTCATGGAGTCTCTCAAGAGTCAGGATCCAACAGATCCGCTGGATACTGCTGAGTATATGGGGCAGTTGGCGCAGTTCTCGGCTGTGGAGCAGTCTACAAAAACGAACACCCATCTGACATCTATGCTTCAGCAGAATTCCATCAATCAGGCCAACAATCTGATCGGTGCGACGGTTGAGGTGCCGAATGCGGATGGTACAGAAACCATGACTGGTAAAATCAAGTCCGTTCAGATCCTCACAGATGGCTCGATTGCAACTCTGGAAGATGGGACAAAAGTAGCTCTGGTGCCTGGTATCCAGATTTCTCGTCCTGCACCTGCTGCGACGACTGACACTGACACGCCTGCTGATACCGACACTCCTGACGAGTCTGATGCTACATCTTAATGGTGAAGTGAGATCATAAAGCAATGAATGAGGCAGATGCACTCGATATTGTGCGTACCGCAATTTGGACTGTGATTACAGCAACTGGTCCCGCCGTTGGTGGGGCCATGTTTGTTGGTTTGATTATCGCTCTGTTTCAAGCGCTCACACAAATTCAGGAAATGACACTTACGTTCATTCCGAAGATTGTTGTGATCTTTATTTTGATTGCCATGACTGGCCCGTATATCGGCTCCCAGATATTCTCGTTGACCGAGATGGTCTACGGACGGATCGAATACGGGTTTTAAACCTGCTTTTTCAGGTTTGCCGCAATAAGCAAGGAGGGGATAGCTCACACTGATTTCCCTCCAGACCACCCTCACACAAGCTTCCTTCTCCAATGTTTCGGCCTAAGTAGCGCAGTATGCTTATACCGAATTGAAGGGTGCGAATGTCTCAGACAGTGACGGGAATTGCTGCTCCAAACAGCAAGCGTGATATTGGATTTGCAGTCGGAATTATCTTCATTCTGTCTGTGCTATTTCTTCCCATGCCAACGTTTATGATCGATTTCGGTCTTGCAATATCAGTTGCATTATCGGTTTTGATCTTGATGGTTTCGCTTTGGATCCAGCGTCCCTTAGAGTTCTCTTCATTCCCAACCATTTTGTTGATCGCGACCATGCTTCGGCTTGCGCTGAACATTGCGACAACGCGCGTTATTCTGGCAAACGGCCATGAAGGACCGCTCGCCGCTGGGTATGTGATCAACGGCTTTTCTCAGTTTGTCATGAGCGGTGACTTTGTCATCGGTCTTATCGTTTTTGCGATCCTTGTAACGGTGAACTTTTTGGTGATCACCAAAGGTGCAAGTCGTATCGCAGAAGTTGGTGCACGTTTTACCCTCGATGGAATTCCCGGCAAGCAGATGGCGATTGATGCTGATCTGTCTGCTGGTATGATTGATGACAAGGAAGCGCAGCACAGACGTGCAGAGCTGGAAGAGGAAAGCTCCTTCTTTGGTGCCATGGACGGCGCCTCGAAGTTCGTGCGCGGTGATGCCGTCGCTGGATTGATCATCACCGTTGTGAATATTTTGGGTGGCATCGTTATTGGCGTTACACGCTACAACATGGACTTAGCTGAAGCTGCCGACGTTTTCACTAAACTGTCTGTTGGTGATGGTCTCGTTTCACAGATTCCGGCGCTGATCGTTTCTCTTGCAGCAGGTCTTCTTGTCTCGAAGGGTGGCACCAGAGGGTCAGCCGAGCAAGCTGTTATGGGGCAGTTGGCTGGATATCCGCGCGCGCTCGCTGTCGCGTCACTCCTCCTTTTATTACTGTCGCTGCTTCCGGGGCTTCCATTCCTGCCGTTTGTTTTCTTGAGCGGTGTGCTTGGGTTTTCTGCCTACGTTATTCCCAAAAAGGCAGCGGAAGCCAAGGCGGAGCTCGCGAAAGCAGAGCTGCAAAAGGTTGAGATGCAGAAGGAAGTCAAGAAAGAGTCCGTGAAGGACAGTCTTGAACTATCTGAAATTGAGATGCGTCTTGGCAAGCAGCTCACTGCCCGCCTTTTGGCCGCAAAGCCAGAAATCGGAAACCGCATCAATAAAATGCGTAAGAAATTTGCTGAGCAGTACGGGTTTGTTGTGCCGGAGATCAAGGTCACAGATAACCTCAATCTGGAACCCAAAAGTTACGAGTTCCGTATCCACGGTACCATTGTTGCCTCTGAGAACATCAAAGTTGGTGAACTGATGGTGATTGGCGGCAATCGTGAGCTGCCAGCTCTCCCGGGTACTGAAACACGTGAACCTGCGTTTGGTATGCAGGCCATGTGGATCCCAACCGCTTTTGAGCATGAAGTGAAACGACAAGGTTATACGACTGTCGATAACCTTTCAGTTGTGCTGACACATCTGTCTGAAGTGATTAGAAACAACCTGTCGCAGCTTCTCTCCTATAAGGACATGCGCAAGCTCTTAGACCGCCTGGATCCAGCTTACACGCGTTTGATCGACGATATCTGTCCGCAGCATATCTCTTACTCAGGCTTGCAGGCCGTGCTTAAGCTGCTGCTTGCAGAGCGTATCTCTATCCGTAACTTGTCATTGATTATGGAAGCGATCGCGGAAATAGCACCTCATGCACGCAGACCTGAGCAAATTGCAGATCATGTGCGCATTCGCATGGCGACACAAATTTGTGGTGATATTGCCGGAGATGGAAGTCTTAAAGTTCTCCGTCTTGGTAATCGCTGGGACCTTGCATTCCATCAAGCGCTTCGCCGCGACGCAAATGGTGAAGTCATCGAGTTCGATATGGAGCCTTCTCAGGTCGAAGAATTCGCGAAAGACAGCGCGGAGGTTATTCGCGAGCATATCTCGGCAGGTCAGCGATTTGCTGTCGTCGTTGCTCCGGAAGCACGCCAGTACGTGCGCATGATCACTGAGCGTATGTTCCCGGCACTGCCAATCCTCTCTCATATGGAAGTGGCGCGCGGCGTTGATATTGAGGCATTGGGATCAATTTCGTGACCTTGGAAAATGCTCCTGAGGCAATCCTAAGTGTCTTCGTGGTCTTTTGCCGCGTCGGAGCATGCCTCATGGCCATGCCGGGTTTTTCGTCGCCACGTGTGATGATCCGTGTTCGTTTGTTTATAGCAATATCTGCAACCCTGGCGATCTCTCCTCTCATATTGGAGGTGGTTGAGCCAATTATCTCTGCTGCGCCTCTAGATGAGCTGCTACGCATCATTTTTGTTGAGCTGTTGATCGGTCTGTTGATCGCAGCATTTGGGCGAGCCTTCTTTGGCATGCTTCAGATGATGGTTGGTGCAGCGGCGAATGCCTCCAGCTTCAACCAGCCTGTCACTATTGTCGAAGAATTTCAGCAGCTACCACCATTGGCATCTCTGGTTACGCTTACCGCAACTGCCATGTTGTTTATCACTGGAGCGCACGCTGATGTCTTTGTTGGACTTGCCGAGAGCTATCGGACAATTCCGGTGGGGGGAGAGTTTGTTCCCGCAGCAGCGGTAGATCAGTTCTCAACCAAGCTGATGCAGGGCCTGTTGCTGGCGTTGCGTATCACAAGTCCGTTTTTGATCTACGGTGTTGTTGTGAACCTGACCCTCGGCCTCACAAACAGACTCATGCCTCAGATGCCAGTCTACTTTGTAGCACTGCCTGTTGTTATGATGGGAGGGCTTTTCATCCTCTGGCAGATCATAACTGAGCTGTTGCGCCTGTTCTATGCTGGGCTCGGCGATTGGTTGGTATTGCAGTAAAGCCATGGATAAAGCACGCATCACACGCCTCCGGCGCATTTTGAAGGTTCAGGAACAAAAAGAGCAGATGATCAAGTACGACATCGCGGTTCTTGATAGCGAAATTCAACGATGCGTCGAAGAGAGCGAGGAGTTGGTCAGCCACTGGGGACGTCATGAAGGGGAGTTGCGTGAAGTGATGAACCGGGCGATCTCCAGGCGTCTGGAGACCAACAACAGAAATAAGTCTCTGAAGGAAAAGCACAAGGGCGAGTTGCTCGGAAAGTTGCTTGATCAGAAGAGGCAGACCTCCATGACCGAAAAACATCATGGCAAAGCTCTGGTGTCTTATCACCGGACCGAAGAGAAAAAGCAGCTTCAGGAAATCGCCGAGCTACAGGCAGCGCCTAAGAAGGTCAGGCCCAGATAAGTCTGAGAAATTAGGGTCTTTCCAATTATATATGCCCTTCTTTTGACTAGTGGGAGTGCTCATGGCCATTCAGCCTGTCAGCGATCTTGTTCTGGACGTAATAAATCAAGCCGACCCTTTTGAGGTCAGAGCTGCCACGCGCTCTCTTAAGGCTCCCGCCGTCGTTTCAAAGGATTTGCCCGTCTCTGAGCCATCATGGGCCTCAAGCAGCTTCTCCAGATTTATGGCGGAAGCTGACAATGCATCCGGCACGGCTCAGGCAAGAGGGCAAGAGGGCGTTGAGAGCTTAAAATCAATGGCCAACCGCTATTCCAAGAAGCTTGAGACGTCTGATCTCGGTGAGAAGCTGGAAAGTGCTGTCTTGCAGACCTTCGTAAAATCCATGCTGCCAAAAGAGACTGAAAATGTCTATGGCGGCGGGACAGCAGGCACCATGTGGAAAGGCTTGATGGCGGAGCAGCTCGCAAACCAACTCGCTAAAACAGGTTCTCTTGGTCTGGCTGAAATGCTTCTGCCAGATACCATTCGTCCAACTCTCCCAAAGCAAGAGGCATAAATGTCTGAGATGATCGACAGTGAGCACAAGGAACTGGTTCCGCATGAGGAAAAACCAGTGGTTCAGGACACTGGGCAGCTTGATGACACCGACGCTTACATCTTGCCGGAAGACTACATTGCTCTTTCAAAAAGTATTGGGCGCGTAGACAAGCTGTTATCGACCGAGAATGAAGCTCTGGTCGGCAAAGGTGATATTGATCTGGAAGAGAGCGCCTATCTCAAAGGCCGTGCGATGCTTGATCTTGATATGGCAGGCAAGGCAGTTGGCCCTGAGAACTTGCCAAGTGAGATCGTTGTCCGGCTTCAGGAACTTCAGGAAAAGCTCGCAGTTAATATGAAGCTGCTGTCGACCCAGCTCAATGCTGTCAAAGAAGTATCTGGTCTCCTGTCACAAGTGATGAAGGATCATGACTCTGATGGCACTTATGAATCTCTGGTTGGAAGCTGGTAAAAACGTATGTTGAAAGTTCTCGTAACCGGAGTTTGGATCTGTCTCGTCACCGTCGGTGCAGCCTACTTTACAGCTCTGTACAAGACTGATTTTGACCCGATGCTGCAAAAGAATGCGCATTTGGAGGGACTGGACTATCAGAGCACACCGACCATCAACGTTCCGGTGCTCGAAGATGGCAAGATCCACGGTTATATTGTGGCACAGTTTGTGTTCACGGTTGATAGTGAACTGCTTGCAAAACTGGCGGTTCCACCTCATGCGTTCATCGTCGATGAAGCTTTCCGTATCATTTACAGCAAGGCTGACAAAGAGTTCGCCCAGCTGAAAAAATCTGATCTGAAGGAGTTGACTGACGAGGTCCGTGACCGCGTCAACGAACGCTTCGCGACAGATATCGTGCAGGACGTCCTCATTCAGGACTTTACATTCCATGTGCCTGCGAGTTTGAAGGACAACATTGTTGAAAATGCTGCCAAACAGGCCGCGGCTTCATAATGTATCGATGACGATGATTATCTAGATGAATTGCCAGTATAAAATTTTGCACCGAGCCGTTGGCGTAGTCGACGTACAGGACGAGGGACGTGATATCAGAGCAAACTCTGTGGTCGTCATGAGACCTGGAGCTGCTCCTCCCTCCTATGAGATCCTTTACGCCCCTATTAAGCTCACTCAGATGTCTGCGGGGATGGTTACAGGAATGACACCTCATGGTGAGGTGCGCTTGCGGCTCTCAGGCATTTACGGTGCAAAGCGTCCGGTAATTCAAACAGATCAGCCCTATTTGGTTCTGCTCGGGGCAAGCGGGCGCAACGCCCGGATTGATACCTTTAAAATGCCAAAGACTGAGCAATAAAAAAGCGGAGCACAGGCTCCGCTTTTTGCTTATTGATTGCGATGTCTGAGTTCAGACGTTGTCGCCAGCCTTTTCAGCCTGCTTGACTGCAAAATTGGTCAGATGATCCATCATCTCGACTGCTGCGGCTTCCGCTTTCTCTGCATCGTTGTTTGCCAAAGCTTCAGCAAGCTTATGGTGGCGAATGGCAGAATCTTCGAGTTTCTCAGCACCGCGGAACGCACTCCAGGCCCGGCGGCTCATAGTCTGCAGTGGTGCCACTGCGCGGGCTGTGAACGGGTTCCGAGAGACTGCACAAAGCACCTCATCAAAAACCTTATCTGCACGCAGGTAGCCCTTTACATCGCCTGCACGGGCTTGTGCGAGGATTTCTTCTGCGCACTGGTGCAAAGCTTCGCGCTCTTCTGCAGTCGCACGCTTAACGGCGGAAGCAACGAGAAGTTGCTCCAAAGGCTTTCTGGTTTCCAGAACCAGAACGTACTCGGAAGTCTCAATCTCTGAAACGAACAGGCCTTTGCGTGGGCGAATAACGATCAGCCCTTCGGTTGAAAGGCGCTTGATGGCCTCGCGCACTGGAGTCCGGCCGATGCCGGTCCGTTCGCAAAGGTCACCTTCAGTCAGCGCCATGCCAGGCGCAAGGTCAAGGTTGACGATCAGCTCTTCAATCAGACGATAAGCTTTATCGGCAAGGCTCTCCTTTTTATGGGTCGCCAGTATCTGCTCAATAGCCATTGGGTTTCTTTCTCATCCAGGCTTTTTTGTTCTCAGGTGCTGTTCAAAAAAGGACAGCAGTGGCAGCCCTTATAGGCGGCGGAACAGAAAATTGTATTGTTCACTCTCGTAACGTTGAGTGATCCACGAAAAAAGGGCCTGCGTTCAAGCACAGCAGACCTGTCATCTCTTAATATCAGGTTTCCCCTTACCTGAGTATACCTATCTTTGCTGATGTTCAGCAGGAAAATAGTTTCCTCTTAGTATAGGAAAAGCCTGTTTGCTCAGTAATGTGGAGGTTTCTGGTTCGCAGGTGTTTGTTCAACCAGATCCTGAATATCAAGCAGGTGGTCCTTCATCTGTCCCATTGCTGAGACGAGTCGGTCAAGAACCTGTGCCTGATTGGAGACCACATCATTGAGTGTTTCGATCGTTTCGTTCTGGTGTGCGATATGCATTTCCAGTTCGTCGACCCGTTCCTCAAGACTCTTACTCATAACTTATCCTAGAGCGTATCTCCTTGAAGAGCCAATCGGTTCGCAAAAGAGGATACGCATACAAATAACTGAAATGACCTAAGCCAAAGGCAAGTTGCTTCAGTAGGCGTCGTAGGGGCAGGGGTCTTCCAAAACCTCAAACTTGTCAAGTCTGGGGAATGCGGCAGCGCAATAAAAATTCAAAAACACGCAGGATACGGATGTTCTATGGCATCTCTTGTGGGTTTATCCCGTTCTTTTTTACAAGGCGCTATCGATATCTCGCAATATTACCTATCTGGCTAATTGCAATTTGTGTTGATTTCTGATGGTTATCCTATAGGTAAAGATTAGGAAGAAAACGAGAAGCCGTAAACGCAATGACAATTTGGTGATATAGTGTCGCCGTTATGGTAATGCTTTACGGCGACGTGAGGTAACGTCAATCAAGTTCTTCAATGTTAGGGGGATGCATGTCTGAGAGAAGAGAAGAAACGCTGAACCCTCTCGCGGAAGCGGAAAAAGAAACGGGTCACGCCGATCAGGAACTTTTTGGAATTGGCGATCTGGCTGAAGAGTTTGAGATTTCTACCCGATCCATCCGGTTTTATGAGAGTAAAGGTCTGATCTCACCTCAGCGCGTCAATGGTGTGCGTATCTATAACCGCAAAGACAGAGCGCGCCTGGCGTTGATCCTGCGCGGTAAAGCGATTGGTTCCTCTCTTTCCGAGATCAAGCACTTCCTGGACCTTTATGGTCAGCACGGGGAAGGGCACCGCCAGCAGCTTGAGTACCTTGGATCTAGAACCGGGGAAGTGTTGAAAGAGCTGAGCGCCAGAAAAGAAGCGCTGGAAGTCACGATCTCAGAAATTCAGTCCATACATGACGAGTGTATGGCTAAGCTTGCTGAAGAATAAAAATACTCCAAAACCAAACGGATAACAGGCTTGTGTGACACGCAATACGCGTATCTGCAGGCCTAAATTCGTATAAGCTACTGATAGTATTGTGTGAAAACTGTTTAAATAATCAAGTTCGATTCTAAAGTATAATTACGACGCCGCAAATATATGGTAAGAATACCTATGTAATTTTAGGTAAGTAAGAAGGAATAAAACAACCTGAGGATGCAGTTATAGGTAGTCGTACCGATTAGACAGTGCTTCTGAAATTTTTAATTATTTCCGAAGTCAGAAACGAAACTTAATGTTCTAAAATCGACCATCGAAGAATTAATCGCATATGATTGTGCGATGTCGTTGATTTGGTTTGAGCTATGAGTGGGTAATCTCGTCGCGGAATTACGTGCAAGCCGAAATCGAAAAACCTGAAGAATGTATCTCGCAGGGAAACTGTGTCGTGCAACTTCATGTGGAGAAGACGGCCTTCTATCTGTCCGCTGCCAGAATAATCTCTCAAAGCCAAAATCCCTGAATTAACTGCAGCAATAAGCAGTGTTGAAGAACAACTGGAACAAGCAATAAAACGGAATGAGAATACCTATGTCCTTGAAAAAAAGCCTCTTGCTTGGTGGTAGCCTGTTTGCAGCAGCGGTTGTAGCTGGCCCTGTAATGGCAAAAACTCTCGTGTACTGTTCTGAAGGGTCTCCGGAAGGCTTTACACCGTCTCTGTACACCGCAGGCACCACATTTGATGCAAGCTCGCGTCAGATCTACAACAAGCTGGTGGAGTTCAAGCCTGGCACAACCGAAGTTGCTCCGGCACTGGCTGAAAGCTGGGAAATTTCTGAAGATGGCAAGGAATACACCTTCCACCTTCGCAAGGGTGTAAAATTCCACGACACAAAGTGGTTCACACCAACCCGTGATTTCAATGCCGATGACGTGATCTTCTCATTCGACCGTCAGGGCAACAAAGAAAACCCATATCATAACGTGTCTGGCGGTACCTACGAGTACTTCAACGCCATGGACATGCCTGACCTGATCGACAGCATTGAAAAGATTGACGACTACACCGTCAAATTCAAGTTGACCCGTCCAGAAGCTCCGATGATTGCGAACCTGGCAATGGACTTCGCGTCCATTCAGTCAGCAGAATACGCAGACGCAATGGTGAACAGCAAGGACACGTTTGATCAGAAGCCAGTTGGTACCGGCCCTTTCCAGCTCGTTGGCTACCAGAAAGACGCTCTGATCCGCTATAAAGCAAACCCTGATTACTGGAATGGTAAAGCGCCACTCGACAATCTGGTCTTTGCAATCACACCAGATGCATCTGTGCGCTATCAAAAGCTCACTGCGGGTGAATGTCAGGTTATGGCATATCCAAACCCGGCTGACCTGGATGCAATGTCCAAAAATCCAAACATCACCCTTCTACAGCAAGAAGGTCTGAATGTTGGCTACATGGCCTACAACACCCAGCAGGCACCGTTTGATAATCCAAAAGTGCGTAAAGCGCTGAACATGGCTATTAACAAGCAGGCAATTCTAGACGCAGTATTTCAGGGTGTAGGCCAGATCGCGAAAAACCCGATCCCGCCAACAATGTGGTCTTACAACAACGAAATTGTTGATGACCCATATGATCCGGCAGCAGCAAAAGCGGCTTTGGAAGCTGAAGGCGTTAAAGATCTGACAATGAAGATCTGGGCGATGCCTGTACAGCGTCCATACAACCCGAATGCGCGTCGTATGGCTGAAATCCTTCAGGCTGACTTCGCGAAAATCGGTGTTAAAGTCGAGATCGTCAGCTACGAGTGGGGTGAGTACCTTAAACGTTCTTCTGACATCAATCGTGACGGCGCAGTTCTGCTGGGTTGGACTGGTGACAATGGTGACCCGGACAACTTCCTTGCAGTGCTGATGTCTTGCGATGCAGTGGGCGGTTCCAACCGTGCACAGTGGTGTAATGATGAATTTAATGATCTTGTTGTGCAAGCGAAACAGGTATCTGACGTAGATGAACGCACAAGACTTTATGAGGAAGCTCAGGTAGTATTCAAACGTGAGGCGCCTTGGGCAACTATTGCGCACTCTCTTGTCTCTGAGCCGATCAGTGTTCGTGTTGAAAACTACAAGATTGATCCGTTTGGTGGCCATTACTTCTATGGCGTAGATCTGAAGTAGAAATAATTTTCCGCTGGACAATTTGTATCCCGGCGATGTATTCGCCGGGATACTTTTTTGGAAAAGTCTTCCATACCGCAAGTGGTGGCTTGCGGATAAACAATCCTCTGATTGGTGTGACTGAAGTATGCTTCGTCTCATATTAAAAAAACTGGGTTTGCTCATCCCGACCTTTATCGGGGTTACTCTGACCTCGTTCTTCTTCATTCGCCTGCTGCCAGGCGATCCAATTCTGCTTTTGGCTGGCGAACGCGGTGTGAGCCCTGAGCGCTATCAAGAGCTTATGGTGCAGTTCGGCTACAATGAACCGATCTGGCAACAGTATTTCACGTACTTGGGTAATTTGGTTCAAGGCGATCTTGGCGTATCTATTGTCACAAAACAGCCTGTTCTTCAGGAGTTTATGACGCTCTTCCCGGCAACGGTAGAGCTTGGCCTCTGTGCAATTCTGTTTGCAATCGTCGTGGGACTGCCTGCTGGTATTATCGCAGCTGTAAAGCGCGGTAAGGCGCTGGACCACACTGTTATGACAACAGCGTTGGCCGGTTATTCCATGCCAATCTTCTGGTGGGGCCTGCTGCTGATCATCTTCTTCTCCGGCATTTTGGGGTGGACACCTGTTTCAGGTCGTATCTCTCTGTTGTACTGGATTGAGCCTGTCACAGGCTTCATGTTGATCGACACTCTGCTCTCAGATGAGCCAGGTGCATTTACCTCGGCTGTAAGCCATCTGATTCTCCCAACCATCGTTCTGGGCACTATTCCACTGGCAGTTATTGCGCGTCAGACGCGCTCTGCCATGTTGGAAGTTCTGGATGAAGATTATGTGCGTACTGCACGTGCAAAGGGCCTCTCCAATTTCCGTGTGGTCGGCATTCACGCTCTGCGTAATGCGCTTATTCCGGTCATCACCATCATCGGTTTGCAGATCGGCGTGCTGTTTGGCGGCGCAATCCTGACGGAGAGCATCTTCTCCTGGCCGGGAATCGGCAAGTGGATGGTTGATAGTATTTTCCGTCGTGACTATCCGGTCGTGCAGGGCGGTCTTTTGATGATTGCTGCAATCGTCATGATCGTGAACCTGATTGTAGACCTGATGTACGGTCTGGTTAATCCGAAAATTCGGCATACGGAGTAAATCATGGCTGACGTGACACAAAATTCCGGACCGGATACCCGGTTTGAACTTATCGTCAATTTCTGGAGACATTTCCGCACCAACAAAGGGGCTGTTGCGGGTCTGATCTTCTTCCTGACGCTTGTTGTGATTGCTGTGGGAGCAGCTTTTATTGCACCTCATTCACCAATCGAACAGTATCGCGATGCGCTGCTCCTGCCACCAGCATGGCAGGAAGGTGGAAGCTGGTCCTACGTTCTTGGCACAGATGCTGTAGGGCGTGACCTGCTGTCTCGCCTGATTTACGGCAGCCAGTTCTCGCTCTTCATTGGTGTGGTGGTTGTATCTGTTGCGCTTGTTGTTGGTGTGTGTCTCGGTCTGGTGGCCGGTACGTTTGGTGGTTGGGTTGATACCATCATCATGCGTATCATGGACATCATCCTGGCATTCCCGTCCTTGCTGCTGGCCTTGGTGCTTGTTGCTATTCTCGGCCCATCGCTCCTCAATGCGATGATCGCGATCGCAATCGTGCAGCAGCCATACTATGTGCGTCTCACCCGAGCATCAGTGATGTCCGAAATGAGCCGTGAGTATGTGATGGCCGCGCGTGTTTCCGGTGTTGGTACTCTGCGTCTGATGTTCGTGACTGTGCTGCCAAACTGTATGGCTCCACTCATCGTGCAGGCAGCGCTTTCCTTCTCCACCGCGATCCTTGATGCAGCGGCTCTGGGCTTCCTCGGTATGGGTGCTCAGCCACCTCAACCAGAATGGGGCACGATGCTTGCTGAATCCCGCGAGTTCATCCTGCGTGCGCCGTGGGTTGTCACCTTCCCAGGTATTGCGATTTTAACCACAGTGCTGGCGATCAACTTGATCGGTGATGGTCTGCGTGACGCTCTCGATCCTAAGCTGAAGAGGAGCTGACGATGGCCCTTCTTGAAATTGAAAACCTAACGGTTGAATTCGACACGGTTGATGGACGTTTCCGGGCTTTGGATGGTGTGAGCTATTCCGTAGATCCAGGTGAAGTTCTCGCTGTTGTGGGTGAAAGTGGATCTGGTAAATCTGTAGCCATGTTGGCTGTTATGGGCCTGCTGGCCAACAACGGACATCTATGGGCGGACAAGCTGGAGTTCGAAGGAATTGACCTTCTGACCATGTCTGCAAAAAAGCGCCGCGAGATCATTGGTAAAGACATTTCCATGATCTTCCAGGAGCCAATTGCAAGCTTGAACCCGTGCTTCACTGTCGGTGCTCAGATTGATGAGACCCTCAAAGAGCACACCACAATGAGCCGCGGTGAACGTAAAACCCGTGCGATTGAGCTGCTCGACTCCGTTGGGATGCCTGAATCTGCGAAGGCGCTGAAAAAGTACCCACACCAGATGTCTGGTGGTCAGTGCCAACGTGTGATGATTGCCATGGCGATTGCGTGTAAGCCAAAGCTGCTGATCGCTGATGAGCCAACAACTGCGCTCGACGTGACCATTCAAAAGCAGATCCTCGATCTGCTCCTTGATCTGCAGCATGAAAGCGGCATGGGCCTGATCATGATCACCCATGACATGGCGGTGGTTGCTGAAACAGCTGACCGTGTGGTGGTTCAGTACAAAGGCAAGAAGATGGAAGAGGCAGATGTTCTCTCACTCTTTGAAAGCCCAAAGAACCCGTACACTAAGGCTCTGCTTTCCGCGCTTCCTGAAAACGCAACAGGCGATCGTTTGCCAACGGTCTCTGATTTTCACCTCGGCGATGAAGGAGCTGCATAATGGCTGACGATATCATCCTCGAAGCGCGCAATCTGGTTCGCGAATACCGGACCAAAGAAGGTCTCTTCGGAAAAGAGCATGTTAACCGTGCTCTGAAGGGCATCAGCTTTAGTCTGGAACGCGGCAAGACGCTTGCTGTGGTGGGAGAATCCGGCTGCGGTAAGTCCACACTGGCGCGTATCCTGACTTTGATCGATCCGGCAACCGCAGGGGAGCTCCTCATTGAGGGCAAACCGATCGACATCTCAAAGGAAAAGCTGTCCAAGGACATGCGCTCCAAGGTGCAGATCGTATTCCAGAACCCGTATGGATCTTTGAACCCGCGCCAGCGTGTTGGTGACGTTCTCACTGAACCTTTGATGATCAACACTAACTTGTCTCCAGCTGAACGCCGTGACAAGGCGATGGAAATGCTGGTCAAAGTCGGTCTTGGTCCTGAGCATTTCAACCGCTATCCGCACATGTTCTCTGGCGGTCAGCGTCAGCGTATCGCGATTGGTCGTGCATTGGTTCTCAACCCGTCACTCCTCATTCTTGATGAGCCTGTTTCAGCGTTGGACTTGTCCGTTCAGGCCCAGATACTCAACTTGCTTGCTGATTTGCAGGACGAGTTCAATCTGACCTACTTGTTCATCTCCCACGATTTGTCTGTGGTGCGCTACATCGCGAACAAGGTCATGGTGATGTATTTTGGTGAAGTGGTGGAATATGGCACACGCGACGAAGTGTTTGGAAACCCTCAGCATGAGTATACTCAGACACTGTTCAACGCGACGCCTCAGGCAGACGTCGCCCACATCAAAGCGCGGCTTGCTGCTTCTCACTAAGCTGATTTAGTAATTTGAAAAATGAAAGGGCGGTTCCCATGAGGGAGCCGCCCTTTGTCATTTCATTAACGATTTTCCTAATTCAGTGCAATGTTGAAACAATTTCTTTGAAAAATGCGCAATTAAGAGGAGATTTTACCGAGAATTACGTATATGGTACTCCCGTTTGCAGCTGTTGCATATCGGGTGTGCTGGGGAGGACACAATGCAGCGGAGGGGGGGCTTATTTTGTGCTCTATCCGCGCTATTTCTTCCTGAAATCATTCTGAACATGGCTTCTTCTTTGAGAAGAGGTTCGTAGGCTTGAGGTGAGTCTGCGGTGTGGCGCTGCAAAATCCTATGAGAAGAACTGCATCAAGCAGCTTCGATAAATGATCAAAAGCCTTGGCTTTTGCATTCACTTTAGGTGATTGGGGACACGAGAAATGAAAAAATCAATTCTTATGGGCAGTGTGTTGGCTGCAACAATGGCGTTTGCTGCACCAAGCATGGCCAAAACACTGGTATACTGCTCAGAAGGTTCTCCTGAGGGCTTCACACCAGCGCTCTACACAGCAGGCACAACATTTGATGCGTCTTCCCGCCAGATCTTCAACAAGCTGGTTGAATTTGAGCGCGGTACAACAAGCATCGCACCAGCACTTGCTGAAAGCTGGGACGTATCTGAAGATGGTAAGGAATACACCTTCAAGCTGCGTAAGGGCGTAAAATTCCACACCACCAAAGACTTCACTCCAACGCGTGATTTCAACGCGGACGACGTGATCTTCTCCTTCGACCGTCAAGGCAACAAAGAAAACCCATACTTCAGCGTTTCCGGCGGTAACTACGAATACTTCAACGCAATGTCCATGCCTGATCTCATCAAAGAGATCGTGAAGGTAGACGACTACACTGTGAAGTTCGTTCTGACCCGTCCAGAAGCTCCAATGATCGCAAACCTTGCGATGGATTTTGCTTCCATTCACTCTGCTGAATATGCTCAGAAGATGATGGACAATCAGGATGCCTTCGATCAGAACCCTGTTGGCACCGGCCCATTCCAGCTGGTTGGCTATCAGAAAGATGCGTTGATCCGCTATAAAGCAAACCCGGATTACTGGGCTGGCAAAGCACCAATCGACAATCTGGTATTCGCGATCACTCCTGATGCGTCCGTTCGCTATCAGAAGCTGAAAGCTGGCGAATGTCACGTAATGCCTTATCCAAACCCAGCTGACATTGCAGCAATGAAGGACGATCCATCGATCAACCTCATGCAGCAGGAAGGCCTGAACGTTGGGTATCTGGCATACAACACCCAGCAGGCTCCTTACGACAATCCAAAGGTGCGTAAAGCGCTGAACATGGCTGTCAACAAGCAGGCTATTTTGGGTGCAGTGTTCCAGGGTGCTGGTAAAGTTGCTTCCAACCCAATCCCGCCAACCATCTGGTCTTACAATGCTGACCTGCAGGATGACAAGTACGATCCGGTTGCTGCAAAAGCTGCACTGGAAGCGGAAGGCGTTAAAGATCTTAAGATGAAGATCTGGGCGATGCCTGTTCAGCGTCCATACAACCCGAACGCACGTCGTATGGCTGAAGTTATTCAGGGCGACTTCGCGAAGGTTGGTGTTGACGTTGAAATCGTTTCCTACGAGTGGGGTGAATACCTGAAGCGCTCTAAAGAGCTGGACCGTGACGGTGCTGTTCTTCTCGGCTGGACTGGTGACAATGGTGACCCGGATAACTTCCTCGCAGTTCTTCTCGGCTGTGACGGTGTTGGTGGTTCCAACCGCGCTCAGTGGTGTAACGCTGAGTTTGAAGACCTGATCCAAAAAGCGAAAGTAACTGCAGACGTTGCTGAGCGTACCAAGCTCTATGAGCAGGCACAGGTGGTCTTCAAGCGTGAAGCTCCATGGGCAACCATCGCTCACTCTGTTGTTTCTGAGCCGGTTTCTGTGAAGGTTGAAAACTACAAGATCGATCCATTCGGTGGTCACATCTTCTACGGCGTTGACCTGAAGTAATTCAGAGTTTTCACTGAAATACGAAAAGCCCCGGCCAAGTGCTGGGGCTTTTTTATTTTTTGTATGCGGCTACGTAAAAACTTATCCCCTCAGCCTCAAACTGTGCCCATACTAAGCACATGCCTACGTAACGGGCTGCTGGCGGAGCGACCGTCAGTTTGTCGTAGGTTGGGCGGGGCTTCTGGAAGACGTAACGCACCTTTCAGTGGTCCGGTGAACCGAACTTCAAACGTGACCGCATGGTTTGAGGGGAAGGGCCCAGGACTATAGGGTATCACGCGGTGACAGATACAAGAGCACCGGCAGTAAAACCTGCTTTTGCAAATGGATCTGTCAAAGACGGAGGAACTGTTTGGGCATGGAAACGTGTCTGGATAAGCCACTTTCTTTCCGGGAAACCGGCTATCGTGCCTTATAGGCAAAAGAGGCGACGTAGTTCATTTAAAGAAAGCCCGGGCAAGGCGTGTAGCCAATGCCGAAGAAACTATTTCAATAAGTAGCGCAGGTATTGCCTGCCGCCTTGCTCATCCCGACTATCGGGTACTCTAGCTTCACCACTGCATGGGATGCCATGTGGTGCTTTAAGTGCTTGTTTATCTGCCAAGAAATCAGTGACTAGTTCCAATTACCAGATGGATTGATTTGCACGGCTTAAAGTAGCATCAGTCCTATACATATAGATAATGGACTGGGAGAGCGTGAGCTGATGGACAATTATTTAAAAGAGTTCCCGAACAAAGAAGGTTACTTCGGTGAATACGGTGGTGCATTCCTGCCGCCTGAGCTGGTGCCTCAGTTTGAAGAGATCGCCAAAGCCTACGAAAAGATCTCTGGCGACGCCTCCTACATCAACGAGCTGCGCTACATCCGCAAGCATTTTCAGGGCCGCCCAACTCCCATCTCGCATGCACGCAACCTGTCCAACCGGATTGGATCGGGCGCGAACATTTACTTAAAGCGGGAAGACTTGAACCACTCCGGCGCCCACAAGCTCAACCACTGCATGGCAGAGGCTCTGCTGGCAAAGCACATGGGCAAGAAGAAGCTCATTGCAGAAACCGGGGCAGGTCAGCACGGCGTGGCCTTAGCAACAGCTGCAGCTTACTTTGAGCTCGAGTGTGAAATTCACATGGGTGAAGTGGATATCGAGAAAGAGCACCCAAATGTCGTCCGCATGCAGTTGTTGGGCGCAAAGCTTGTGCCGGTAGGCTTCGGCGGACGCACGCTGAAAGAGGCAGTGGACTCCGCGTTCACATCCTATCTGGAACAGGCTGATGAAGCTCTGTTCGCAATCGGCTCTGTGGTGGGGCCGCATCCATTCCCGCGTATGGTACGCGACTTCCAGCAGATCGTGGGTATTGAGGCTCGTGAGCAGTTCACTGAGATGACCGGAAATCTGCCAGACCATGCTGTGGCATGTGTTGGTGGTGGCTCAAATGCAATGGGCCTCTTCTCTGGCTTCATACAGGATAAGTCAGTCAAACTTCACGGTGTTGAGCCGATGGGCAAAGGGCCTGAGCTTGGACAGCATGCCGCAACCATGACATTCGGCAAGCCGGGCATGCTCCATGGCTTCAAGTGTCGTGTCTTGGAAGACGAGGCAGGCAACCCTGCGCCAGTGCACTCAATCGCCTCCGGCTTGGATTACCCAGGCGTTGGACCTGAGCACTCCTACCTGCATGATATCGGTAAGGTGCATTACAGCTCAGCGACCGACGATGAGACTTTGCAAGCCTTCTGGGCACTCTCTCGTTATGAGGGGATCATTCCTGCACTGGAAAGCTCTCACGCAGTCGCATATGCGATGAAGCTGGCTAAGGAATGTCCGGGAGAGACAATCCTCGTCAATCTGTCAGGGCGTGGTGATAAGGATCTGGATTATGTCGCTGATAACTTCGGTACAGGCGAAGATCTGAAAATATAAGAACGACAGAAAAGGGGGCTTCGGCTCCCTTTTTAAACGCGGATTGAATGAGGTGATCAGGCGTTCCGATTTCGGATCGCAACAAAAGAAGTGTAAGAAACGCCGCCAGCGCCTGAGATAAAGGCTGCAACATCGCGCGCTGGACCGCCATACATCACGGTTTGGAAAACAACTACAAAAAAGAACAGCATCACAGACGCTGCAAAAGTCTTGCCGATAAACAAAAATATCCGGTTCATAGACGTGATCCTGATCTTTAAAGCTGCCCAAATTTCAGAAGCCCATCTTAGAAAAACTGTTTCAGACTTTCAAAGAATTTCTGCTTCAAAACAAAGAGTTGTGATGTGTGCCACGAAAACGCCGAGCTACGACGCGGTTCAAAACCCTCTCGAGCAATATGGGGAGGCGTTGTGTATGTACAAGGAAAGCAATGGAAGAAAATAAAAAAGCCTCCGCGAATGTTCGGGAGACTTGAAGCCTTCATAAGAAGGAATGGTGGGCGATGAGAGACTCGAACTCCCGACATCTTCGGTGTAAACGAAGCGCTCTACCAACTGAGCTAATCGCCCCCGCAGGGTGGTACGCCGTGTGGCGTGAGGAGGTGTTTAGGGCCTTTGACGGGTTCTCGCAAGCCCCTGAAGAAACTTTTCCCAAAAGAATTCCAAATATATCGCTTAAGACGTTCCTGAAGGCACTTTTAACACGACATTACTCATATTTATCAGAGGGTTGGGCTTGGTGATAACTTGCGTAAGGCATGTTGCTCACAATGAGTAGTGGTTTGCGTGTTGATCGGCGAACAAAGAACAGCTTCGCCACATAAAGCCGATAGGCAGTGAACAGAGCAAGCGAACCGCTCAGACCAATCAAAATGAGATCAGGCGTCTTAGAACCAAGCACTGGCGCAAGGATACTGATGAGCGTTGGACCCGCAACACTGCCCGCAGCCCAAATGAAAAGCAGATAGGTCGACAATGCAACACTGCTCTCCGGTTTCCGTTCGAATGCGTGAGCCACGCAGATGGACTGCAGCGGGAAAGAGAGACCTCCAAGAACAACCAAAACCAGACCCAGCATGCTCAACAGGTGATAATTGCGCAGGAAACCAGAGTTCCAGCCCGTGAATGGATCAGCAATCAGGAAAGTCACCATGATGACAGTGATTAGTGCGGAGGAACCAAGAATGAGCCATCTGCGGTCCATGCGGTCAGCAAGAGAGCCAAACGGCCATTGGAACATCAGGCGGCCAATATAGATCATCGCAATCATAAGAGCCGTAGTGCTGCCACCAACCCCTGCTTTGGAAAGAGAGTAGGGCACAATGGTCAAAAGACTGGTGACAATAGCACCGGAGGCAAAGGCGCCCAGCACAGCCACAGGAGACTGAGCCCAGATCTCTTTGAATTTAATGCGCTTTGCTTTGTATGTGCGTGGTGGCACAGAGCGGGTCATACAAAGCAATACAACAGCTGCAAGCAGAACGGCGTTGAGCAGTTCCAGCATTTGCAATGGAACCTCGGTGAATTTGGCAACGAAAATCTGTGAGAGAATAGCCATTGCACCAATCACAATGGAGTTCACAGATAGAATACGACCACGGACTTCGTCTTTGATAGATTCATTCAGCCATGCATCAGCTGTGGCAAACAAAACTGCAAACGCTGCCCCCATGAAGAACCGGAGTACAGTCCAGAAAATGATACTCTCTGTGTTCTTGAACAGTAAAACGAGAAGGGCTGTCAAACCAGCCGCACCAGCAAAGGCCCTGATGTGTCCGATCCGGTTGATCATGCGCACACCACGCATACACCCAACCATGAAACCAAGAGAGTAAGCCCCTGCAACAAGACCAGCTTGAGAGGCAGAGCCGCCAATGCTAGCGATCTGAAGCGGCAAGCTTGTCAGCAAAGCCGAGCTCGCCAATTGCGCAAGCGCACTAGCCAGAATGATCGCAAACAGCGAAACGAGTGAAGCTTTAACCATACAGCCATTGACCTGCACCTGATGTGGCGCAGTGTTCCCGTGTTGATGTTCATTTTCTGGAAAACAGAGCTTTCCGATTGACTGAATGTTTCGCAGGGGAATGTGACTGCATTGAGCGAAAAATCGAACCAAGCAGTGATTTATTGATGGGATTTGCGTGGGGGAATTGAGACGGATTTGCGGCTGTAAGCAAAACTGCCGCCCACTGAACGAACAGGGGCGGCAGAGTATCTTGTATCTATATCAGAGAGTTAGGTCGGTGCGTTCTCAGCACTCAACTCTTTGACTGCCGCTTCCAACTGGTTGTAGTGAGAAATCACCACATCAGGCCCCAGTTCGCGGACCGGAATGTCTGTGTAACCGAAATCCACGGCGATCACGGGCAGGCCAGCGTTGCGTGCAGCGCTGATATCAGCCTTGGAATCGCCAATGAAAATGGAGCCTGCGCGGGACCCGCCAGCAATGTCGATTGCGCCAAAGACTGGCATCGCATCCGGCTTGTTCTTGGAGAACGTGTCTCCGCCCACAACAGCGTCAAACAGGTGTTCCATTTCCATGGCCCGAACCAGCGGTTTGGCCAGTTTTTCCAGTTTGTTTGTACAGATAGCTGTTTTCCAGCCAGCATCCCTCAGCCGCGCAACTGTTTCCAGTGCCTGCGGAAAAGCTTGGGTCTTGTCTGCAATATGTGTCTCGTAGTAGCGAATAAACTTGGCAAGCAATGGTTCCAGAACTTCATCTGTCACTTCAATCTTGCTTGCTTCGAGCCCACGGCTCATCAGCACTTTCACGCCAGCGCCGACCATTTTCCTGACCCGTTCAGGCTCAATGGCTTCAAACCCGGCTTCTACCAAAACATGATTCATCGACGCTGTGAGGTCTCCCATGGTCTCCAGGAGAGTACCGTCTAGGTCGAAAACCAGAACTGGTGTTGTCATACTTAAGCTCGTTTCTGTTGAGAAAATCCGCGCCACACTACCGAAATTCACCGTGAAGTCAATTTGCGAGGAAAACCTATAGTGTGTTGGGTGGATTGCTGCTTGGCGGGACACACACCTCATGGTAATCAGCAGGAGTTATGTCAGAGTAGACCCAAGCGCAATAACTAGGCAGAATTGTTCTTGTCTGTGAACGTTTCCGAACAAGCTTAGGGTCCGGGGAAGAGAAATTAGTCAGATGGCAATGAGTTTGAAGGCGCAGGCCGCAGCTGCAGCACTCAAGGAAGTTAAGCCCGGCATGAAGCTGGGGATAGGTTCTGGATCAACAGTCAACGAGCTGATCCGCCTTCTGGCAGAGATGGTGAAGGATGGCTTTGAGATCATCGGCGTGCCGGCCTCATCTTACTCTCAAGCTCTTTGTGATGAGCTCGGAGTGCCGCTGACCACGCTGGATGAAGCGCCAGTGCTGGATTTGGTTATTGATGGAGCGGATGAGATTGATCCGCAATTGAACCTTATCAAAGGCGGCGGCGCTGCGCTGCTGCGCGAAAAAATCATCGCGGCTGCTTCCGGAAGCATGCTCGTGATTGCTGATGAGAGCAAAATTGTTGATACCCTCGGAAAGTTTCCGCTTCCCGTGGAGGTTGTTCCGTTCGGACTTGAGGCTACTCGCCAGATGATGCAAAACAGCTTGGACGCTGAGGGGCTGCAAGGCGAGATGATCCTGCGTATGGCAGGGGAAAAACCGCTTGTAACCGATAACGGCAACTACATTCTTGATTGCCACCTACAGGCAATCAGCAATCCGAAGTCACTGGCAAAACGCTTGGAAGTTATTCCAGGTGTCGTTGAGCACGGGTTGTTTATTGATATGGCGGTACGGGCCTATGTTGCTGGTACTGATGAAATTCGTGTCTTGGAACCTTAAGCTGTCCCGACAGTCATTATTGGACAGCTGATTAATATATAGGGGAGCCATTTTATGCTCGCTAAGTTCAAGTCTGCAGCAATTGCAGGTGTTGCATCACTGGTTGTCGCTGGTGTGCTGATTTCCAGCCCGGTTATGGCTCAGGACAATTCCATTTCTGAAAGCCACATTGAAGCGGCAAAAGCGGCTGTTCGTGCAACGAAATCCATCGAGAACTTCGACAACATCCTTCCAGATGTTGCTGAGCGCACTCGTACCCTGTTCATTCGTTCCAATCCGGCAATGAGCGCTGAGATCGACATCGCAGTGAATGAAGCTGCTGTTGAACTTATTCCGCGCCGTCAGGAACTGGATCGTGTGATCTACGAAGTTTGGGCTCGTCGCTTCTCTGAAGAGCAGCTCAATGAAATCGCAACCTTCTACAACTCCGACACCGGTAAGCGTCTTGCTGACCTGTCCGGTACACTGTCTGCATTGACGATCGGTGCTGCGAAGCAGTGGAGCGATGCAGTCAGCACCGACATGGTTGCAATTTCACGGAAGAAACTTGCTGAAATGTCTGCTCAATAAGCGATCACGAAATCGCAATCCAAAATGAACAGTTAGATCAGATACGCCCCTTGAAATTTGGGCGTATCTGGCCCAAATCTGAGCCTACGTTTTTATAAGACAAGACCTTAGAGCGTAACGAAACGTCGTTGCATAAGGTTTATTGCAAACGAAAGTGGGCTGTAATGACTAATTTCGACTACGATCTCTTTGTTATTGGGGCCGGTTCAGGCGGCGTACGTGCAGCGCGTATCGCTGCAACCCATGGCGCCCGTGTCGGTATTGCTGAAGAATTTCGCTACGGTGGGACCTGTGTTATCCGCGGCTGCGTTCCCAAAAAACTCTTTGTTTATGCCTCCAAATTCACTGAAGAATTTGCAAATGCTGACGGTTATGGCTGGAGTCTGAACGGCACGCCAACCTTCGACTTTGATAAGCTTGTCGAGAACAAAGACAAGGAAATTACCCGTCTGGAAGGTATTTATCGCCGCAATCTCGATAAATCCGGCGTAGAGCTGCATGACAGTCGCGCAGTGATTGAAGGCCCGAACACCGTTCGCTTGCTTTCTACCGATCAGGTTATCACTGCTGAGCGCATTCTTGTCGCTGTCGGTGCAACTCCAAATGTTGACGCTGGCCTTGTTGGCTGTGAGCACACCATCACATCCAATGAAGCTTTCCATCTCTCTGAGTTTCCGAAACGGACAGTCGTCGTCGGCGGTGGTTATATCGCTGTTGAGTTCGCTGGCATTTTCAACGGTATGGGGTCAGAGACCACGCTTCTGTATCGCGGTGAAGAAATCCTGCGTGGTTTTGATATGGACCTGCGCACTGGCCTGCATGAGCAGATGGTGGAAAAGGGCATCACCGTTAAAACCAAGTCCACCATTGCATCCATTGAGAAGCATGAGGGCGGTCTGACAGTCACGACACACGCTGGTGAAGTTATTGAAGCCGATCAGGTTCTCTACGCAATCGGTCGTCGCCCGAACACGGCAGGCCTTGGCCTGGAAGACGCTGGTGTTGAGCTCGATAAAGCAGGTGCAATCGTCGTAACCCCACAGAGCCAGAGTTCTGTACCAAGCATCTTTGCTGTGGGCGATGTCACCAACCGTGCCAACCTGACCCCAGTGGCTATTCGTGAAGGTCACGCCTTCGCCGATAGCACCTATGGTGGCAAGGAGTGGCATGTCGATCACTCCATGATCCCGACCGCAGTCTTCTCTCAGCCTGAGATTGGTACGGCAGGTCTGACGCAGGAAGAAGCTGAGGCGCGCTTCGACAACATCGATATCTATTCCTCATCCTTCCGTCCGATGAAGAACACCCTGTCCGGCAAACCTGGCAAGATGTTCCTCAAGATGCTGGTGGATGCGGATACCGACAAAATCCTCGGCATTCACATCATGGGGCCAGATTCAGGCGAGCTGATCCAGATCATCGGTGTCACTCTATCCATGGGCGCTACCAAGGCGGACTATGATCGCACCATTGCAGTGCATCCAACTGCTGCGGAAGAATTGGTGACAATGCGCGAACCATCTGAGCGTATCCGCAAGAATTAAACTTTAGTTGACTTCCAAAGAACCGCAGGTCCTTGCTAGCGGTTCTTTTTTGTCTTGCTGCCGGAGCAGGGCATCTTTCTCGTTTTGATAGGAATACCCGTGACTGACCTCACACAGGACCAGATTTGCTATTTTGGTTATGGCTCACTCGTAAATGAAGAAACATTGCCCGCAGGCACGACAGTGGTAGCCGGACAGCTGAGTGGCTGGAAGCGGGAATGGCGTGGCTGCTCCAAAGGCAAAGAAGGCAATGGCCGCATGTCAGGCGTTGGTGTTTGCGCATTAGGTGCCCGTCGTGAAGAGGGCTCTGTCATTCGTGGTGCGATGGTGCTTGATACAAAAGCAAACCTGCCTGCGCTGGATAAACGTGAATGGCATTATAACCGCAAATCCCTCAGTGATGATAGTTTCGTGCCCGATTGTGGCAGGCAGATGCCATCAGACACGTTCCTTTATCAGGTGCAGGATCAATACGCGCACTGGGGCAATGACGAGCACCCAATCCTGCAAAGTTATGTTGACTGCGTCATGGCTGGATTCCATCGCCTGTGGGGTCATGAAGGGTTGTTGCACTTCATGGAAACCACGGACGGCTGGGATCGTGTACCAATTCTAAATGATCGTGCAGAGCCGTTTTATCCGCGTGCCATTGTCTTGTCCAAAGAACTTGCGGGCACGATTGACGATCTGCTGAAATCTGTGAATGCTCAATATTTAAATCGCTGAAATTAGGTTCATGGTTCGCGAGTGTGAACGCTTCATGTATCTTTACACAAGTGTTCATCTGCGATCTTGAAGGGTGCTTTGAAATAATTATCTATCAAGTTCTAATTTGTTAGAACATAGTAGCTCTAAAGCAGATTGGTTTGATGGATTCTCATAAGGCCTGATTTTTTTGAGGTATCCTCAACCTACAGCCATAAAACAACGTATACGTCCCCCTAGTCAGATAAACGGGCTGCGTGTATAAGCCTTTCTGGGCTTTTGTCTCATGATGAGAACAGCTCAAAGAATTAACGCTGCCAAAGAGAGGCGCATAGGGCGCGCTGGCAGCATTCCGTATTGATGGAGTTTTAAAATGGCGGACAAATGGACACCGGATTCCTGGCGATCAAAACCGATCGTGCAGGTACCGGACTATCCAGATAAGGAAGCAGTGGCAGACGTTGAAAGTCGCCTAGCAACTTATCCGCCGCTCGTGTTTGCAGGTGAGGCGCGCAAGTTGAAAGCGCAGCTCGCTGATGTTGCCGAGGGGCGTGGATTCCTCTTGCAAGGTGGTGATTGTGCGGAGAGCTTTGCAGAGCATCACGCTGATCACATTCGCGACTTTTTTAGAGCATTCCTGCAAATGGCCGTGGCGCTCACCTATGGTGCGCAGCAGCCAGTTGTAAAAGTGGGCCGTATTGCTGGTCAGTTTGCAAAACCGCGTTCTTCCAATATTGAGAAGAAGGGCGATATTGAACTGCCTAGCTACCGTGGTGACATCATCAACGGTATCGAGTTCAACGAAGACTCTCGTATTCCAGACCCTGAGCGTCAGGTGAAAGCCTACCGTCAGTCTGCTGCGACGTTGAATCTGATCCGTGCGTTCGCGCAAGGTGGCTTTGCCAATCTGGATCACGTCCATCAGTGGATGCTCGGCTTCGTAAAAGACAGCCCGCAGGCACATCGTTATCAGGAAATGGCCGATCGTATTTCCGACGCCGTCTCCTTCATGCGTGCTTGCGGTGTTGATCCCGACAATACACCACAGCTGCGTTCCACCGATTTCTTCACCAGCCATGAAGCATTGCTTCTGGGCTACGAGGAAGCGCTGACACGCATCGATTCCACTACTGGCGAATGTTACGCAACATCCGGCCATATGCTCTGGATCGGTGATCGTACGCGTCAGTTGGATCATGCACATGTTGAATTCTTCCGTGGCATCAAGAACCCGATTGGCCTCAAATGTGGTCCATCTCTTGATCCTGAAGAGCTGATCAAGCTGATCGACGTTCTGAATCCTGAAAACGAAGCTGGTCGTCTGACACTGATCACCCGTTTCGGTCAGGACAAGGTGTTCGAACATCTCCCAGCTATGGTACGCGCTGTTGAGCGTGAGGGTAAGAAAGTTGTTTGGTCTTGTGACCCGATGCACGGCAATACCATCACTGCAAACGGATACAAAACGCGTCCGTTCGAGCGTATTCTGCGTGAAGTAGAAGCATTCTTCGCGGTTCACCGCGCTGAAGGCACTCATGCAGGTGGCGTTCACGTCGAAATGACTGGCCGTAATGTAACCGAGTGTACCGGTGGTGCACGCGCACTGTCCGCAGAGCAGCTCGGTGATCGTTACCATACTCATTGCGATCCTCGCCTCAACGCGGATCAGGCTCTGGAGCTGGCGTTCACGATCGCGGAGAACCTCAGAAAAGAGTCTGACACGCGCCTTGCAGTGAACACTTAACTCTATCTAGAGTATTCATATGATGACCAGGGGTTGCACATTGTGCAGCCCCTCTTTTTTTGATAAATATTCATATGCGAGGCACATAGAAAATTGGAATGATGTGCCTTCTGCCTTTAGCTGCTCGGTGTATTTCTAGGTTTTTTCGCCCTCAGGGAGAGTTTGTTGCTTCAGAGCGATTCTTTGTTGTCTGGCTATTCAATCCTTATTGTGGATGACAACAACTATATGCGCTCAATTTTGCGCACTATGATCTCCGGCTTTGGCGTGCGTTCCATCTATGAAGCAGGGGACGGTGCCGATGCGATCGCAATCTTGCTCGACCGCAGGCCCGATATTGTGCTGTGCGATTGGATCATGCACCCGATTGATGGCAATGACTTCCTTCGCATCCTCCGCCAGGACGAAGACTCTGAGATCGCCAAAACCCCTGTAATCGTTATTACCGCTGATTCCCGCCGCTCCGTTGTCGTGGCAGCACGTAATGCTGGCGTAAATTACTTCCTTGCCAAACCAATTGCGCCCGCAATTCTGTATGATCGCCTGAAGGCCATCGTCATGCAGGGGGATGAGCCTATTCAGGCCAGAGACATGGCACAAATGCCAATGGGCACAAGGTTGCAACAGCATCTGGACCTCATGGCCAAAGCGAAAGATTCTGGGCAGGTGAAGAAGAAGTCGTCAGATTGATTTTCACCCTGTGAATCCCTTCCTCAACCGTCAACTATGTGATGGATCGACTTTTCTCTGCTACAAAAACGCGGTACATGAGAACCAAAGCTATTAAAGCTTGAAGTAAACAGGGCCACCCCTTCCATCCACTAAAGCCTTTGAAGTTTATATGATGATTAAAGACCAGTTCCGTTTGGCCGTCGTACAGGCCAACCCTTGCCTTGGTGATATCTCCGGTAATGCTGAGAAAGTGCGTCATCACCGAAAGCTGGCCGCCGAACAAGGCGCTGATCTGGTTTTGTATTCTGAGCTGTTTCTGGCTGGCTATCCGCCAGAGGATCTGGTCTTGAAGCCAGCCTTCGTAGCTGCCTGTAAGCATGAACTGGAAGGCTTGGCCAAAGAAACGGCTGATGGTGGTCCCGCGCTGCTCGTTGGCCTCCCATGGGCCGAAGAGGATAAGCTCTACAACGCCGTCGCACTGCTCGACAACGGCAACATTGAGGGCCTGCGTTACAAGGTCGACCTGCCAAACTATGGCGTTTTCGATGAAAAGCGTGTCTTTGATGCTGGGCCCAATCCGGGGCCGATGAGTTTTCGCGGTGTGCGCCTTGGCGTTCCGATTTGTGAAGACACATGGTCCGATGAGGTTTGCGAATGTCTGGAAGAGACAGGCGCTGAAATTCTGCTGGTTCCAAATGCTTCGCCATACAACCGCGATAAAATTGATGAGCGCATGCAGATCATGCTCTCTCGCGTTGTCGAAACGGGCCTTCCGCTCGTGTATTGCAATCAGGTTGGCGGTCAGGATGAGCTCGTGTTTGACGGCGCATCCTTCGCCCTCAATCATGATCGCTCATTGGTGATGCAACTCGGTCAGTTCACCGAGGAAACAGATTACCTCGACTTCAATAAAGATGCAGAAGGTCTGTGGTTCGCAAAACCAACTCACATCGTTCCAATGCCAGATACACAGGAAGCAGACTGGCTTGCGTGTGTCCTTGGCCTCAAAGACTATGTGAACAAGAACGGCTTCCCGGGCGTTGTACTTGGCCTGTCCGGCGGTATTGATAGCGCGATCTGTGCGGCCATGGCCGTTGACGCTCTGGGCGCTGATCGTGTTCACTGCATAATGCTACCATACCGCTACACCTCCGATGAAAGCATCAAGGACGCCAAGGCCTGCGCAGATGCACTTGGGGTAAAGTACGATACCATTCCAATCGCAGAGCCTGTCGAGGGCTTCCAGCAGACGCTGGCTGGCGTATTTGCAGGCACTGAGAGCGGTATCACCGAGGAAAACCTCCAGTCCCGTTCTCGCGGTGTCATCCTTATGGCTGTCTCCAACAAATTCGGCTCCATGGTTGTGACCACCGGCAACAAGTCAGAAATGTCTGTCGGCTACGCCACCCTTTATGGGGATATGAATGGCGGCTTCAACCCGATCAAGGATCTTTACAAGACCGAGGTTTATCGTCTGTCTGACTGGCGCAACAAAAACCATCCGGCAGGTGTTATGGGGCCAGCGGGTGAAGTGATCCCGAACAACATCATCGTCAAAGCGCCAACAGCTGAGCTGCGTGAAAACCAGACCGATCAGGACAGCCTGCCTGAGTACGATGTTCTGGATGACATCCTGCATTGTCTCGTTGAAAAAGAGTTGAGCCTTGACGAGATCGCCAAGCGCGGCCACTCTGTAGAAACCATCCATCGAGTCGAACACCTTCTTTACATCGCAGAGTACAAGCGTCGTCAGGCTGCACCGGGTGTCAAAATCACACTAAAGAACTTTGGGCGCGATCGTCGCTACCCAATCACCAACCGTTTCCGGGATCGAACCTAGAACCACATGCGGCTTGAGATCTTACTTTAAGAGCAAGCAAGCCGCGCTCTGGACTTGATCTCTGGTGCTCAGGCAAGCATCACGCCTTGCCTGAATCACTTTCTACGCTTTTTAGGTTAAGTCTATGACTTTCTTCCAATTTCTCCAGCGCAACCTGCGCTGGGTCGCGGGCGGGTTTCTTCTCGGGTTTGGCTCCAGCTTTGGTCAAACCTTCTTCATCGCGCAATTTTCCTCCCAGATCCGTGAGACCTATAGCCTCTCTCACGGTGATTTCGGCTCAATTTACATGTTCGCGACACTGGCAAGTGCTGCAACGCTCATCTATTTGGGCAGGATAGTCGATTATTATCGCCCTGTGGTCGTCGGGTGTGCTGCAATTATCATTCTTGCCGGATTCAGTTTCTTAATGAGCTGGCATAACTCCATCATATTACTTGCAATTTGCCTCTATGGTCTACGTCTGTTCGGGCAGGGCATGCTCCCCCATACTTCGCAGACAGCCATGTCGCGCTGGTTTCATGGCTCCAGAGGGAAGGCACTCAGCCTGGCCTCTTTTGGCAACATGGCAGGCGAAGCGCTTTTGCCATTGGCCGCTGTCTCGCTCATGGTCGCATTCTCATGGCGGGATCTCTGGTCCGCAGCGGGCATAACGCTTCTCGTCTTCTTCCTTCCTCTGGCTTATCTGACCCTCAAGAAGGACCGGACACCGGAAAACCCGCTTGAGTCTTCAGGTTCAAATGGTCCTGCTGTGAGCTGGACCAGAAAGCAGGTGATGTCGGACTGGCGGTTCTGGGTGGTTATGACAGCCGTGCTCGCTGTACCGTTTCTTGTCACGGGCCTCATGTTCCATCAGGTCCACTTCATGGAAGCAAAGGGCTGGGCGCGGACTGTGATCCCGTCCTATCTGCCAGTCTATGCAGCGGCTGGTGCTGTGTTCTCTATGACTGCTGGTATGTTGATTGACCGTTTCTCAGCCGTCTCATTGCTCCCGCTTTCTGTTGTTCCTCTTGGTGTGAGTGTGCTTGTGTTTGCCTTTGGCGGCGAAGAGTACTTTGTGCCAATTGCTATGATCATCCTCGCCATAACCGTTGGCTCCTGGGGGGCGATTGCCTCTGCTGTTTTGGCAGAACTTTATGGAACAGCTCATCTGGGGTCTATCCGTGCAGTGTATTCGGCGATGATGGTCTTCGCATCCGCGCTGGCTCCCGGACTGATGGGCGTTCTTCTGGATAACGGTATTGAGCTGGACACTCAGTTTGCATTCTCCAGCCTTTATTGCTTCGGCCTGGGCTTGGTTTTGTTTGCTGTAAAGCCACAGCTGATGCTGGTTCGTTCTCCAGCTTGAATTCAGCAAAAGCCGGTAACAGAACCTAAAACCCGAGATATTCCGTAGGTATCGGAGATTGGCTGGTTGACCCGTACCGGCCAACGCGATACCCGAGTGTCAAACTTGTTTATTGATGAGAAGGCTCAGCCATGAGTGTTACTGTTCGCTTCGCGCCATCTCCGACTGGTCACATCCATATCGGCAATGTGCGCCCGGCGCTTTTCAACTATCTCTTTGCTAAGAAGCAGGGCGGCAATTTCGTTCTGCGCTATGACGATACTGACGTGCAACGCTCTAAAGAAGAGTATGCAGTTGGTATTGCTGAAGACTTGAAGTGGCTGGGTATCAACCCTGATCGCGTGGAAAAACAATCCGAGCGTTTTGCATTGTATGATGCAGCAGCTGCCAAGCTGAAAGACGCAGGCCTCCTTTACCCATGCTATGAAACGCCGGAAGAGCTGGAACGCCGCCGTAACCGTGCGCGTGCTCTGGGTCGTCCTCCTGTTTATGACCGTGCGGGCCTGAAGCTTACTGATGAGCAGATTGCTGCATATGAAGCAGAAGGCCGCAAACCACACTGGCGCTTCAAACTGCCAAACCACGCAGAAGGCGATGCGTTCTCCACTGTCAGAACAGACGTGCATTGGAATGATGTGATCCGTGGTCGTCAGACCGTTGATCTTGCCTCCCTGTCTGATCCTGTGCTGATCCGTGCAGATGGCACGTACCTCTACACGCTGCCATCCATCGTGGATGATGCGGATATGGGCATCACGCACGTCATTCGCGGGGAAGACCACATTGCCAACACTGGTGTTCAGATTGCCATATTCCAGGCATTGGGGGCACAAGTTCCTGAGTTTGGTCACCATAACCTGCTGACCACTGCATCAGGTGAGGGGCTTTCCAAACGCTCTGGCGCCCTGTCTATCCGCTCACTGCGGGAAGAAGGCTATGAGCCAATGGCAGTCTGCTCCCTTGCAGTGCTGACAGGTACAAGTCACGCAGTTGAACCAGCTCCAACCATGGAAGCTCTGGCAGACATGCTCGACTTCTCCGGCATCTCCAAGTCTGCTGCAAAGTTTGACCCGGAAGATGTGGGCCACCTGACTGCAAAACTCGTCCATGCCATGAGCTTTGCCGATGTCGCCGACCGCCTGAAAGCAGATGGCGTTGAAGGGGATGAAGCGTTCTGGACTGCGATTAAAGAAAATTGCTCCACCGTAAGCGATGCGAAAACATGGTGGGAGCTGATCGTTGGGTCTGCCACGCCAGACATTGCCGAGGAAGACAAGGACTTCATCACTCAGGCCACAGCTCTGCTTCCGCAAGAGCCATGGACCGAGGAAACATGGGGCGAGTGGACCAAAGCTGTCAAAGCTGAAACAGGCCGCAAAGGCAAAGGTCTGTTCATGCCACTGCGCAAAGCAATTACAGGTCTGGCACACGGTCCAGACCTGAAGAACATGCTACCTCTTATCGGTCGGGAAAAAACTTTGGCCCGACTTTCCTGATAGGGCCTGTGCGGGGTTCAACCTCGCGCGGCACAAATTTCTTCTGAACAAGTGGAGGCTCAGAGATATCACTCTGGGCCTCTGTTGCATCTACGGTCTGACGCAGCTCACTCTGGTTCGGAATGGCAGGGTAGGTCGCTGTTGCGCCCGGTGTCAGATCTTCCAGCTGATTACCCGGAAGGGCCTGCTCCAGAGGTGGGATCGCAGGTGATGGCTCCAGATTGCCAAGCTGTCCACCTGCTGCATCACAGGAACAAGCCGGGTTGTTCTGCTGTCTGAACAGATAGGCATTGGCAAGGGACGTATAAGGCGCACCAGACAACGAGCGCATCTGCGCAGGTGTTTCCTGAGGAACCTGGAAGACATAAAGCTCAGTGTCCTGACTTGGACACAGCGCCTGACAAATCTCTCCATCTTCCGTCAGATCTTCTGCACTAGAATTCGGATTGATCGGGAAGTAGTAGCCATCACACTTGCGCACACACATGGTCGCATATTGCTGACCACCGGAGGAGAAACCAGCGGTAGAACGTGGCTCCAGCTGCAAAGGCTGATTGGCCTGTGCCGGCGTCAGTGGCTGGACTCGCTGGTCAGAACGATCTGAACAGTTCAGATCAACCAGCGCCTGCTTCACTTCAGTAAGCCGGTCCTGCAACACGCTGGAATACAGTTCCTGTTGTCTCTGACTGTCCAGATAGGTCAGATTCTCATTCATCTGCTGCAAAGAAGAGCTCAGTTGCTGGCACTGTGGAGGGCCAAAGGAACCATCACAGCCAAAATTGGACATCTGAGACTGTACGTTGCGGATATGAACCAGCTGCTCTTCATAGGCTGTTTGCCAACTGTTAGAGCTGCCATTGCTTTCGACCTGCTCAGAAAGCTCGATAAACTCCGTCTCAAGCCTGTCGCACACCTGAGGGCGCGCAAACGCACTCCCGGTCCAAATAAGGGAGGCGCCAAGGGCAAGAGCCACGGCTGCGCATGAGTGCGCGAAGGGGAGTCTGGAAATGGTCATAGCCCGCAATACTGGTTTCCTCAGAGAAGTCTTAGAGATAAGCTATTCTATGGCCTTATTGGGGCAAAACCAACGGATTCCGGTAGGTTTTACAAAAATCTCTGGTTCTCTTGCTGGTAGTTGCCAAAAAACCTCCTATATCGGGAGTGATTTGATTTGTTCTTTTGAAAATGGAGGGGAGCCGTGCAGATCTCTGCGCTTGGAAAAACAGTCCTGAAAATAGTGAGCAACGTGACTGTGGTACTTGGAGTAACGCTGGGGATGCTTGGCACCACTGCGCAGGCACAGGAGCCGGACCTGATCTTCAAGAAGTCAACCGTCTGGAAGCTCTTGAGCCCGGACCACAAGCTGGCGACCTATGCACTGGATGACCCGGAAGTCGAAGGCGTTGCCTGTCACTTCACAGTGCCTGAAAAAGGTGGCATCTCTGGATGGCTCGGACTGGAAGAAGAAACCTCCGATGTCTCATTGGCTTGTCGTCAGGTTGGACCCATCAAGTTCAAAAGCAAGTTTGAGCAAGGCGATGAAGTCTACCGCCAGAGCCGCTCCCTGTTCTTCAAAAAAATGCGCATCGTCCGTGGCTGTGATGCAAAGCGGAACGTGCTGGTCTATCTGGTGTACTCCGACAAGCTCGTAGAAGGCAGCCCGAAGAACTCGACGTCTACCGTGCCGATCATGCCGTGGGGCGATCAGGTTCCGGAAAAGTGTGCTGACTATCTGGATGACTAAAGCCTGTTCCTGAAAAGTGGCTCCGGTTTTCGGATAAGAATACGCGTAGATTTGACATCTGCGCCTCAAGCACTTTGAGCACCGCTGGGCTATCCCGGCGGTGTTTGTGTTTGAGGATCCCGTTTAACGGGTGGAGCAAGGCGAACAGGCTTTGCCTGCGCTACTTGTAAATAATGTTTCTTCGGCAATGGCTGCTCGCCTCGCCCGGGCCTTTTATCATGAACGCGCGGGCTCCTTCTCGGACAGACGTGAATGACACGTCCCCGTGTCACTGACAGGTTTCCCTGTCATCGACAATTTCTTGTCACCACCGGACGCCCTCCGGAACGACCCCAAACTCCCTATACCACTGTGGCCTCAAAAGGGTATGGCGCTTCACCGGACCTCCCGACACAATACGTTACCTCATGCCGGCAGCCCAACCCCACCCACGCCGCGGAATGGACGGTCCACTCCTGCCCGAATGCGTGGGCACAAGACACAGAGTAAGGCAGCTTTTAGGTGAGGGGGATAAGTTTTGTAAGGCGTAGGCGGTTACCCCAAGTCGTCATCCCGTGCAAGCGAAGCGCGATGCGGGAACCAGCTTCCCACCTCGTCACGTATAGCACTGAATACCGGATCTCCGCGTCGCTCCATCCGGCATGACGGCAAGAGGCACTGCCGCTTGAAGTGCTGCCCCACAGAACCGCCACCGTCATCCCAACATCACCTTGCCAAAAACACAAAACGACCAGCTTGCCGATTTAACTCTTTTAGATGAGTGATATTCACGCAAAGAAAAAGGCAGCGCGAAACGCTGCCCTAAGATTCTCGGGAACTCTCAATTTTGTCAGCACCATCTGAAGAGATGGCTTTGAACTCATGCAGAGTTCATAAACAGGTAAACCGCAAGGAAAATGATCGGGCTTGAGATAGCACTTGCCACAATCATTGCACCCATAGCCTGCTTCAGCATAATCAACCCCCGTTTGAATTATGAAATGCAGCTCTATCGGGGATATGTTAGCACAGCTAATTCAAATATGCACTATTAACCATATCCCTCATAAGAAGCGTGGCAATTTGTGCAGATTTGTCAGGTCAGTAGGTTGAGGCTATCTTTATCTTGAAGGCATCCTGAGAGGTAAGCAGAGCCTCCAGAATCGCTTTGTCCTGCTTGTAAATGTCTTCCCGGAACTGAAGTTCCCCATCATCTCCGGCAAAAGCTGTGTAGTAGCGCAGATGCACTGGCACGGTCTCTTTCAGTTTCAGGCGAACGGTTTTGCCCCGGGCGCGCAGCTTTTCCATTTTGGCGCGGCTGTGGCCGGAACCGGAGAGCAGCACTTCCCCGAATGTAAATGGATCCTGCACCCGGATGCAGCCATGGCTAAACGCACGCTGATCCTTGTTAAACAAGCGCTTGGACGGTGTGTCGTGCAGGTAGATATTATGCTTGTTCGGGAACATGTACTTCACCGCACCGAGAGCGTTTTTCCGCCCAGCCTTCTGGCGGAGTTGATACCCGAACCTGCGTTTGCTGACAGCATTCCAGTTGATCGCCGTCGGATCGACCCGCCGACCATTCTTGTAAACGTTGATCCCGCTGCCAGACAAGGCAGAAGCATTCTTGCGCAGCTTGGGCAGATACTCGTTGGTGGCAATGGACCATGGCACCCCCCAGGTGGGATTGATCTCTGCATACTCAAAAGTGTCAGAGAACAAAGGCGTGGCATGGCGAGGCTTACCTACCACCGTGCGGGTCTCATAAAGCACGTTCGTGCCTTCCATCACCCGCACAATCTGTTCAGCCACGTTGACTTTCACATAGCGGCCAGAAGGAAGCGGATCATCCCAGCGCATGCGTTCCAGATTAACTAGGATTTGATCGCGGCGGTCTGTGAGTGAGGCATTCAGCGCTGCCCGGGTCTTCTTGCCAACAACGCCGTCCACGCTCAAACCATGACGTTTCTGGAAGCTTTTTACGAGCGCAACCATATCCTCATTGTAAAAGGCGGGCGCCACGTCTTGCTCTGTGGTGCCGGAGTATCCGGAATAATAGGGCGCATAGCCCTCGGCTTGTAGGCGTTTCTCCAGCTGCGAAATCCGTGCGCCTGTGTCACCGGGCCGGATGCTCGGGCCATCTTCGATGTAGACAGGGTAATCAGAGGTGAGGGCCGCGTTATATCGGGCCAGCTGGTCTTTCAAAAGATCGTAGGACGGGGCCTCTGGCTCAAGGCTGGCAAACAACTGCTCAACAGACCGGGTTTCTTCCAGCTGAGTAAGCATGTCATTCAGCTTTGGAACCTGCGGGGTGATAAATACATTCTTCAGCACCTTAGTCGGGCGCACAACGCCGCCAGCAAGGTGGGCGCCGTAACTGGCAAAAACGTGGGTCAGCTGCAGTTCAACAACAGCGATCTCACGTAAAGTGGCCGTTGCGTTGGACGCTTCCATCACATCCAGAATGGAAGCCAGCTGCCGGACACCATAGGCTTGCGGATCAAGCCCATGGGTTGGGGCCTTGCGAATCTCGTCAATCAAACGGTTGGCAAGCGGCGTCAAAGACTGGTCTTCAAACCAGACAGGGCGGAAGTTGCGTAAGGAGTAAGCCTCTGCCAGGGCATCCACTTGCCGCGAACTAAAACCAGCTTGCTCGATTTCATCTTCAGAAAAGATCAGATCCCGGATGGTTTGCTCCAACTCAGACAGCTCTGACAGGGATGGATCCAGAACCTGTCCGGCAGGTCCGGTGAGATCCGGAGCTTGCAGCTCGTTTTCTGGCAGGACTAAGGGATCAATATCTGGCAGCACAAGGCCGTCCGGGGAAGGCGTGTCAGCTGATGGTGAGGCCGCAGTCTCATTAAAATTCAACGGGTCTATAGGGTTCACAGAGGAGGTGGCATTACCGGTCGCACTTGAAGGCGAACTCATTCCAATCAGACTTGCAGCGACAACGGTGGCACAGATACTCTTGTGAGACACGTTTTACTTCCCTGTTTTTTCTTGGCTTTCCCTTAGAATTGCATCTTCGGGTAGAAATTTTGTATTTAACTTAGTTAGAAATGTGGGTGATCTGGTGAGACTAAGACTTGACCTGTAAGCAACAATCAGCGAAAAGCAACATATGAAAACGGCGATGCACACTTCTTCTTGCACCATCATTATTTGCAGCTAGCGACAACGCTGGCTGTGGCCGTTCTATCCTGCCTTGATTCTGCGTGAGATGAACGCCCGGCCAGCTGGCCAGGAGACGAACCATTATGAGCGCAGACACAGCCCAGGGCGGCAAGGGACTTCTGCTCACCAATACTTTGACACGCACAAAAGAAGCTTTTGTGCCAATGGATGCGTCCAACGTGCGCATGTATGTGTGTGGTCCCACCGTTTATGACTACGCCCATATTGGTAATGCGCGCCCAGTCGTAGTTTTTGACGTTTTGGCCAGATTGCTGCGTCAACTCTATGGCAAAGAGCATGTCACATATGTGCGAAACATCACAGACGTTGAAGATAAAATCAACGAGCGCGCAGCAAACGAAGGTATTTCCATTCGCGAGCTGACCAACAAAACCGCAGCGCAATATCAGGCTGATATGGCTGCGCTGGGGGCACAAACGCCGGATATTGAGCCGCGGGCGACCGAGCACATCGAAGAGATGAAAACGATGATTGAGACACTCGTCGACAAAGGCCATGCCTATGTCGCGGACGAGCATGTCCTCTTCAATGTGCCAAGCATGCCCGAGTACGGCAAACTCTCCAACCGCACACTGGACGAGATGATCGCCGGTGCGCGTGTGGAAGTCGCATCCTACAAAAAAGACCCGACCGACTTCGTGCTTTGGAAGCCATCCAAAGCGGGTGAACCGGGTTGGGAAAGCCCATGCGGCATCAAAACACCAGGTCGTCCGGGCTGGCACATCGAATGTTCCGCAATGTCTGAAAAGCATCTGGGCAAGACCTTTGATATTCATGGCGGCGGTGTCGATCTGACGTTCCCGCATCATGAAAACGAGATTGCACAGTCCAGATGTGCTCACGGCACGAATGCCATGGCAAATGTGTGGATGCACAACGGCTTCCTGCAGGTGGAAGGCGAGAAGATGTCCAAGTCTCTGGGCAACTTCTTCACCGTCCACCAGCTGCTGGACACGGAAGAAGGCGATGGACGCAAATGGTCTGGTCAGGCCATCCGTTATGCTCTGCTTCAAACACAGTATCGTCAGCCAATCGACTTTACATTCAAAAGTCTGGCAGAAGGCGAAAAGCAGCTCACCCGCTGGATTGAGCTGATGAAGAAGCACGGTGTCACAGCACAGGAAAATGGCGCACTGGATGAAGGTGTTCTGGAAGGCCTGAAAGACGACCTGAACACACCACGCGCCTTTGCCGCTCTTCACAAACTGGCCCGCGATGCACGCGGGGGAGATGCAGACGCAGCACAGAAATTAGCTAATTCTATCAAGTTCTTGGGCTTTGATCTTGAATCATTTTCCAAAGTACAGGAAGAAGAAAAAGCTGAAGCAGATGCCTCTCCGGAGCTGAAGGCCAAAGTGGAAGAGCTGATTGCAAAACGTCTGGATGCCCGCAAGGCAAAAGACTTTGCTGAAAGCGACCGCATCCGCGATGAGCTGGCAGCCGACGGCATTGTGCTCAAAGACATGAAAAACAAGGAAACAGGTGAGATCGAGACCACCTGGTCCTGCGCTTAACGGCAACTAAGGCCATGGACTACGCAGATACCACAAGGAAACTTGAAGTCTGCTCCATGGTTCTGTTCGGGATAACCCGTTAGGCTTGCTAAGTTTTCTCAAGGCGCCTGCAATACGTGCCTTGAGAAATCCTACGGAGATAAAAGGGAAACCTCCGTCACATGAGGGGAGCCTGAGGTTGAACTCAGGACAATAAGCAGGGTAGGCATACTATGACGAAAGAGCGTCTGTATCTTTTCGACACGACATTGCGCGATGGGGCTCAGACCTCCGGCATTGATTTCTCCGTGGACGAAAAAATTGCCATTACCGACTTATTGGAGAGACTGGGTGTCGACTATATTGAAGGCGGTTACCCAGGTGCAAACCCAACAGATACAAAGTTCTTCTCCGAAAAAAGAACAAAGAAAGCGACCTTCACCGCGTTCGGCATGACCAAGCGCGCTGGGCGCTCTGTCAGCAATGACCCAGGCGTTCAGATGGTCCTCCAGTCCGCTGCGGATGCCACATGTTATGTGGCAAAAAGCTGGGATTACCACGTTGATGTTGCCCTGAAGTGTACCAACGAGGAAAATCTGGAAAGCATCGCAGACACGGTCAAAGCCTCCGTTGAGGCGGGCAAAGAAGCCATGATCGACTGTGAGCACTTCTTTGACGGTTACAAAGCAAATCCAGACTACGCTCTGGCCTGCGCACAAACTGCTTTTGAAGCTGGTGCGCGCTGGGTGGTTCTGTGCGACACCAATGGTGGCACGCTTCCACACGAAGTCACGCAGATCGTCAATGCAGTGATGCAAGTGGTGCCGGGCAGCAATCTGGGCATCCACGCCCATGATGACACCGGCCACGCTGTCGCAAACACACTGGCTGCTGTTGTTGCGGGTGTCCGTCAGGTGCAGGGAACGCTCAACGGCATCGGTGAGCGCTGCGGCAATGCCAATATCATCACTCTGATCCCGAATATGCTGCTGAAGAAGCCGTATCGTGATCTGGTTGAACTTGGCATCCAAGTTGAAGACCTGACAGAATTAACTGCAATATCAAGGAGTTTTGACGAGATCTTGAATCGATCTTCCAACGTCCACGCTCCTTATGTCGGCGCCAATGCCTTCGCCACCAAAGCAGGCATTCACGCCTCTGCCATCCTCAAGAATCCAGATACCTACGAGCACATCCCGCCAGAAATGGTCGGCAATCAGCGCCGTGTACTTGTCTCCGATCAGGCTGGAAAGTCCAACCTGCTTAACGAGCTGAAACGCCTCGGCGTTGAAGCTGACAAAGCCGATCCACGTCTCGATCGTCTGTTGGCTGAAGTGAAAGAACTGGAAGCTCAGGGCTTTGCCTATGAAGCCGCAGACGCCTCCTTCGAGCTGCTTGCCCGCAGACGACTGCATTCCGTGCCAGACTACTTCGACGTCCTGTCCTTCCGCACTGGCGTCGAGCGCCGTTATAATGCGCTGGGCGAGCGTGTCACCGTCTCTGAAGCGGTCGTGAAGGTGGAAGTGGATGGTGAGAATTTCATGTCTGTCGCAGAGGGTAATGGTCCGGTCAACGCGCTCGACCTGTCGCTGCGCAAGGACCTTGGCAAATACCAAAGCCTGATAGCTGACCTTGAGCTAATAGACTATAAAGTGCGAATATTGAACGGTGGCACCAGCGCGATTACACGTGTTCTCATAGAAAGCCAGAACAAGAAAACCGGCAAACGCTGGTTCACAGTCGGCGTCTCTGAAAACATCGTAGATGCATCCTTCCAGGCTCTGGTCGATTCCGTTCGTTATTGCATTTTCAAAGCGAATGAGCTGGAAACAGTCTGATAAAGACTGCCAAAGGCTTTTGAGCACGAAACGATTTGTGGTCGCGGATGCGCGGCCACGCCTTCCTTTTTTAACTGGCGTCAGGATCTCTGGCGCCTGTTTACGTTGTAATATGAGGGTTGAATGAGCCAGTCAGCGTCCGCTGCTGATCCGCTAAGCACGCCAGAAGCGTTCAAGGCTGGACTGATCGCAGCAGTATCTGCTTATCTCATGTGGGGCTTTGCTCCCATGTATTACAAGCTCACAGCAGACATGCCGGCGATCATCGTGATCTGCTATCGCGTGATTGGCTCCGTGCTGTTTCTTGGCGCCTTTCTGGTCATGAGCAAACTGCGTAAGGAGATCCTGGCGATCTTCTGCGACTTCTCTCGCCTGCGATACCTGCTGGTCTCGGCCTCAGTCATCAGCATCAACTGGACCATCTTTATCTGGTCGGTGGAAACGGGCAGGGTGCTGGATGCCAGCCTCGGCTACTTCATCAATCCGCTCGTCAGCGTAGGCCTGGGCGTTGTGCTGTTGTCCGAGCGCTTGTCCAAAGCACAGCTTGCAGCGCTGGCGATCACCATCTTTGCCGTGCTCTACAAAACCTTTGAGGTGGGTGAACTGCCGTGGGTGTCTGTTGTGTTGGCCCTCAGCTTTGCGCTCTACGGCTATGTGCGCAAGCAAGCACCTGTAAGCGCTGTGGCTGGCCAGTTGGTGGAAGTTCTGCTCGTCCTGCCATTTGCACTTGTCGGCATCTGGTACTTCGCGCAGGCTGGCACCGGTGGCATCTATCCAGCAATTCCAGTGGAGCACCCGTGGTTCTTGTCTCTGCTGCTGTTCACAGGCGTGATCACAGCAGTCCCATTGGTGGTCTTCGCCTTTTCAGCGCGCCGCTTGCCTATGATTTACATTGGCTTCTTGCAATACATAGCGCCATCCATCCACTTCCTCAGCGCCATTTGGTTGTTTGGTGAAGAGCTGTCGATTGAGGGCTTGTTTGCGTTTGGAATGATCTGGTTCTCACTCGTCATCTTCTCGGTCGACGGTGTGATGGCAAGGCGCCGCGTTGCGAAGCTGGCGTAACAGTGAGTTGGACAATAATTAAAAAAGGCCGCTGAATACTCAGCGGCCTTTTTGTTACATATCCTTCAAATCAGGATGTTCAACTTTGCAGCCCTCAATGGCCTTGCAAAGAATATCGACGCTTTGACCAACATCCTCGGTGATCTCGTAGGTGATGTCGCTGTCCGGGCGAATAAAGCCAAGACTACGCATGTGGTCGAGCAATTCCACCAAAGGCGTCCAGAACTGGTCAAGATTGAGAAGCAGCATGGGCTTGTCATGGCGGCCAAGCTGAGCCCAGGTCAGCATCTCCACAAGTTCCTCAAGAGTGCCGATCCCACCGGGCAGCGCGATAAACGCATCAGCTTTTTCAAACATGGTGCGTTTGCGCTCATGCATGTCCTGAGTAACGATCAGCTCATGAGCATCTTCCAGCATCACCTCTCGTTCCATCAGGAACTTGGGAATGACACCGGTGACTTCTCCGCCATTTTCAAGAACAGTTTTCGCAACAGCTCCCATAAGTCCAATGGATCCGCCACCATAAACGAGTCGAATCCCTTCACGGGCTAATAATTCACCAAGCTGAATCGCCGCTTTTTCAAACAGCGGCTGACTTCCAGCATTGGAGCCGCAATATACGCAGATGCTTTTCAAGGTTTTCATAGGTATTCTGTCGCATTAGGCTAGGGGGAACGTCAAGCAAGGCTCGTAAAATGAGGTTAACTTCACCATATGCGCAACTTGCCTGACATGGTGCACCTTGCCCCTCGGGTTAAACATGTATAACAAACACGATTAAAGTCTGTCCTTTTTGCCTAAAGCTAAGGAAAAGAGACAGCCGGATAAACTGATATCCGGACAATCTGATATAATGTCAAAGCATACCATGTCGAGTGAACTATGGTCTGCTTGAGGAGCAATTGAGAACCATGTCGAAATCGGGGATGAACTGGTTGCTGACAGTTGCTGTGGCTGTTGCTGCAGGCGCAATCGGTGCGGGGGCGTACTACCTGAGCAAGGAAGATACTTCGGTTGTTGCAGAAGCTGAAAAGGCTGTTGCAAAGCTGGAGGCTGCTGCAAATGGCAAAGTACAGCTCAACTCGTCGGGCACTCAGACGGACAAGGCAGAAGCTGGCAAAGCCCCTGAAGTGACCACTCAGCTGGATACCGCCGCTGTTACCACCGACAATGTTCCAAGTTTTGATGTGATGCGCGTTGAGCCGTCAGGCGATGCCGTTGTCGCTGGCCGTGCTGAAGCTGGTTCCATTGTTGCACTCATCTCCAACGGGGATGTGGTCGGCAAAGGCATTGCGAACAACAGCGGTGAATTTGCAATTGTTCTGGAAAGACCGCTGAAGCCGGGTGACCACGATGTCAGCCTTGAAGCGACCAATCAGGAAACTCAGGAAAAGAGCGGCTCGCAGCAACACATCGCAGTATCTGTGCCTGAAGACGAAAGCGGTGAGGTTCTGGTTGTTCTGAATGAACCAGACGCACCATCGAAAATTCTCCAGCTGCCAGAAACACCTGTGACTGCAGAGCCCGTTGCAACAGCGAATGCAGATTCACCTGAAACGACTGCTCCTGCTGACGTTGCAGCTGCACAGAGCCCTGGCGCAAAGGAAAAAGCACCAGCTCCGGTTAATGCAGCGGCTGAAACGCCAGCACAGGCACCTGCTAATACTGAAGTTGCCGTCACTGAGACGCCTGCACCTGTAAATACAACATCTGCACCAGCAGCAGAAGCAGCCACACAGACCGCTGACGCACCTGTTGAAGTTGCAGCGCAAACTCCGGCGCCTGCAGAAACACCTGCAGCACCGGTTGCAGCGGCAACTGAAGAGCCGCAGCTGACTGTCAAAGCCGTTGAAACTGAGAAAGGTAAGGTCTTCGTTGCTGGCGAAAGTGAGCCAGGCGCGCAAGTTCGTGTTTATGTAGGCGAAGAGTTTGTTGGCGAAGCACAGGCAGGCACCGAAGGTCGCTGGCTCGTGGAAGCTGAAAAAACAATCCCTGCTGGCAATGTGGAAGTCAGAGCTGACAAAGTCGAGAACACCAACGGTAAAGTGGAAGCCCGTGCACAGGTCGTCTTCACCAAAGGTGAAAATGACGTTGCCATGATCCCGGTTCGCCTTGTTGCGGAAGGGTCTGGTTCAAAAGGAGCCTCTGCTACCGTTGGCATTGGCGAATTGCCGAACGTTATCATCCGCCGCGGTGATAACCTTTGGACCATTTCCCGTCGTCTCTATGGCAAGGGCACACGCTACACCACCATCTATCAGGCCAACAGCCAGCAGATCCAAAATCCGGATATGATCTTCCCGGGGCAGGTGTTCATGTTGCCTGTGGCTGACCTGAATTGGAAAACAATTAATAACTGATCTGGATTCTTCTCTTCGAACGTCCTATTTAAGAAGAGAAAGCTTTCCAGATTGATCTTTAGGAAAGCGCTGGATGAGCAATCCAGCGCTTTCTCTGGTTTGCGATCCTACTGCGTACTCCCGAAAAGTGGTTCCGGTTTTCGGATAAGGGTACGCTCCAAAAGAGGGCGAAAGACTCTCTCCAATCTGATGGCAATGAACGCGTTCTGGATCATTGCTCTTCTGATATGACATTCCAAATTCGCCAACCGCTTCTGCGTTTTAAGAAGCGCGCCGGGCAACAAGGCACTAGCATGACTGCAACAAGCAAAAAACAGCAGGCAAAATCCGCCCCTGCTTTGGATGCAGACGATAAAGGCTTGCTTCGTTCACTGAAAACTCTTTGGGTTTACATGTGGCCAGATGCAAGGCCGGAGCTTAAAAAGCGTGTCGTTCTGGCCCTCGCGGCGTTGATTGTCGCAAAAATTATTACCGTTTTCGCACCCTATCTTTATGCATGGGCAACAGATGCCCTGACTGACGCCAGCGTTTTGCCAAAATGGTTGCCGCCAATTCTTGTCGCGCCAATCATGTTGGTCCTGGCCTACAACGTCGCCAGAACAATGGCTGTCGGGTTTAACCAGATCCGTGATGCGATTTTTTCAAGCGTTGGCCTCCACGCCGTTCGCGAACTCGCCAATCTGACCTTCCAGCACCTTCACGCCTTGTCTCTCCGCTATCACCTGTCACGCCGCACTGGTGGCCTGACACGTGTGATCGACCGCGGAGTGAAGGGGATTGAAGGCATCGTTCGTTTCACGATCCTGAGCGGTATTCCGACGGTCGTCGAATTCGCGATGATGGCTGTTGTAATCTGGTTCCAGTTTGGCCTTTGGTATGTTCTGGTCGTCGGCGCAACGGTCTTTGCCTACGTCTATTACACAGTCGTCGCCTCCGATAAGCGTATCCAGATCCGCCGTGACATGAACAACGCGGACAATGATGCAAACAGCAAGTCCGTTGACAGCCTCCTGAACTTCGAAACCGTCAAGTATTTCGGCAACGAGGAAATGGAACGTGGCCGTTTTGATAAGGCAATGCGCGGGTATGAGCGCGCTGCAATCAAAACATGGACTTCGCTCTCCTGGCTCAACTTCGGGCAGGCGCTGATCCTCGGTGCAGGTATGACCACATGTATGGTTATGTCCGCCATGGCAATTCAGCGCGGTGAGCAGACCATCGGTGATTTTGTCATGATCAACGCGCTGCTCATGCAGCTGTCGGTTCCGCTTAACTTCATTGGCTTCATCTATCGCGAAATCCGTCAGGGCATTGCTGATCTGGAAGCCATGTTCTCCGTACTGGCCGTAGAACCTGAAATTCAGGATGAGCCGCTTGCGGAGAACCTGAAGGTCAAAGAAGCCACCATCAAGTTCGAGGACGTGCACTTCCACTACGACGAAGAGCGCCCGATCCTGAAAGGCGTGAACTTCGAAGTGCCTGCAGGCAGCACCATCGCGATTGTTGGTCCATCTGGTGCGGGCAAGTCCACGATTTCCCGTCTGCTGTTCCGTTTCTATGATGTCACCTCGGGCCGCATCACCATTGATGGCAAGGATGTCCGCGAAGTGACGCAGAAATCCCTGCGCGATCACATTGGTATGGTTCCTCAGGATACGGTTCTGTTCAACGACAACATCGCCTACAACATCGGCTATGGCCGCGTAGGGGCATCAGAGGAAGAAGTGAAAGAGGCAGCTCGGCTGGCTCAGATCGATCACTTCATCGAAGCTCTGCCACATGGCTATGAAAGTGAAGTGGGCGAACGTGGCCTGAAGCTTTCAGGTGGTGAAAAGCAGCGCGTCGCGATTGCAAGGACCATCCTGAAAAGCCCGCCAATCCTCATTCTTGATGAAGCAACCTCGGCATTGGATACGCACACGGAGCAGGAAATTCAGTCGGCTCTGGATATTGTCTCCAAAGACCGGACCACGCTTGTCATCGCCCACCGTCTCTCCACCGTGGTGAACGCAGATCAAATCCTCGTTTTGAAGGCTGGCGAAGCGGTTGAGCAGGGGACGCATGCTGAACTGATGGCAAATGACGGTCTCTACGCTTCCATGTGGAGCCGCCAGCGTGAAGTCAGTGAAGCGGAAGCGCGTCTTGCGCAGATGCGTGAAGATGATCAGGGTTTCATTTCCAGGGGCAAAAGTGCTGAGGAAAGCCTAATTGAGGGCATAACTGATAAGAAATAGTGGGTTCAAGTGATTGCTCCGCGCGCAATCAGGGGAATCTCTGTTTAAATAAGCTAGAGTTGCTTGCACAGATCTCTCTGAGTTGCTCTATGAGCAGAAACTTAACGTCTGAGGGGTTCAATAGCTGAACCCCTCACTCTAGCAAAGGTGGTAAAGATGTCTTTGGCGGACAGCATTTCCAAGACACTGGTTCCTATTCATAAAGAAGGCTACCCGTTTATCGCCATTGCAGCTGTCCTGACCATCATTTTAGGATGGTTCTGGTCGCCCCTTTTCTGGATCGGCCTTTTCCTGACTGGATGGGTCTGTTACTTCTTCCGCGATCCGCCGCGCGTCACTCCCGTTAAAGACGGTCTGATTGTTTCCCCCGCAGACGGAACTGTGTGCCTGATGGGGTCCGTTATCCCGCCACGGGAGCTGGATCTGGGCGATCAGCCGATGATGCGTGTGTGCATCTTCATGAACGTCTTTAACTGTCACGTAAATCGTGCGCCAATGGCAGGCCGCATCACGCGCGTGGCTTACAAGGCCGGAAAGTTCCTGAATGCGGAACTGGACAAGGCAAGTGAGCACAATGAGCGCAATGGCCTGATCATTGAAAACGACAATGCCCGCATCGGCGTTGTGCAAATCGCTGGCCTCGTAGCACGCCGTATTGTGTGCTTTGTGAAAGAAGGCGAAAACATTTCTGCAGGTGATCGCTTCGGTCTGATCCGCTTTGGATCCCGTCTTGATGTTTACCTGCCTCAGGGGACAAAGCCACAAGTTGCCCTTGGCCAGACCATGATTGCCGGTGAGAGTATTCTGGCAAATCTGAAAGATGAAGAAGCAGGCGACATCGTTGCCCGCGTTTCTTAAGGTAGTATAGCGTGTCAAATCCATTTCCTCCCTATGAACCGGGAGGTCAAACCACCAATGCGAAAGGGTCAACGCGCAAGCGTATTCCGCTTCGTATTGTTTTACCAAACGTCGTCACCTTGCTGGCGCTATGTTCCGGCCTGACAGCCATTCGCATGGCCATGGAAGACAGGTGGGATATGGCGATTGCAGCCATCTTCCTCGCCGCCATTCTGGATGCTTTGGACGGACGTGTCGCACGCATGCTCAAAGGGTCCACCAAGTTTGGCGCTGAGCTGGATTCGCTCGCCGACTTCGTGAACTTTGGTGTCGCCCCGGGGATTATCCTTTACGCATGGATGCTGGAAGATGCCAGCTCTCTCGGCTGGATCGCCTCTCTGCTGTTCTCCATCTGCATGGCATTGCGACTGGCGCGGTTTAACGTGGCGCTGGACGATCCGAATAAACCAAAGTGGGCCAGCAAGTTCTTTACCGGTGTTCCCGCTCCAGCTGGCGCGCTGACAGTTCTGCTGCCGATTTATCTGGAACGTCTGGGCGTGCCGCATTGGAACGAGCTGGCTCTGCCGGTTGCGCTCTACACCATGTTCGTCGGCCTCCTGATGGTCAGTCAGTTGCCAACCTTCTCCGGCAAACAGATCGGCACCCACATTCGCCGCGAATGGGTTTTACCGCTGTTTGTTGTCGCTGTCGGTATCATTGCACTTGGTGCAAGCTATCCGTTCGAGTGCCTGACCGTGATCAGCTCCGGCTACCTCATCTCCATCCCATTCGCATGGCGCTCCTATAAGATTCACTGTGTGAACGGCAAGGGCAGTCACGCCGATTGTGATGTGGTGACCACCGAGATCGAAGAGGAAAGCGTTTCTGAAGACAAGACGTCTTTGAAAGTCAGCCTCGAAGATATCGCGAAAGCTGGCGTCCCTGATCCCAAACAGGACAAGGAAAAAAGCAGCGAGTAGCTTTGCTCTGCTATTTTATTTTAAAAGGCTGCGGATCATTCCGCGGCCTTTTTTGTGAGCTCTGCGAGTGGGAAAGGGGAAGCTGGCTTAGGTGCGAGGAACGCGAAGAATGGACAGATGACCACGAGCGCGTCGATTGATTTCCTATAGCAGGCATTAAAAAGGCTGCCGAAGCAGCCTCTTTCGTGTTTGTCATGAGTGAAAGTCTCACTCAGCAGCTTCAGGAACCCGCTTGACCTCTTCAGAAGCATCATCTCCCAAGCCAGGCTCTTTCACATCCAGATTACCGTTTGCAAGGGCATATGGGTCAAGAACCACACTTCCGCGGCGACGTTTCAAGATGCCGTTTTTAATACCGTTCTCGATATGCATTGGCATTACCAGAGAAATCGGGATCACAATCAGCGTCAACATTGTAGAGAACGCCAGGCCGGAGATCACCGCTGTTGAGAGCTGCACCCACCAACTTGCAGTGACGCTGCCAAAGGTCGTGACCTGATTAGCAAAGTCAAAGCTGATCTGCGTCGCCATTGGAATGAGGCCCGCAATCGTGGTGATTGTGGTCAGCATCACCGGACGGACACGCTGAGCGCTTGTACGCAAGGCGGCATCTACCGGGCTCTGCCCGTCTTCACGGAAACGATTGTAGGTATCAATAAGCACGATCGCGTTGTTCACCACGATACCTGCCAGCGCCACAATACCCGTACCGGTCATGATGATTGAGAACTTCTGCCCCGTCACCAACATGCCAAGCAGCACACCAAACACACTCATAACCACAGTCGAGAGCGTCAGGAAGCTCTGGTAGAAGCTGTTGTACTGGGTCAGCAGAATGATGAACATCAGGAACAGCGCACCAATCATTGCTTTCATCAGGAAGGCCTGAGATTTGGCTTGCTCTTCATTTGCCCCGCGGAACTTGATGAACACACCGTCCGGCCATTGCTGAGCATCGATCCATTCCTGAATCTCTGCCTCTTTCTCGGTCACGAGGAAGCGATCTTTATCAACACCAGCTTTAACGTCCAGAGAGAACATGCCATTGCGGCGTGTAATGCTGGAAACCTTCTGCTTTGGCGTCCGCTCCACAAAGTTGGAGAGGGGGATCTGACCCAGTTGAGTGCGAAGACGCAGCTCATCAAACTTGTCCAAAGTCCGCTCGCTCTCAGGAAGGCGAACACGAATGTCCACTTCATCCTCAGAGTCAGACGGACGATAGTCACCAATCAAAACACCGTTGGTTACAAGCTGAACCATAGCGCCCACAGCCGCAATATCAGCCTTATAACGAGCTGCTTTTTCGCGATTGATGGTCAGTTCCCAGTCGATCCCCGGTAAAGGACGGCTGTCTTCCTGGTCACGCAAGCCATCAACAGTGTCGATGTGATTACGAACACGATTTGCCGCAGCAACAGCTGCTTCGTAATTGTTTGAGTTAATCTGCAACTGGATGTCTTTACCAGTTGGAGGGCCACCTTCAACCTGTCGGGATTCAACCTTGATACCTGGAAGCAGAGAGGTTTTCTCACGAACGCTGTTAAAGATTTCCTTTGCCGATGGGCGGCAGCAGAAGTCAGCAAACTCAATGTCGATGGAGCCAATCAGATCTGCTGGAGCGTTGTTGCCACCACCACCGCGTACGCCAACAGGGAAGGCGCGGGTTACGACATTTTCAATGCCCGGCTCAGCCAGAATGATGCTGTCAACTTCCCGAACCAGTTCAAGGGCCTCAAGAGCAGACATGTTACCGCGAGCGGTCACATAAAACTTACCCTGCTCAGGCTCTTCATCCACGAAGAACTCTGTGCCTGCATTGTTGCTCATAAAGGTCATGAAGATGCTGCCACAAAGAACCAGCATCGCGACGATCGCCAACGTGCCAGCCCACCACTTGCGGACCAGAAATTCCAGTACGGCAATATAGGCACGTGTAATGCCGCGCAGTTTTGACGTGTCAAACGGACCATGTCCGGAGAACACTTTTGCGGCTGCCAACTCTTCCGTTTTCCGGCGTTCAGCACGCGCACGAGAATAGTTGAGGATTGGTTTGAACACTTTCATCAACGGCAAGAAAGCCACGATGACAACAGCAGCACCAAGCAGTTTTGATGCAGGACCAAGGACCGCAACAATTGGTGTCAGGCTAGAAATGATGGCACCCAGCGCCACAGCCACAATAAACGCAAGAAGATGTTCTCCATACTTGCTCATAAACGCAAACACAGAGGCTAGAATGCCACCTGTAACCGGCAGGAACACCATTGCTGTCAGCAAAGAGCCGGACAGAACGATGATCACCATGATTGGCAGGTAGCTCATGAACTCGCCCGGTACGCCCGGCCACAGCAACATTGGCAGGAAGGCTGCCAGCGTTGTCGCCGTGGAAGAAACAATTGGCCAGAACATCAGCTTTGCAGCGCGGATGTAAGCATCCCGTGGAGACATGCCTTCAGCTGCCTTACGGTCTGCGTACTCCACCATCACAATCGCGCCGTCAACCAACATACCAACAGTCAGCACCAGGCCGAACATCACCATGGTGTTCACGGTCATGCCGATGGTTGTGAGTGTCAGGAAGCCCAACATGAAGCTTGTTGGAATGGCCAGGCCAACCAAGATGGCAGATCGCAGACCAAGAGCAGCAATAACAACAATCATCACGAGGAAAATTGCTGTCATGATGGAAGATTCAAGAGAGTTTAAGGTCTGAAAAATGTTGTCTGATACATCGAGCATATAGCTCACAGATACTGTACTTGGCAGGTCTGCAGTAACCTCTTCGACAACAGCGCGAACAGCAGCGTTATTCTCGATGATGTTTTCGCCGATACGCTTGATCACATCCAGAGAAACAGCAGGCTGACCATTCACGAGCGTAAAGGTGCTCGGATCTTTGAACGTACGCTTGATGGTGGCGATATCGCCAAGTGTAACAACACCCTCGCCAGATTGTTTCACCGGCAAGGAGTAAACATCATCCGCATCAAGGATAAGACCCGGCACCTTGATGTTGAAGCGGCCAGCGCCTCCATCAATAAAGCCGGCAGCAATCAGCTGATTGTTCAGCTGAAGTGCGTTGATCAGTTCGCTCTGGCTGATGGAGTAACTTTCCATCTTGAGCGTATCGATGATCACTTCGAGCAGCTCATCACGCTGACCTGTCAGCTCAACCTCTTTCACGGACGCAATGGACTCGATCTCGTCTTTCAGACGATCAGCAAGGCGGTACAGCGTACGGGCAGGAACATCACCGGAAAGGGCAATGGTCATGGTTGGCTGAAGCGCCATATTGTGTGTGCTGACTGTAGGTTCTTTGGCGTCTTCAGGGATCTTGGTCTTCGCCGTATCAACCTTCTCGCGAACATCCGTCAGCGCTTTGTCTTTGTCGACATTGATGTCGAACTCCAACAAAATGCCTACATGCCCTTCGGCGGCAATCGTCGTGATCTCCTTCAACCCCTCAAGGCCGCGGAGTTCAGTCTCCATCGGTTGACCGATCAGACGGGTCCCATCTTCAGGAGAAATACCGGACTGGCTGACAGAAACATAAAAGAATGGAACATCAATATCTGGCGCAGCTTCTTTGGGGATCGCAATGTAGGACATAATGCCTGCGATCACCATGAAGAGCATCATCACAAAAACTGTTTTAGGGCGTTGGAGCACCCCTTCCAGCATGGATATCATTGTGAAACCTCCGCGGTTTCAAAAACGGGATGAACAACACGGCCTTCTTTAACGAAGTCCTGACCGACAGTAATAACGGTCACTTCTTCAGGCAGCCCTTTGAGCCAGACACCCTGTGTATCTCCGCCGATCATTTCAACAGGGTAGAAAATAACCTTGTTGTCTGCATCAACGCCGCGCAGGCCAATATCCCCGTTGTCAGCAAGGGTTAGGATGCCAGGCGATACAAAGTGTGCTTTTTCGTTGGCAAGTTGCAGCTGAGTGCTGGTTGTAACGCCGTCTTTCAAATCAAAGTCCGAATTCGGCAATTCAACTTCCACACGGAAAGTGCGTGTGTCCGGATCAGCAGAGCTTGCAATGTAGCTGACTTTTCCTTCAACGGATTGGCCGGTCACCAGATTCACAACAGCGGTCTGGCCAACCTTTACAGATTGGATGTTGGATTCTGAAACTGCGCCAATTGCAAGCATTGGGTCCGGCGCCATAATTGTCGCGCAGACTTTGCCAACACCCAGCATCGCGCCCACTTCTGTCAGCGGCGTTTCGATAATCCCGTCAATAGGTGCGCGGATTGCAGTACGTTCCAATTCCAGTTCAGTTTCTTGCAACTGGGCTTTAGCCGCATCGCGTGTAGCTTTAAGCGCAATCACACGGTTTGCAGCAGAAAAACCTCTGTTGTTCAGCTTGCTGGCAGCTTCATAATCAATATTGGCTTGTGCCAGCGCTGCATTCGCTTGAAGAACGCGCGCTTCGCGCGCTCCGCGGTCGAGGGAGCAAAGCAGGTCACCTTTACGAACGAACATGCCTTCAGTTGCCGGGCGTTTGCGCACCACGCCAGCTGTTTCTGAATGCACTTCAACACGCGTATCTGCCTGCGTCCGTCCCCGCATTTCCAAAAATGGAGTCCGTACAGTCGCTTCAAGGGTTTGCACTTTAACAGCAAAGGGAACAGAGCCTAGAGCTTTCACTCTCTCGGCTGGCGGTGGAGTTGAACCCTCGCCCGTACCCTGACCCATAACAACAGAAGTGCCGGTCGCCATCCAGATACCAATTCCGGCGGTAAGCCCCAAAGCCAGAACATGTGAAAATCGAATTGCCATTTTTCTCTCCGCCGGTTCTAGGCGATTATTCAGCTGCTTGAGCGTGGGAGACACGCTCGCTGGCGATGCGCTCAAGCTTGCTTCGGTTCATTTTCATGTAATTAAGGGAGGCACTCAGTGTGGTAATGCCGTATTCCAGTGTCCACGCACTCGCCGGATCATCACAAATCTCAAGCTCGTGGTTCATGCCCCCGATCTTGAGCTCCAGATGCTCGATGCGGCGGTCAATCTCCTTGGAGATAAATTCGCCACCAACCCAACGGCTATAAAGGGCAAGAAGAAGAAACGGGGATCTGAACAAATCTTCGACAGGGGTCTCGGACAGCTCTTGTACAAAAGCGTCACGACCCGCCGGAGTGATAGAATAGATTTTCCGCGAAGGTTTGCCTGAAGATGTTTCTTCGCGCCACGTCACAAGACCTTCCTGTTCCATCTTGGCAAGCGACGGATAAATTGATCCGTAACTGGCTTCAATGAAATGACTGAAATGCCCTTCTTGCGCAGTCTTGCGAATTTCATACCCAGTGGCATCCCCGCTGGATAATATGGCAAGACAAAATTTACGTGTGCTCATTCCCCACCACATAGCACTGAGTTTTAAAAGAGACCTCATACAGATGTGAGGTCGAGTAACTTGTTGAACTTAAAAGACTAAATTTCGATTAGAGCTAAAGTCTGGTCACGTTCGATATATATCGACTAGATATATGCTAAACTTTTTACTGAAAGCTCTAAACACTGTCAAATGTAGAAATGTAACAGGATGTCCCGGTCGCGCTACATAGGGTTCAAATTGTTCTCACGCTCGAAATTTCAATGGTTATCCATCAATTTTAATAAAGATTCTGCAAAAGAATGTGTTTGCCATCACAGGTTGAGCCAGTTTTCTTGAGTTTAAGAAGAGTTGTGCATTGGATTTCTGCACAAACCTACTTGTCTTGTCTTGCTGTTTTGAGGTGAAGTGTCTCCAACAAACGTACAAAGGTATTTCATGATGGATTATGCACGCGATATGATTGGGTATGGCAGAAACACGCCGGACCCTAAATGGCCAGACAATGCGAAAATCGCGGTTCAGTTTGTCATCAACTACGAAGAAGGTGGTGAAAACAACATCCTTCATGGAGATGCCGGCTCCGAAGCTTTCCTTTCTGAGATCGTTGGGGCGCAACCATGGCTGAACCAGCGGCACATGAATATGGAGTCAATGTATGAGTACGGCTCGCGTGCTGGCTTCTGGCGTCTGTGGCGTTTGTTCCGCAAACATGGGCTTCCGGTAACGTGTTATGGCGTGGCCACCGCATTGGAGCGAAATCCCGAAGCTGTTGCAGCTATGAAAGAGGCTGATTGGGAAATTGCGTCGCATGGCCTCAAGTGGATCGAGTACAAAGACTTCTCTGCCGATGAAGAGCGCTGGCACCTCCAGCAGGCAATCAAGAGTCATATGGAGACGACTGGAGAGCGCCCTTACGGGTGGTACACAGGCAGAAGCTCCGTCAACACTCTGCCATTGGTAATGGAAGAAGGTGGCTTCCTTTACAGCTCAGACAGCTATGCAGACGATCTGCCTTATTGGGTTGAAGGTCCAAACGGCCCGCACTTGATCATCCCTTACACGCTGGACGCCAATGATATGCGGTTTGCGACACCGCAAGGCTTTAACAGTGGTGACCAATTCTTTACCTACCTGAAAGATAGCTTCGACATGCTTTACGCAGAAGGAGAAGATGGAGCGGCCAAAATGATGTCTGTCGGCCTGCATTGCCGCCTTGCCGGACGTCCCGGCAGAACAGCAGCTCTTGCCCGTTTCTTGGATTATGTCTCCCAAAAGCAGGATGTCTGGGTGCCACGCCGCATCGACATTGCACGTCATTGGCATGAACATCACAAACCCTAACTGCTTCAAAAACTGAGGTCTTTGCCACTCTTGCTTCAGGTGAGAGAGGTTTCCTCAACATCTGTAGAAAAGCCATCTTGTTCTTGAACTGGCCGCAATCCAGCCATTTGCAGGCCAGACACACCCATTAAGGCCTTGATGGTCGCACCCTTTGAATCCACATAGTGAATTGTGCATAGGTTCAAATTGTCGTGACCATCTGTCTTCCTCAATTAGTTATTGATAGAGACAAGTTAGAAACGCAAATCGGCTGTGCGATATGCTTATTGCAACATGCTCGGCAATCTAACTTAAGGAACAATAATAGGGTGACCATGAGCTTTTTAAGTACAACTGCCGAGAAGGCGAGGCATTGTAACAAAGGTAGTTTGTCCAGACGTGGTTTTGTAATCGGAACAGCAGCCCTCGCTTTGGCAGGCTGTCAGACAACCGGTGCTCCAAAACGCAAGACTGTGGCCGACCTTCGCCAGGATCCGTACTACAAGGCTGTTTATGGCCCGATGCCGGAAGAAAAATTCCCCATCCCTGCAGTCAATCTCAACCAGATCCCAGACGGCAAGTACCTCCGTCAGGTGGTGAACTACACCGGTCCGGAAGTTGGCGGCACGCTTGTTGTCGACCCATCCAACCGCTTCCTCTATCTGGTGCGCGGTGATGGCACTGCCATGCGCTACGGTGTTGGTGTGGGCCGTGCTGGCTTCAGCTGGAATGGCGATGCTGTCATCCAGTACAAGCGCCAGTGGCCAAAATGGACACCGCCAGCAGAGATGATCGCACGCCAGCCAGAGCTTGAAGAATTCCGCTATGGTATGGCGCCAGGCATCGAAAATCCGCTGGGCGCCCGCGCGCTTTACCTGTTCCAGAATGGCAAAGACACGCTGTACCGCCTGCATGGAACCAACGAACACTGGTCTATCGGCAAAAACGTATCAAGCGGCTGTATTCGCTTGCTGAACCAGGATGTGATTGACCTGTATAACCGCGTGCCAGACGGCTCGCGCGTTGTGGTGCGTCCGGCAAGTAACCCGGTGGAACCACTCAGCGTCTAGTTAAACGCGGCATCGTGAAAATGACTGAAAGGCCTGATATCACTGTCAGGCCTTTTGTGCATCTGCCTCTGGAAAACGCGGTGGTAGATCAATGAAAGTGTAACGAACTGTAGCAAAACGCCAGTTCAGGCAATGTCATTACGTTTTTACAAACTTCAAAATGCACATGTCTCACAAAAGCAATGTAAAACACTCTCAACTAAAGTGTTCTTTCATGCATACTTGAATCGCCAAGAGGCTCCTCATTGATCCAGTGAGCCTGAATAGCCGTAAGTACTGCAAATTCTGGTAGGAGTTGGGTGTTTATGTCCCGTTCTAGACAGGCTGTAAAAGTTGGTCTGATCGCCGTAGTAGTTGGCGTTGCAGGATTATATATCGGCAAACCGGCTCTGTTCTCCAAGCCGGTCCCATTGCTCAGTTCCGTTGGACTAACGCTCTGGCCAGTTGAGACGGCTGATGTCGCCGTAAAGGGCTCAGGCAATAAGCAACAGGGCAAGCGTGGCGGCGGAAAACGGGGCGGTGGCAGTCAGGAAATTCTGGCCCGTGCTCGCAATGTGACCACAGGCGTAACGGACACGTTCGTCCGTGCAATTGGTACGGGTCGTGCGGCCAAGATGACAGACCTTTATCCGGAAAGCTCCGGACGTATTCAAGAGCTACCCTTCAAGGCAGGAACGCGAGTCTCTACAGGGGATGTGGTTTTACGTCTGGATGATGCGGAAGAGAAGCTTGCGGTCAATCGTGCCAAACTCGCGCTGAAAGACGCCGAGGAGCAGGTTGAGCGATACGAAAAACTCATGTCCTCGCAGACCATTTCAACGGTCCAGATGCAAAATGCTCTGCTGGCAACCAATCAGGCCCGGCTGGATTTGGACAAAGCCAGCATCGACCTTGATCGCAGACTGGTGAGAGCTCCGTTTGAAGGTATTCTCGGCATTATGGATGTCGAAATTGGTGACTATGTAACGCAATCCTCTCGCATCACAGGTCTGGATGATCGCTCCAGCATTTTGGTCGAGTTTGTTGTACCGGAACGGTTTGCAAACAAGGTCAAACGCGGAGATACGGTGGAACTGCGCACAGAAGCTATGCCGGGACATACGTTCAGTGGCGAGCTGACAGCTCTGGAAAACCGCGTTAATTCCGAATCCCGTACATTGAAAGTTCAGGCAACAGTTGCAAATCCTAACGATCTCCTCCGATCTGGGATCGCTTTTGATGCTCGTGTCCAATTGGAAGGGGATGAATGGCCATCCGTTCCGTCCATCGCGCTCAAATGGGATCGGTCCGGCCCACATGTCTGGCTAGCGGAAAATGGCGAAGCTTTGCGAACTGACGTAACCGTCATTGAACGCAGCGCTGACCGGGTATTGATAGAAGGCGAGGTAGAGCCGGGTGATATCGTGATTACAGAGTCAGTTCGCGACTTGCGCCCAGGCACGAAAGTCACGCTTCAGGCTGAGCCGGGCTTTACTCTAACCAAACCCGAGGGTGTAAACGCGCCGCTCGTGAGTGAGACGCAGACCCCAGGTGAAAACGCTGGTGCACAGCGCAAAGGGAAGGGAAACGGGCAAGGCAAGAATAAGCCAGACACAGGCCAAACCGATAAGAGCGAACCAGTTAAAAGCTCCGGTTCTCAATCTGGAATATCGGCTGATAGCACGACTAAATCCAGCTCCTGAATGACTGACCCCAAGGTGTTTCTATGACAACCGACAAAAATTCTACACGGGAAAGTCATCTGAGCGGATTGTATGCGCTGTGTGTACGGCGCCCCGTTCTGGCGATTACCCTAAATCTCCTGATTATCGTAGCAGGTATTGCAGCGCTGCTAGGTGTTGAAGTGCGCGAAATGCCCAATGTGGATCGACCCGTTGTGACGGTCACGACCACATATTCAGGTGCTCCGCCAGAAGTTACGGATGCCGAGATAACCAGTGTGCTGGAAAAAGCGATCTCGCGCACCGCAGGCATTGAATCCATTTCTTCCAACTCAAAATATGGCCGCAGCCGGATTACTGTCGAGTTCAATGACAGTGTCGATGTCAGTGAAGCAGCCAATGACATTCGTGATGCCGTAAGCGGAGCAGGGCGTAACCTGCCCGAAGATGCTGATACACCGGTTGTCGTAAAGGCCGACGCGGATGCAGATCCCGTTATGCGCGTTGTCGTAACTTCTGATGAAATGCGTATTGAGGAACTCAGCAAGTTTGTTGATGATGAGATTGTTGACCGCATCACATCCGTGCCTGGCGTTGCCAGTGTTGATTTGTATGGTTCTCAAACACCAGTCTTCAAAATCGCGATCAACGTGCAGGCTATGTCCTCTCGTGGCCTGACACCGGACAATCTTCGCTCTGTCTTGGAGGAACTCGCGCTTGATACCTCCGGCGGTTCACTGGAAACAGGTGATCAGGAGCTCTTTGTTCGCGCGAATTCCGATGTGAAAACAGCCGAGCAAATCGGCATGGTCAAGCTCAATGAGACCACCAGAATTCGCGATATTGCCTTTGTGAGTTATGGCCCGGAACGCGCATCCTCTGGCGCATTTTATAACGGTAAACGTGCCGTCGGAATGGGCATTATTCGCTCGGCAAATTCAAACACGATCGATATCTCCAACGATGTTCGCGCTGAAATAGAGCGTATGCAGGATCAGCTTCCAAACGATGTGGAAGTCAACGTCAGTAGTGATGATGCCACGTTCATCGGTGGTGCAATCAAGGAAGTCGTATTTTCGCTGTTCCTCTCCACCAGCATTGTGATTGGTGTGATGCTGTTGTTCCTTGGTTCCATCCGCGTCACGCTTATTCCAGCCGTAACTGTTCCTGTCGCTTTGATTGGTGCATTGGTTGGCATCTGGCTGGCGGGGTTCTCCGCAAATGTGTTGACGCTTCTGGCACTGTTGTTGGCAACCGGTATGGTGGTTGATGATGCAATTGTGGTTCTGGAAAATATCTCTAAACGCGTTCACAAAGGGCAGGGGCCGCGTGCTGCTGCGATCCTTGGTACGCGTGAGGTCTTCTTCGCAGTTATCACCACAACGGCAACTCTGGCTGCTGTGTTTATTCCAATTTCATTCCTACCAGGCAGTGTCGGCAAGCTCTTCTCTGAGTTTGGCTTTGTGCTTGCAATCAGCGTGATGCTGTCCTCCTTCGTTGCGCTGACACTCGCGCCGATGATGGCATCCCGTCTGCTGCGTACGAAAAATTATGAGGACACGCACAAACCCTCTGCAGCTTGGGTTGTGATCTCCAATATGGGGACTGCCATTGAGCGCTGGTACTCCAGCACGTTGGATTGGACATTACGTCGGCCATTCATACTACTGGGCGCCGCAACTCTCTTTGTAATAGCGGGAGCGTCCCAGTATACCTCACTGCCACGTCAGCTCACTCCAACAGAGGACAGGTCTGTAATTTTCATGATCGCGTCCACTCCTCAAGGGGCAAGTCTGGACTACACCGCAGGCAAAATGAGTGAGCTGGAGTATATCGCTCAACCCTACGTCGATAATGGCGAGGCACGCAGCATCATGAGCCTTGTTGGTATGGGCGGGCAGATCAATCGCGGTTTCCTTGTTATGTCTTTGAAGGACTGGGCGGAGCGCGATCGCAGTCAGCAGGAAATCGTCAATGAGCTACAGCGTAAGACCGCAAAAATCCCGGGTCTGAAGGTGCGTGTTGCTCAACCAAATACAATCGGAATCCGCGGTGCCGGGCAGGGCCTTCGCTTTGCAGTGACCGGTACTAATTATAATGAACTGGCTGAAAATGCAGATGATATTGTAGCTGAGATGCAGGCCCGCTACGGCGACAAAGTTGGCTTTGCCTCTGTGTCTTATGAGACGACACAGCCGCAGTTGCTGGTGAGTGTAGACAGAGAACGTGCAAACGATCTGGGTCTGTCTTCTGACCGGATTGCCTCCAACTTGCGTATGCTGCTCGATGGCTCATCTGTTGCAGACCTCTTCGTAGAAGATGACGGCATTCCGATGGTGATGGAAGCTGGTGGCCTGCCATTGCAGTCTACACGCGATCTTGAAAACATCTTCATCAAGAGCAAAGACGGCACCATGCTGCCTATGTCTTCTATTGTTTCCATTGAAGAAGAGGCTGTAGCGCCGAGCTTGACGCGTGAAGAACAACAAAGGGCAGTCCCTGTCACTATCTCCATTAATGATGGTTACGACCTTGCTCAGGCAATCTCTGATATGAAGGAAGTTGCAGCCGAGGTCTTGCCAGAAGGCACCAACGTCACGCTTTTGAGTGAAGCAGCCGTTTTGGAGAAAACCACGTCCAACGTCTACATGACGTTCCTCTTTGCAATCCTCGTGGTCTTCCTTGTGCTCGCTGCGCAGTTTGAAAGCTTCATGAGTGCGTTTGTCATTCTCTGTACTGTGCCCTTTGGCATTTCAGCGGCGATCATCTCCATCGGCCTGACGGGAGGGTCGATCAATGTCTACTCCCAGATCGGCATCATCTTGCTTGTCGGTTTGATGGCCAAAAATGGCATTCTCATTGTCGAGTTTGCAAATACATTGCGGGAAGAGGGGCGTTCAGTCTTTGAAGCGATCCACGATGCATGCCTCATCCGCTTCCGTCCAGTTGTCATGACAGTAGTCTCAACCGTCCTTGGTGGCGTGCCGTTGGTCATGGCTTTTGGAGCAGGGGCAGAAGCGCGCATTGAGATGGGGTGGGTGATCGTTGGTGGTTTGGGTTTTGCGACACTTTCCACGCTCTTCGTAACACCAGCTGCCTACCTATTGCTGATGCGCTATACGACACCACGCAAAGCCAGCGAGGAAAAGCTGCACAGCGAGCTTGATAAGGCGCTGGGCACCACAAACACACCAGCTGAATGATGCGATTATGGACAGGCCGAGATGATAACAATGCTTGCATTGCCTTCGTCTCGGCACTTCTGCGCAAGATAAAAGATATCTAGCCTCAATGTGACCAAGTGAGAGTTTGCACCCGGTTCGGTCGTCTCACTCACGCGGTGACCAAGATCTTGAGAGAGCTCCAACTCAAAGAACGCTTCACTCTGAGAAAAATAGGAGAGCAGTAAATCCAGATCGAGCGCTTCATTGCCGGCAGCGTCAATGACACGCGTCTGGCGAAGCTTGTCGCGCCACATAAGCTCTCCGCAATTATCAAGAAATTGCTCGCAGGAGACCAGCTCGTCAAACAGTTGATGAACACAAGAACGAAGCATCTAATCTATACCCAGCCTTTCAGATGCAAATTGCAGAGCGAATTATAGCCCAAAGATCTGATTTCCCCTCAAAACCAAATGATAAAATTGAAGGCATGAGCCGTTTGAGTGAACAGCAGCAGATCAATTAGGTTCACAACACCCCTCAATTGTCACAGAAATGCAATAAAGCGCATTGAGTGCGCTTTATTTGTGATATGCTTTGATTTTCCCTCATGGAACTAAAGGTGCGACCACGGAGAGAAATGATGCGCTCACTCAAGTTTTTGATGGTGATATTGACAGGTCTGTCGACAATGCTGATGTCAGTTTCGGTAAGCAATGCCTTAGGCATCCAGCAATTAACAGAAGTGAGCGGACGAGCGGAAGTTGTCGATAAACGCCAGCTCGATATCTATCATCCTTATGGGATTATACGCGTTGGCCTGATGTGGCCTGCAGAAAATCATTACTCTTTGCGCCGTCAATTGGCGACCGCTATCAAAGTGAAATGCCTGATGTTTGGATCAGAAACATCTGCCAGCTGTGTTGCAATTGATAAGTTCGGGTCACGCTGGATGCTCGGCAATGCCAATCAGATGGCATTCACAAAGTAAGGTGTTTAAAAGCGCCGACAGCCCAATGCTCTCGGCGCTTTCTGATTTTACTTATTGCTGGCGAACGTCTTCATCATGATATCAACGAAGAGCGCAGCATTCGCGTCAAAGGCCACTTTACAATTGGCTTGTTTGGTGCCGCGATGGTTCTTGTCAACAATTGTGCGCCCAACAGTCAGCGCCCCTTGAGTTTCAATGTCGACCGGATATTCTTCCAGTGTAATTACGTCTGGCTGAATGAGGTGCGCAATACAAAGTGCATCATGCACGGGTGCACTGTGCTCAACATCCATCTTCTGGATCTTGTCGTGAATGCCAATGCGGTGACCAGTGCAAGCCGCCATTGCCTTACCTGCAGGTGTACCCAGTTCATCAAACTGACGACACTGTGTCGCTGTCACCAAAGCTTTGTGTGTTGCGTCCAACGGCACCATGGTCAACTTTTCAAAGCCAGCGTTGAAGACTGCATAAGCAGCTTCAGGGTCAGCCCAGATGTTGAACTCCGCAGCAGGAGTCACATTACCAACGTCATGACCACCACCCATGATCACGACTTCAGGAATAAGGTCCACCAGCTTCGGCTCAACAGCCAGCGCTGCTGCAATGTTCGTAAGCGGTGCAACTGGGACAAGCGTGATTGGATCAGTTGCACTGCGGTAGGTCTCTACTAGATACTCAACCGCATGCTGCTTTTGTGCTTTTAAAGCAGTTTCCGGCAGAGGAAGATGCTTGCCATGGATCTTCTCAGTCAGATCATTCTTCGTGCGCGGCGTCGGAAAGTCATTTCGTACCAGAGGCTTGTGACAGCCAGCATAAACCGGGATCTCAGGCTTACCGATATAATCGAGTACGCGAAGGGAATTATCTGTGCAGTAATGCAGCTCAGCATTCCCGTTCACGGTGGTTACGCCAATCAGGTCAAGATCTTCATGCAAAGCAGCCAGCATAATGGCAACAGCATCATCCGTGCCGGTGTCCACATCTAGTATCAGTTTTCTTTTCATTATTCGCTCCCGGGAAGCTGATCGCTGCTAACTCTATGGGCGCGCAGCGGCAGCCTGATCTGAAGACGCATCATCGCAATTGATTGAAAACTTGCATGTGATGCGAGAAAAAAGAGATAAGGAACAACAGACTAGATTATTCTTTCTGGGTCAATTAGGTGTGTAATTTAACCGCCGATATATCACAGCTTCATCCCGTTATTTGAAGAGTACACAATGCCTGCAAATCCCATTTTCTCTGAGGACTATTTCCAAGCTCAACAGCGTTTCATGGACCTGGCCAGTCGACTTGGATTTGAGACAGAGGTCATCCCGCACCCAACCTTCAAGAGTGAGGAGGGGCCTGTGCAGATGACTGTTGCTTTGCAAGGCAAACCTGACAGTGAGCATGTGGTGTTCATTACTTCAGGCGTGCACGGAACAGAACTTACAGCTGGCTCTGGAATTCAGCTGGACTTGATGCAGCGCTATTTGGAGCAGCTCCCAGACAATACAAAAGTAGTCTGGGTGCATGCAGTCAACCCAGCTGGCTGCGCGATCTTCACGCGGACAGATGAGAACAACGTAGACAACAACCGCAACTCGATTAGCTTTGATGGAGATCTTCCTCAAAACCCTGACTACGAAGAGCTGCACACCGCCATTTGTGCGCCTCAGATCGCGGGAGAGGAGTGGGAGACTGCCAACACCGCAATTAAAACCTATACCGAAAAGAACGGAGCTGGCGCTCTGACGCAAAAAGTGCTGAAAGGGCAATACTCAGTCCCAATGGGGCTGTTTTACGGCGGGGAGGAAACATCCTGGTCCACCAAAACCCTAAAGCAAGTCATTGTCTGTTATGGACAAGGCGCAAAGCGCGCAACGATCATTGATCTGCACACAGGTGTCGGTCCTTGCGGCTTTTGCGAGGTGATGGACCTCAGTTCAAAGCCCGGCGAAGAAGCGGAATGGAGCCTCATAGGCGGTTTCATGTGCGATACTTTGGACAGTGTGGATCTGGAGGTCCCACCAACCAAGCTAATCTTGGAGTTTGGCACCGTCCCATTTGAACAGGTGCTGGACGCTCATCGCCGCGACAACTGGCTGAAACGCAATCGGGATACTGTTGCTCCAGAACTAGCCGCTGAAATCCGACAGGAACTCAAAGATGCACTCTTTGTCGATACACAAGAATGGTGCGATGCGCTTCTGACTCAAAGCCGCGATGTTTTTGAGCAGTATGTTCTGAAAGCCACAGCAGAAGCTTGATGATCTATCAGGGAGCGATCTCAGTCCCGTCATAGGCTAGGCATTTGCCAGTTTGGGACTGGTCAACCTCAGTGATCACATCCAGCAGCATTGCAGCGGATTTCTCAGGCTGCATCAATTGCCCTTCTGGCATGCCGCGTTGAAACGGTTTGGAGAGTGAGCTGTCCACCGTGCCCGGGTGCATTCCGATAATGACCGAACTTTGATGCGTGCGCTGCATTTCAATCGCAGCGCACCTGATAAGCATGTTGAGCGCAGCTTTTGAGGCGCGGTACGAATACCACCCGCCCAGATAGTTATCGGAAATGCTGCCAACGCGTGCTGAGATCGCAGCAAAAACAGCCTTTTTGTGTTTGGGCAAAAGCGGCAGAAAGTGCTTCATGATCAAGCTGGGGAGAATGGTATTTGTATGAAATGTCTCCTCCATACCCGCCGCTGTGAGTGAGCGGATACTCTTCTCCGGCTTTGAGGTGTCGCTGTGAAGTTGTCCAGTTGCCACGAAAATCAGATCAAGTCCCCCAGCTGCCTTAATCGCATCTTCACTGGCGTTAAGCCCCTCCGTATCCTCTAGCGAGAAGGTGTGGTTCTCAACGCGCTCATGGACCGGAATGCGTACTGGAGAGCGGGCAAAACAAAACATATCCGCTGTGTCATAGCGATCAAGACACTCATGCACAAAAGCAGACCCAATTGCGCCGCTTGCGCCAAAAACAGCAATCCGTTTGGGGGAGAAGGGCATGATACAACCTCTGCAAGCGTAAATGTTGCAAGAAGTGTTCTTGAGGCGCACGAAACCGTCAATTAGCGGAATATCGGAGCCGCTCAATCAATCTGTTCAGTTTTGATTTATGGAAGAAAATGGCTGGGGATCCTGGACTCGAACCAGGACCGACGGAGTCAGAGTCCGCTGTTCTACCATTAAACTAATCCCCAGCAGAACAGGAGGGAAGTGTTCCCTACCAAGCAGTTGAAGCATTTGATACGTGAGTAATTGGCTGGGGATCCTGGACTCGAACCAGGACCGACGGAGTCAGAGTCCGCTGTTCTACCATTAAACTAATCCCCAGCAATAACAGCACGTTAGCTACTGCCAACCAACAAAGTGAAACAAGGTGTTCAATTCGTCGGTGAGAGGGCTTTTAGTGTTCGGACCGGACCTTGTCAACTTGGTTCTCGTGAGTTTTAACAAAATCAGTGGGCTAAGAGGATTTCAGGCCCTTCTCTTGTGAATAAGGACATGGATCTGCGCATTTATGCGCAAGTGTGTTCTGGCAAGCGTGTCACGCTGCCAGCGCCTGTCAACGACTCCAAAATCGTAAGCCTCTGGAGTTTCCTGCAATTTGAGAGAATTCGTTTAAATTTAGGACTGTACCATTCAAATGGGGCGATTGCTGTTTGCCATGAAACTGTTACAATGTTGCCAACTTAAAATGACTTCAGTCCAGATCGCATTTAGATGCCTCATGGACTGCACAAAGGCATAGCACTTGAAGAAAACGGGTGAGCGGTCCTCTTCGGATGGAGCGAGAACGCCCGGCGTCCCGGGAAGCTCAAAAAAGGGCAGACGGAAGCAACGCCATAGAAAGCGCCAGGGTGGAGACGCCAAAAATGCGTCTTTGCACCGCGCTGAAGCTGGTCATTCTGCTGGGATTGCGGAAGAGGCTGGCAGTTCTCGTCCTGAAGGCGCCAAGCGGCAGAGGAAAGCACGTCGCGCAAAGCCTAATCGGGCAGAAAGACGTGCGCTCCTAAACCAAAAACTACATGCGCCCGTTGTCAATATTGATCCGGGCGGCACATCAGTAGAAGTTATACAACCTGCTCCTGCACCTAAGGAGGAGGTTAAAACGCATGGGTCAACGCAAGTCAGACAGTCTGGGCCTGCAGAGCAACATGCTCCGCGTCCTTCTCAAGGCTACAGATCCCGCGAAAATGATGCAAACCGACGTCGTCATCCCGCGGATATGCGTGGTGATGGGACGCATCGTTTTCCGTCGCGCCACAGACATCAGGCGACAGGGTCTCAGGAGCTCTACGCAGCTTTGGACCTCGGTACCAACAATTGCCGTTTGCTGATAGCCAGACCAGAGCAGCGCGGGTTTCGTGTTGTCGATGCCTACTCCAAGATCGTACGCTTGGGGGAGGGTGTCGGGCGTAATCGGAAACTCTCCGATGATGCCATTTCACGAGCCATCGAGGCCTTGCAAGTTTGTCAGCAAAAGATTTCCGAGCGCGGCGTTCAGCGGGCACGGCTCATTGCGACAGAGGCCTGCCGGGCAGCTGAAAATGGCGAGGAGTTTGTCAGCCGTGCCAAGAAAGAAGCGGGACTGGAACTTGAGATCGTCAGTCAGGAGACTGAAGCACGCTTAGCCGTTGCTGGGTGCGTTTCTCTGGTCGATCCTGAGGCCGATGGTGTTCTGCTTTTCGATATTGGAGGCGGATCCTCTGAGATTGTCTGGCTCGATCTGCGCAACAGATATGGTGCGCGTGGGTATGCACTGACCCGCTTTGTCCGAACATGGACGTCTCTGCCTTTGGGCGTTGTAAATCTGGCGGAAAGTCACGGAGGTGTGCACGTCACACCAGATGTTTTTGAAGCTATGGTTGGTGATGTCTCGCAGAGATTGGAGAATTTCCCTCTTGGCAATGAACTCTCCCGTGCTATAGAGCGCGGAAATGTCCATATGCTGGGAACATCCGGGACGGTGACTACATTGGCCGGGGTCCACTTGGGCCTTAAGCGCTATGATCGCCGCCGCGTTGATGGAGCATGGATGGAACAGGAAGATGTTTCAGCCATGATTAACCAGCTTTTGAATATGTCCTATCAAGAACGGGTAGAAAACCCTTGTATTGGTGAGGACCGAGCCGATTTGGTGCTAGCAGGTTGCGCAATTTTGGAAGGAATACGCCGCAGATGGCCTTGTCAGCGTTTACGTGTGGCTGACAGAGGACTGCGGGAAGGTATTTTGATGGAGATGATGGCTGCAGACAAAGTCTGGAGCAACTCCAACCATAAGCGCCGGCGCACCCCTAGAAAGGAATATAACAGATGAGCGGCAACTCTAGTGGTCGTGGATCAGGTGATCGGGGCATGTTTCAGCGCGTGAAAACTGCGCGTAAACGGTCCAACTCCTCAACACTCTGGCTGCAACGCCAGCTGAATGATCCATACGTCCGCCGTGCCAAGGTCGATGGCTATCGCTCCAGGGCGGCCTACAAGCTGATCGAGATCAACGAGAAGCATGAAATCCTGAAGCCGGGTATGCGTGTGGTCGATTTGGGATGTGCTCCAGGCGGCTGGTCGCAGCTGACGGCGCCGATCGTTGGCTCAGTGGATGATGAGCCATTAGTGGTTGGGATTGATTATCTCGAAGTTGAACCGATCCCAGGTGTTGTGATCCTTCAAAAAGACTTTCTGGATGATGATGCTCCTGATGAGCTGATGAAAGCGCTCGGCGGGCATCGCCCAGATCTGGTGATGTCTGACATGGCTGCACCAACAACAGGCCATCGTCAAACAGACCACCTGCGCACGACTTATTTGTTCGAGATCGCAATCGATTTTGCGCGTCAGAACCTGAATGAAGGTGGTGCATTCCTCTCAAAAGTGTTTGCCGGTGGTGCTGAGGCAAAGTTGCTTCAGGATCTGAAGAAGGAATTTAAGTCTGTGGTGCATATCAAACCACCAGCGAGCCGCAAAGGCAGCCCCGAGATGTTCATTCTCGCCAAGGGCTACAGAGGCTCTAAATAATGTTCAGAAAGGCTGGTTTCGACCAGCCTTTTTTATTGATGTAAATGTGCTTGTTCATCCACTTTGTTCTTGCCGAGATTAACGGGCAGAAACCAGAAAAACAGCACGGGCAGCAAGGCAAATAAACCAGTGCAAACGGAAAGCCAGATAAAATCAGGCCCGGTGAGCATGTGCTCTTCTGTGATGTTCTGCCGAACATGCAAAACGGCAGCAGCAAAGCCAACCGCCAGTGAAATGGATAGTTGCTGAACCAGTCCTGCAAAGCTCACACCCTGATTAACAAGACACCTGGTCAGATCCGCATAGCTTGCTGTGTTGGCAGATGTGAATACAAGGCTTCGTGTGAAGCCTGTGAGCAGGATGAGGAGCGCGACTGCTGCAAGTGACTTGGTAAGCCAGACAAAGCCCACAGCCAGTGTTAAAACGGCAAGAACAATGGTGCAGGGCAGCAAGACGCCGCGAAAGCCGAATGTTTTGATCAATCGGTGAGCGACCACGCGTGAAAGCAGGGCTCCAATGGCTGCGGCGCCCATAAGGAGTCCTGTTGTCAGACTATCAAGGCCCATGGGAATTTGCAGCATGAGCGGCATGACAAACGCAAAGGAAGCGACGCCGATGCGCAAAGGGACAGCCGCATAGGTCGAGACACGATAGCTGAGATTTGCGAAGAGCTTCAGGTCAATCACTGGATGGGGAGCGCGCCGTGCATGCCATATAAAAACCAGGGCGAATGATAAACTTGCTGCAAAAAGGCCAAGGGGAATAAATGCATCGCCTGTGATCTTTGTTAGATTAGCAATCCCAGCCAGGAGCGATGCGGCAGTACTCCCTAGCAAAATGAACCCCGGAAAATCGAAGGGCACCTTGTTCTTCCGTCTGTAATTGCGAAAGTAAAAGCTGCTCATAGTGCCAACGGCAACGCAAACCGGCACATTGATCAAAAAAATCCAGCGCCAATTGAGATAGTGGACAATAATGCCGCCCAGAAAGGGGCCAAAGGCAATTCCGAATGCAGCGGGCGTGACGACCCAAACCATCGCTTGCACAAGGTTCTTCGTGCCTGCCATGCGGATGACTGTCAGACGTCCAATCGGCATTAGAAAGGCTCCGGCAAACCCCTGAATTGCCCGGGCAATCAAAAGATGGGTCAGATTGCTAGAAAGGGCGCATGCCACTGACATGCTCATAAACAGGAGCGCTGCGCCAACGAACAAACGTTTTGACCCGAACCGGTCAGCTGCCCATCCCGATATGGGAATAAACACCGCCAATGTGAGCTGATAGAGCGATATGGTCATATGTAATGAAAGTGGATTAATTTTAAGATCATGAGCGATAGTGGGGATCGCAACTCCAAGCACTGTGGCATCCAACTGCACCAGCAAAAGCGTCATGCCAACGATCACTGTTGTCATGCGGAGGCGGTACGGCATGCTCGGAGCTTTCCGGTCTGAAATCACTCAGGAGTGTCGGCGAAGACCTCTGAGTATCCCTGAAGGTGTTTGTTCTCGGAAGCTGACCTTAAAGGAACTCGGTCTATCAACGCTCATCGACGATACTTGCAATTTAGTAAAATCGATGGGGTGAGGAGCAAATATGCATTCCGGAGCCTAAATCTGATAAATGCCCCTTTTCAAATCGCAAAAGCCGTGGTAGTGACCCGCGTCAACTTCTCTATATTTTCAGACAACTCTGCAGTCAAATCCACTTGAGCAGGGAGTGGGTCAGGGCGGTCTATATTCATCCGAAGGGAATTTGGCAATGCCTACATTTTACGAACCATCTTCAGGTCACGAAGCGCTGACTTTTGATGATGTTCTGCTCCTTCCAGGGCATTCTGAGATCATGCCAGCGCAGGTCGAACTGCACTCAAGAATCTCTCGCAATCTTCGTTTGCACTTGCCTATCCTCTCTTCCGCAATGGACACAGTGACAGAAGCACGCCTCGCGATTGCTATGGCACAGGCTGGCGGCCTCGGCATCATCCACAAGAACATGACACCAGAGCGTCAGGCTGAAGAAGTCCGTCAGGTGAAGAAATTCGAGAGCGGCATGGTCGTCAATCCATTGGTGATTGGCCCTGATGCAACTCTCAAAGACGCACTCAACCTGATGGAAGCGCACAAGATCTCCGGTGTGCCAGTGGTTGAAAACGGTGGTCGCGGCGGTACTGCCACAGGTCGTCTCGTTGGTATTCTGACCAACCGCGACGTACGCTTTGCCTCAAACCCTGAGCAGCTGGTCTGCGAACTGATGACCCGCGACAACCTGATCACAGTTCGCGATAACGTTCGTCAGGATGAAGCCAAGCGTCTATTGCACCAACACCGTATCGAAAAGCTTCTGGTGGTTGATGAGAACCAGTCCTGTGTTGGCCTTATCACTGTTAAGGATATGGAAAAGGCGCAGCTCAACCCGAATGCATCTAAGGATGCGCAGGGGCGCCTTCTGTCTGGTGCAGCAACCAGCGTGGGCGAAGATGGCATGCGTCGTGCGGAGGCCCTGATTGAGGTCGACGTGGACCTGCTGGTCGTAGATACCGCGCATGGCCATTCACAGGCTGTAATTGATCAGGTAGCTGCAATCAAGAAGCGCTTCCCGAGTGTAGAGCTGGTGGCTGGCAACGTAGCAACTCCAGCGGCGACAAAAGCACTGATCGAAGCTGGTGCTGACGCCGTGAAGGTGGGTATCGGACCGGGTTCTATCTGTACAACACGCATTGTTGCTGGTGTCGGTGTTCCTCAGCTCACAGCGATCCTTGAGTGCGCAGCCGAGGCTGCTAAGGCTGATGTTCCAATCATTGCAGATGGTGGCATCAAGTTCTCCGGCGATATGGCAAAAGCATTCGCAGCAGGCGCAGGCTCCTGCATGGTGGGTTCACTGCTGGCTGGTACCGAAGAAAGCCCAGGCGAGGTTTACCTGCATCAGGGCCGTTCCTACAAAGCTTACCGTGGTATGGGGTCTGTCGGTGCTATGGCACGTGGTTCCGCAGATCGTTACTTCCAGGCAGAAGTCTCTGATAAGCTGAAGCTGGTTCCAGAAGGTATTGAAGGGCAGGTGCCCTACAAAGGTCCGCTCTCTTCCGTTCTGCACCAGCTCGCAGGCGGTGTCCGTGCATCCATGGGCTATGTCGGCGCACCAAACCTGCCAGAGTACAAAGACCGCGCAACCTTCGTCCGCATCTCCGGCGCCTCCCTTCGCGAAAGCCACGCCCACGACGTCACGATTACAAGAGAGAGCCCGAATTACCCCGGTGCAGTCTGAGCAGCACAACTAGTCTGAGTGAATTTTAATTTGATAATCGCGGTTATTGGATCCTCCAGTAACCGCGATTTTTTTATGTGAAGTCAGATCACTTGGACTCATGAGAGCTGCGTATCAACCTTTTCTGCTCCACCCTTTCCTTCGAAGGCAGGTAAATGATCTGGCCTACAGGAGGGTGTGCGCTTCGTGACCTAGCGCTGTAAAGGCGCGCAAGTAAGCTAATAAATTGGATTAAATTTTGCTGGCAAAGTAATTCCAAGTATTGAATGGAGTGCCTTAGTTGTTTTTCTGAATATGTGATGCATGCATATTAAATATAAATATTCATCTATATCCGAGGTGATCTCACTTAGAAAACTTTAGTTTTGTATATTAGTCAGTTATTCGATTGAAGAAATTAATTTAGATTATGCAATAAGTTAGGTGAATTGTAATTGTATGCGTCAAAATGTATTACTAGATTTTCTTTGAAAAGCACTAGACTTAAGTTGCAATTAATTTTTCAGGGATAGAGAGGTTTAGAATAAATTGAACTAATTCAATGGAAAATAATCATGTCACTGCGCCTAAGGATATTCGCCGCTGCGAATGCCGTTTTTTTGCTTGGCTTTATTGCACTTATCACAGTTGTTTCCGTCCTTATGTCCAATTCCTCAGAAGAGGCCGGTCAGGAATTACTTATTGAGAATGCCCAGGTTCAAGCAGATCTGGCCAATCAAACAATTAGCGAAGCACAAATCATCACGTCAAGTTTTGCAGACCAACTCGAACAAACATTGCGCCATGCCGATCTAACTCGTGAGCAGATCGCCCAGATCGCCCGAGACTTCTTTGCCAACAATCCGTCCATTGATGGCCTGACCACCTCCTTCGAGCCAAATATGATTGGCGAAGATGCTAGCCACGCTGGTCAGGACTACTCTGGGAAAACCGGCCGTTTCTCACCTTACTTCTCTCGCAAGGATGGCAAGGTTGGGTGGCGTATTGCGGGTGCGGACGAAGCTGATGCAGATAGCTGGTATGGTCTTCCTCTCAGGCTGGGGCATGACGTTGTCACACCGCCGTACAGCTTTGAATCACAAGGTGACACCGTAATGGCTGTCTCCATGTCGTCACCTGTCTTCAATGGCAATGGTAATGCAATTGGTGTCATCACTGGCGACGTGTTCCTTAACGGCTTGATCGCAAGTCTGGAAGCTTCCAGAAAATTCAAAAGTGGGTTTGTCGGCCTCGTTAGCAACGATAGCAAATGGGTAGCTCACTCCAATTCGGAGTTGAAAGGCGAAGAAATTCCAGCAGAGATAGCTCAACTTCTCACTGAGGCAGGTACGCAGCCAACTGTTGTTGAGCTTGGTGATAAGGAAATAGCGACCTATCCGCTGACACTGCGTGGTACAGAGCAGGTCTGGTCCGCAATTGTCTCCGTGGATAAGTCAGAACTGCTCGCAGCTGCCAACGCAACACGAAACAACGCTATCATTACGGCGCTTATCTGTCTTGCCTTTGGTGTCGTCGTTCTCTGGTTTGTTGGCTCCTCCATTGCAAGACCTGTTGTCGGTATCACTGCACGGATGAACTCTCTGACAAAGGGCAATGTAGATGAGCCTGTTGCCTTCACTGGCCGTAAAGACGAGATCGGACAGATGGCGAAGGCTTTGGAAGTCTTTGTCAGCAATGCAGTTGAGCGCATGAATCTGCAAAGTGAATCCGAACAGGAGCAGGAAGCTCGAGCGCTTCGCCAGAAACATATTGATGAGCTCATTACAGACTTTGATGAAACCATTCAGGAAAGTCTGACGACAGTCGCGGATAACTCAACTGAAATGGAAGTCTCTGCCAAGGCACTGACCGGCATCGCTGAGCATGCCACTGAGCAATCAACAACGGCTGCCGCCTCTTCTGAGGAAGCGTCTACCAATGTACAAACGGTAGCGTCGGCAGCAGAAGAGCTGGCCGCATCCATTGATGAGATCAGCAGACAAGTTGGCCAAACTCAAAAAGTTGTCGCAGACGCTACATCTACAGCCCAGGTCACAAATGATAAAGTCTCCAGTCTGGATAGTGCTGCGCAGCGTATTGGCGAAGTGGTCACACTCATCCAAGCGATCGCAGAGCAAACCAACTTGTTGGCTCTGAATGCGACCATTGAGGCAGCTCGTGCCGGCGAAGCTGGCAAGGGCTTTGCTGTTGTTGCAGCTGAAGTGAAAGAGTTGGCCAATCAGACCTCAAAGGCGACCGAAGAAATCTCCAGCCAGATTGTAGGCATTCAGAATTCGTCTCAGGAAGCCGTTGGCGCAATCAGTGCAATCACCAAAACCATGTCTGACGTCAATGATATCACAGCAACTATCGCAGCTGCTGTTGAGCAGCAGGGGGCAGCAACCACTGAGATTAGTGAGAACGTGCAGCAAGCAGCTGTAGGCACTCAAAATGTTGCTGAAAGCATGGCGGGTGTATCATCTGCCGCATCAGAAACCAGCGCAACTGCAAGTCAGGTTCTGTCATCCTCTCAGATCCTGAATAAACAGGCAGACCTGTTGCGGGACAATATTGCAAGCTTCTTGCGCAATGTAAAAAGCGCCTGATAACAATCAAATGCTAATATTTAGATGGCTCATTCCGGTTTCGGGTGAGCCATTTTTTTATGTCGCAGCTAACGGTGAATTCTGAGAGTGAAGAAGCTCAGGATGCTTAAATATGTCAAAAGGCACACCACTGAGTAATACCATGTTGCCGAGACAGAAAATGCCAGTTCCAGAAGAGCAAGGCATCCCAGTGTCAGGACCGAAGAGAGCAATGCATCCATTGTAAATGCGCCTGCTGCAAATACGTAGTGGTTCTGCTTCAAACCAACTGATGAGTTGGATGCAATCGAAGCACCGATGAGGTCTGCTTTCAGGAAATACAATATTGCATTGCCAAGTAGAAATATGGAGATCTGATAAAACATGAAACGCAACACGCATTGTTTACAGTGATCTGATGAGTTGCGAGGCAGGATCTACGTTTTTATTAAAATGCGCTATGTGTCATGAGGTAGCGGAAGCAGGTCGTAAATATCTGTATTTTTACTGTTATCTGCTAAATTCAGCATATATGAGTTATGCAACACCCAAGAAATTGTTGAATGAGTTGATGTGAGGTTTGCCTCACACATGCTATGCACTATTGAAAAGCCTTGAGTATTGGCATACACGCTGCAAAGCCAAACAAATAAATCGTAAAATAGAATTCACGGAATTAAGGATCATTCATGCGCGACGGTGGACGAATTGCGGCTGCAATTGAAGTGCTGACAGAGATTAATGAGCGCCGCCGTCCTGTGCAGGAAGCCCTGAAGGACTGGGGCAACAAGCATAGGTTTGCAGGATCCGGAGATCGGGTTGCTATCGGCAATCTGGTATTTGATGCGCTGCGCCACAAACTCTCCCATGCTCAGGCGATGGGATCTGACAGTGCGCGCGCGCTTGTTTTGGCAACCTACATCTGGGGCTGGGGCAATCAGGTGGAAAAGCTGGAGCAGGTGATGGAAGAAGACCGTCACGCACCAGAACCGCTATCAGACACTGAACGTGACGCATTGATTGAAAACAAGCAAGTCGGCGATAACGACCAGATCTCAGCAAATGTTCCGGAATGGCTCTGGTCGCACTTTCAGGATAACTTTGGTGACGAGACGCTGGCAGTTGGGCGTTCTCTTTCTGAACGTGCGCCGATTGATATGCGCGTGAACACGGTCAAAAGCTCGCAGGAAAAAGTCCTCAAGCGTTTGTCTCACCTTAATCCAGAAGTAAGTGGCTTGTCTCCTGTAGGCGTTCGTCTTGAACCTGTAATTGGGCCGCGCAAATCACCTCACGTTCAGGCCGAAGAGAGCTTTCGCAAAGGCTGGTTTGAATTGCAGGATGAGGCCTCTCAGATCGCATCTATCCTGTCAGGCGCTCAGCCGGGTGAACAGGTTTTGGATCTATGTGCAGGTGGGGGCGGTAAAAGCCTCGCTTTGGCTGCGCAGATGCAGAACAAAGGACAGATCTACGCTTATGATGCCCATAAGACGCGTCTAGCGCCACTTTATGACCGTATGGCCCGCGCAGGGGTGCGAAATATCCAGACGATTGACCCGCAAACCGGCTCTCTTGATATCTGCGAAGGCAAGATGGATCGCGTGTTCGTGGATGCGCCTTGTTCAGGTACTGGTGTATGGCGTCGTCGTCCAGATACCAAGTGGCGTGTAACAGAAAACGCTCTGAATGGACGTGTTGAAGATCAAGCTCAGGTTCTGGAAACTGCGACACGCTTTGTGCGTTCAGGTGGCAAGCTGATTTATGCAACTTGCTCTTTGGTGCCAGCGGAAAATCAGCTGCAAGTCAAAGCGTTCCTTGAAAAGAACGCTGACTTCAAGCTTGTTGATCTTGCGCCGGTTTGGGAAGAGCATTTTGGTGCAATAGCATCCCGTCGTCCACTGTTTAAGGATGGCGGTATGATCACTCTGACGCCTTATCATACCGGTACTGATGGTTTCTTCATCGCGATGATGGAACGTATTTGATATCAGCACCTTGGCTTTAATAAAAAAGCATGTCGCATATGAAATGCGACATGCTTCGAAACGGCAAACAAACCATGGGATTAGCTGGAGGCTTTCTCTTCAAGCTCATCAGGTACCTCAGATTTACCCTTGACGACATCTTCCGCCAGCTCTTCAGGAGCAGCATCTTCACTCTGTGCCTTAAATACGCTTTCACCGGCCTCTTCCAAAGCTCTGGCTTCTATGCTTTTGCTGTGCTCTGAAGGCTCAGGTGCAACTTTTTCCTCACGAACAGGCCGCTCATAACCTTGCTCAGCAAGATATTCGACCTCTTTGATCGCTGCTTCGGTTGCCTCCAAAAACTGACTGTTTCTGGATGAAGACGTCAAGACATCACGAGCGGCATCAGTGGCACCAGCTGCGGCAAGAGCTGCGCCAAGTGCGTTGCTGACTTGCTTATTGCCTGGTGCAAGCCGCCATGCGGCAGCCGCGTGATAAACTCCGGCATAAACAAGACCAAGTTTGCGCTTGCCAATGCTCAGATGAACGAGCGCAGCCGCGTTCTCAGGCTCACACGCATGAGCCAGTTCAAAGCTCTCTACAGCACTGGAGGTGTTTTCTTCCAGCAAGTAAGCGTGCCCCATTGCGAAAAGCACTTCGACATTGCGGGGCTGCAGGTCATGAGCCTTGTCCAGATGCGCCAGTGCTTCCTCACTCTTTTTGCGAATGATGAGCAGCTTTGCGAGGCCAACCAGAGCAGGAACATATTGTGAGTCAACTCTGAGTGCTGCCCGATAGTTCAGGGTTGCCGCTTCCGCCTTGGTCTCCGCACTCAAAGCATCGCCAAGAAGTGAAAGAGCAGGGGCGCTGTTTGGAATCAGTTGTACAAGGCATCGGGCATACGGTTCTGCTTCCGCGTGCCCATGCATTTTGATCAAAATGGTTGCGAGCCCATAAAGCGCATTCCGGTTCTCCGGCTCAGCTTCCACCACCGCATCAAAGGCTTCTTTAGCTTGTTCCAGATACCCCAGCAAAAGCAGCGCATTGCCCATGTTGGAGCGTGCAGCCAAGTGTTCTGGTTTCATGAACAATACTTTACGCAAATGGGCGACGGATTCCCTCAAATCTCCATTGCGCAACATAATCGTTGCCATCTTGAAAAGAAGCTCGACATCATCAGGGTAGCGTCCAACAAGATCCTGATAGACTGGGATCACTTCATCAAAGCGCTCGTCCTGTTCCAGGTAGGCAATAGCATCAAGTGCAGCATTGATTTTTTCTTGCCGGGCGTTAGTGTCCGGTATACCGCGCAGTGTCTCTGTCATCTTTTACGGACCCCCTCGTTGGGCAGTGCCGCCCGTAGATCCATTCGGATGGATCTGCTGACAGGCAATTCTGCGAATCAAATTCGTATCTATGCACGATGAAGCCTAAGCGGTTGGCAAATCAGCGTCAAAGGTGGAACGGGTTGATCCTGAAGGAAGGCGTGGATAGATGATATTGAACGCATCAAAACCACATTCAGGGGCTAGTGCCTGGGAAAAATCACCAATATTCAAGACAGCTTAACCATTTTCCGTTTTCTTATCGGTCAATGGAATGAAGCAAAGCATCCGACGCAGGGCAAAGGGTTATGGCGGAGAAATACCGTGCGAAAATAACGACACAGGCAAGTTTGTTTGAAGACGAACATAACGTCGAGTTGTTGAACTATTTGCCTCTGCGCATCATCGCGACTGGCCGCTTTATTGAGCGCCGGCTTTCCGAGCATTTACAGAAGCAATATGGTTTATCGCTTCCCTCGTGGCTCGTGTTGAGTGCACTGGAGCGGATGGGTGCTGTGTCTGTACGGGAGTTGGGGCCAGTTATTGGATTGGATACGGTGGCTGTATCGCGTGCTGTAAAGCGCCTGTCAGAAGCAAATCTTATAAAAAAACATGAGCACCCTCGAGACCGTCGCCTTGTCCGTTTGAACTTGGCAGAAGATGGACGCGTTGTTTTACGAGCTCTTGAGGCCCAACTTGAACAGCTTGAGAAGAATCTACTGCCGCAGTTAGATGTGCAGGAGCGCATCAGATTGGGGCAAATGATGAGCCGTATCGAAGAACACGAGCAGTCGATATTGTAGCTGACTGGACCTTCGGACAAAGCACACAGAAAAACATCATCTGCCCTTAACGGAACCGCGATTTTTCCGCGTAAAAGACCTTTCCAAATCAATGCGCACAGAGTAGAAGCTGCGCATGACAGACCGCATCCTCATTATTGATTTTGGTTCTCAGGTCACTCAGCTGATCGCGCGCCGTGTGCGCGAGTCTGGTGTGTACTCCGAGATCGTTCCGTTCCAGTCTGCAGAAGCTGCTTTTAAGGAGATGAATCCAAAGGCGGTGATCCTGTCAGGTGGTCCGGCATCCACGACTGAAATGGGGAGCCCACGCGCACCCCAGATCGTATTTGAGGCTGGTATTCCTGTCCTCGGAATTTGTTATGGTCAGATGACCCTTTGTGTCCAGAATGGCGGCAAAGCGGAAGGCTCTGATCATCGCGAGTTTGGCCGCGCCTTCCTTGAAATTAAAGGGAAAAGCCCACTATTTGATGGGGTTTGGGACGAAATTGGCTCCAAACATCAGGTTTGGATGAGCCATGGTGACCGTGTTGTCGAGCTGCCCGAAGGTTTTGAGGCAATTGCAACCTCTGAAGGTGCACCATTTGCTGCTTATGCAAATGAAGCCAAAAAGCAATACGGTGTTATGTTCCACCCAGAAGTGGTTCACACTCCCGATGGTGCGAAGCTCATCGAGAACTTTACGCATAAGATTGCAGGCTGTTCAGGCGACTGGACAATGGCTGAGTACCGCCAGCAGGCGGTAGAGAGTATTCGTCAGCAAGTTGGCGACAAAAAAGTCATCTGCGGCCTGTCCGGTGGCGTTGACAGTTCTGTTGCTGCAGTGCTGATCCATGAAGCAATCGGCGACCAGCTCACTTGTATCTATGTTGATCACGGTTTGATGCGCATGGGTGAAACGGAGCAGGTCCTGTCCATGTTCCGTGATCACTACAACATCCCGTTGGTGCACGTGGATGCTGCTGATCTGTTCATTGGTCAGCTGGAAGGCGAGAGCGATCCGGAAGTCAAACGCAAAACCATCGGCAGGCTCTTCATTGAAGTTTTCGAAGAAGAAGCGAAAAAACTTGGCGGCGCAGACTTCCTCGCACAGGGCACGTTGTACCCTGACGTGATTGAGAGTGTTTCCTTCACGGGCGGTCCATCCGTCACCATCAAATCTCACCACAACGTGGGAGGCTTGCCAGAGCGCATGAATATGCAGCTGGTTGAGCCACTTCGTGAACTGTTCAAAGATGAAGTTCGTGACCTTGGTCGCGAATTGGGTTTGCCAGACAGCTTCATTGGACGGCACCCATTCCCAGGTCCGGGTCTTGCGATCCGCTGTCCGGGCGGTATCACGCGTGAGAAACTGGATATCCTGCGTCAGGCAGATGCCATCTATCTGGATGAAATCCGCAAAGCTGGTCTCTATGATGCCATCTGGCAGGCATTCGCTGTTCTGCTGCCGGTCCAAACCGTTGGTGTTATGGGCGATGGCCGCACCTACGAGTTCGTCTGCGCCCTGCGCGCAGTAACTTCAGTAGATGGCATGACTGCTGATTTCTATCACTACGACATGGAATTCCTAGGCCGGGCGGCAACCCGCATCATTAACGAAGTCCGCGGCATCAACCGCGTCGTTTATGATGTGACCTCAAAGCCTCCGGGAACCATTGAGTGGGAATAAACTAATCAAAACCGGGGAGGGCAACTTCCCCGGTTTTTTCTTGTTCAGTGATCAATGCCACGTCCAATTTTGCACGGATTTCTAATTAGCCCAGTTGGTTCATACTGCCTGATGTTTTGGGATGTGGAGTCAGTCACCAAAGGATTTACCTGATGCAGAGTTGTATCTAACTGAGCAACACAGAGAACTCTTGCTTTGCCAACGGACGGATCTGATCGGCAAAGGTGAAGATGCAGTCCTGCGTCTATATCGAAAACACATCGCCAAAGCTGTCCGAGTGTTGAAGGATCACGTCTTGGACCTTGCTGCGAAAGGTCGATTTCTGGATATTGGCTGCGGTCTCGGATTTGGCCTGCTCGTTTAAAAGGGGTTATATGGGGCGGATCATTGTTTTGTCGGCTTGGATAAAAATGGCAAAGACAAGGAAATTAAATACGGATTTCAGCCTGATGCAGCGATCTATAATGATCTGGCACGCACAGCCGAAAATTTACAGCTCAATGGAATCGCATCTGAAAACCTCAGTCTTATCAATCTGGATCATGATGCGTTTCCTGATGACACGTTTGATGTCGTTGTGTCTTTTCTTGCTTATGGCTGGCATTTTCCGATTTCAACGTATTTTGAGACACTGAAGCAAGTCATCAGAAAAAAGAGCATCATCTACCTCGACCTGCGCCGTAGGACAGATGGCATCTCGATGATGGCTTCAGAATTTGATCTCGTCTGGGCAAGAGAAAATAAGAAGGGTGTCAGTACAATTTGGAGAGCGCGTTAGAGCGAATTTCAAACGTAGTTATCTACCCAAACAACTTTGCGCAGCTTATGCAATAAAGAGCGGCTGGGTCTACGCGCAGTCGGGCTTCCGGAATATCATCTCCGCATTCAAGGCAGAAGCCGTATTCGTCCTCTTTGATCCGCTGCAGAGCGCTGTCGATCCGTTGAAGTTCTCTGGCGCGTTGGCGGTCATTGGCTTGAGCCATCGCTTGCCGTTGCATAGCGTCCATGCGGGAGAGGCGGCCAACGGACTGTTGGTCAAGCGCAACCGTTGCACGGTCTCCCTCAGAGATAGCAGTGAGTTCTGTCAGTTCTGCCTTTCGTGCAAGAAGTAACTTCTCTGCATCATTGAGAGCCAGTGTCATCAGATCATCTCCCGCCCAAACCGTCAGGTAGTCAGTATGAGCGCGAATTGAGAAACTGTGCAAGCAAAACAAAACGCCCAACATAGCGGGCGTTTAAGGGAGTGGACTAGATTTTCATCAGGCTGGAAACGGTTTCTTTTTCGCCCACAAACTCTACGCCCAGTGTATCTGCTGTTCTCCAGCGGACTTCGGTTTGCACGCGCTGGCGCAGATGAACCAGATAGAGTGTAAACTCATCGGGAATATCGATCGTTGTTTCCATCTTCAAGCGGGCACCAAAATCGGACAAATCTCGAATAACACAGTCGAAAACCATCGACTGGCTCGCAAAAACAATGCGCCCTTCTTTAAGCGTACGCCGACGGCGAACGCGGCGACGTTCACTAGTTTCTGTTGCACTGTCACTTTCGGACATAGAACTTTCCAGGCACTGTTTCTGTTTGTGAAACCTTAGATCTTGCGCAAATATAGGAGTCAAACAGTCAAGTTATGATATATGCAGATAAACAACTCACCCTGATTTAGCGAGAAAAGCAGCATGAGCTCAAGGGTTCTGCGAAAAAGAATTGGGTAAATGTATAAAACACCTTACGCAGGGACGATCAGGCTTGTTGATATTTCACTGCGTATGGTCACAGTGCACAAGCCTATCTAGGGGCTTTAACGTAAAATACAAATCTAAAGGGTCACTCGATGACGCTGTTATTAGTTGGGCTATTCATCTTTCTGGGAATTCACTTCGTCCCATCTTTTCCTGGGTTTCGTGACTCAGTCGTTCAGCGCATAGGACTGAATCCATACCGGGCGATCTACTCACTGATCGTGCTGACAGGCCTTTTCTCCATGATCTACGGCTTCGTTCTGGCGCGTGAGGAAGACCTGTTTCCGCTGTACGTAACGCCATTCTGGCTACGTCATCTGGCTATGACATTGCTCTTACCAGTATTCATTCTGGTTTTTGCGAAGTTTATTCGCGGTAATATCGCCAAGTGGACCAAAGACCCCGTTATTCTGGCGGTAAAGATCTGGGCAATCTCTCACTTATTGGTCAATGGTGAGCCATACTCTGTTGCACTGTTCGGTGGTTTTCTTGTCTGGGCGATCTTGGCGCGGATTTCTCTGAAGAAGTTTGATCGCAAAAACACCGCAGTTGAAGAGTTCCCACACGCTCTGCGTAATGACATCATCAGCGTTGTGTTGGGCATGCTCCTCTACGGTTTGTTTGTCTGGAAACTACATGCGCTGCTGATCGGTATGCCGATCCTGACTTAAGCAAACTCTCAAATCGCGAGTGTTTCAGCAAAACCGGGTGCGTGACTGATCAGTTGCGCACCCGGTTTTGCTTTAAGCTGAGGAATTTGGCTGATCCAAAGATTGTTTTGCAATTAAGCACTCTGTGAAATACCTTTGCCCTCAATTGATCTTGGGGGAGAACAATTTATGGCATTATTGATTTCAGGCCTCACCGCATTTTTTGCGGTGCATTTGATCCCGTCGTTCTCGGCGCTTCGGGACACGTTGGTTCAACGTCTGTCGTTCAACGGATATCGCGGACTGTACACGCTCATTTCATTGGGTGCTCTGGTCGCAATCGTCTATGGCTTCGGTGCCGCCTGGAATGGTGATTATGCGCCATGGTATGTCGCACCAAGCTGGGGTCGTCACGTCACCATGCTGTTGATGCTGCCTGTTTTTCCGCTCTTCTTTGCCTCTCAATTGAAGGGTAATATCACACGCGTCACCAAGCACCCGTTGATCAACGCAACAAAGCTTTGGGCTGTGGCTCACCTGTTTGCAAACGGTGAACCTTACTCTGTGCTGTTGTTTGGCTCATTTTTGATCTGGGCAATTCTTGTAAGAATTACCATTGCCCGCCGCGAGCGTATCAATCCACCAAGCCGGGAATACCCAAACGCAACGCGAAATGATGTGATTTCCGTAGGCCTCGGTTTGATTTTCTACGGCCTGTTCGTGTGGAAACTACATGCAATTTTGATCGGGGTATCGATCATAGCTTGACCTTTTGCATGGGGTAAGGTTTCAAGACAGACATCAAAGTGGTCTCTCTCGGCAATTACACTTGTAAATGTTGGCAGGGAAAACTCTTTCATTGCCCTAATAAAGCCACTAATCGGTTGAAAGAGGTAGAGAAAGAGGTTTGCCTGCGGCTCTCTTAGTTTTAATGTGACGCCGCCCATTGAGATACCACGAACCTAAGAATCGTTGCTGCAGGAACATTTGAAGTTATGTCCGACATTTTTCGCGAAGTCGATGAAGAAGTAAGAAGCGACCAGTTTTCAAAGCTTTGGAAGCGCTTTGCTCCGGTTGTATACCTGACAGCAGGTCTTATCGTTGTAGGTACCGCAGGTTTTCGCGGCTATGAGTACTGGCAGAACAAACAGTCTCAGGCTGCGGGCACTGAATTTCTGGAAGCTATCAAGCTTTCAGACGCAGGCAACTACACCGAAGCACAGGCAGCTTTCGTTTCCATGGAAGGCAGCATTGGCGGTTATCCTATGATGGCCAAGATGCGCATTGGAACCGAGTTGGCACTGGAAGGTAAACCTGACGAAGCCATCAAGGCTTTTGAAGCGGTCGCCGCTGACAGTGCCACACCAATCATTTACAAGGGCCTCGCCAATATCCGCGCTGCTTATCTGCTGCTGGATAACGGCGACCTTGCCGCGGTGAAAAAACACACAGAAGTCCTGGCTGTTGCTGGTAACACATGGCGTTTTTCTGCTTTGGAAATTCTGGGCGCTGCTGAGTACAAGGCTGGTAATCTGGATGCGGCTCGCACGCGCTTCAGCGAAATAGTGAATGATGCAGCTGCTCCGTCAGATGTTTCCGGGCGCGCACAAATTTATCTTGAACTAATTACCTCTGCATTGGGCAAAGACGAAAAGGGGACTGAATAAGTGAGCGAGACCAAAAGAAAGTCTTGGAAGGCTTTGATTGGAACCGGCGCGCTTGCGCTGACGCTGGCTGGTTGTTCTTCTCTTTCCAGTCTAAATCCATTCGGCGGCGATGATGAGTTTCTTGAAGGAGACCGTCAGCCACTGTATCAAGGCGCATTAAAGCCATCTGCAACAGGTGGAGATGCCAAGATCGGTGCGGCGACAGGTGGGTCAACCTGGCCAACAGCTGCTGGTCCTAAGAGCAATGATCCGGGCAACATCGCAATCAATGTGAGCGGTGGTGTTGCATGGTCTTCGAGCATCGGTCAGGTCCGTTCTCCGGGCTTCTTTGGTATTGGCTCCAGTAACCCGCGTACCGCAGCGCGTCCGGTTTCTGATGGCCAGCGCATCTACGTCTATAAGTCAGATGGAAACCTCGTTGCTCTGACAACAGGTGGCGCCAAGGTCTTCACAAAGAACCTGGGGCTGGAAGGCGAGAACGAAGTTGCCGCAGGTGGTGGTGTCGTGCTTGACGGAGGCAAGATCTTTGTCGCAACCGCATACCGCAATGTTTATGCACTTGATAAAGGTGGCAACGTCCTTTGGACCAAGCAACTGGAAACACCGGTTCGCGGTGCGCCAGCAGCGGCCAATGGCAAAGTTGTCGTTGTAACACAAGACAATGAAGTGATCGGCCTCAACCAGTCAGATGGGGAACAGGCATGGTCATTCGCTGGCATCGCAGAACAAGCAGGCCTGCTTTCCTCTGCAAATCCGGCAATTTCGGGCAGCACTGTTGTCGTTCCGTTTTCCTCAGGTGAGGTTATGGCACTTGACATTAACAGCGGTGAGCCTAAATGGATCGATACCGTTGCACGGTCCTTCCGTACACGCGCGCTCTCTGGCCTGACAGATGTTTCTGCAAGCCCAATCATTGAAGGCAACAAGGTTATTGCAACCTCCGTTGCTGGACGCACACTGGGCATTGCTTTGAAAGATGGCGAGCGTTTGTGGGAGGCTGATTTTGGTGCTGTACATACTCCGGTTGTTTCCGGTGGTACGGTATTCCTGATCGGCTTGGATGACAAATTGCATGCAATCTCAAGCAAGACCGGCAACCTTATCTGGAGTGCCAAGTTGCCAACTGGCGAAAGTGACGCCAAGAATGTCAACTGGGCAGGGCCAATTTTGGCCAACGGCCAGCTGATCGCCATGTCCAGCAACGGTTATCTTGCATCTGTGAATGCAAAAACCGGTCAGGCATCCGCATCGCGGAAAGTGACCAGTGGCGTATTTGTATCACCAATTGTTGCTGGTGGACGTATGGTCGTCCTTACCAGTGACGGAGCGGTTGCAGCGCTGAACTAAACGTGTCCTCCGGAAAGTGGATACCGGTTTTCGAAACTGGGATACGTTAAAAAATAAAAGCTTAGAGTAGGGCGCATAAGGCGAACTACTCTAAATGCTGCATACCATACGAGGAGTATTCGCGTGACTGCGACAGTCGCCATTATTGGCAGACCTAATGTTGGCAAGTCGACGCTCTTCAATCGCCTTGTAGGCAAGCGCTTAGCGCTTGTTGATGATACCCCAGGTGTGACCCGTGACCGTCGGTCCGGTGATGCACGCTTGGGCGATCTGCGATTCAAGATCGTTGATACTGCCGGCCTAGAAGAAGCAGAGGCAGCAAGCCTCGAAGGGCGTATGCGCGCTCAAACAGAAGAAGCAATCCGGGATGCGGATGCATGCTTATTCCTTATTGATGCACGCGCTGGCTTGATGCCGCTTGATGAGCACTTTGCGAACCTTCTTCGCCGTGCCGACACCCCTGTAATTCTTTGCGCCAACAAGGCGGAAGGCAAAGCAGGCGATGGCGGTCTCTATGATGCGTTCACGCTTGGGTTGGGTGATCCTGTTCCTCTTTCTGCGGAACACGGAGAAGGTCTGTCCGAGCTATATGATTTTCTGCGCCCGATTGTAGATGCTGCAGACGAGATGGAAGATTCTTCCGAATTTACTGAAGCACGTACAGATGTTGATGTAGAGGACGAAGAGATCGACGAGCCAGTTGGCACGCTCGAACGTCCTTTGCGCATGGCAATTGTTGGCCGTCCAAATGCAGGCAAGTCTACTCTCATCAACCAAATGTTGGGTGAAGAGCGCCTTCTGACCGGACCTGAAGCTGGCATCACTCGCGACAGTATCTCTGTTGAGTGGGAATGGCAGGATCACCATGTGAAGGTGTTCGACACTGCAGGTATCCGCAAGAAGGCACGGGTGCAGGAAAAGCTGGAAAAGCTCTCCGTTGCGGACGCCCTTCGTGCAATTAAGTTCGCTGAAGTTGTTGTTGTAACGCTCGACGCCACCATCTCCTTTGAGAAGCAGGATCTGCAGATCATTGATTTGTGTGCCCGTGAAGGTCGCGCAATCGTTATTGCTCTCAATAAGTGGGACTTGATTGAGGATCGCGAGGATGCTTGGGGTCACATCAAGGATTCACAAGCACGCTATCTGAATCAGCTACGTGGTGTTGAGATTGTCACCATGTCCGGTATCAACGGGCAGGGCCTTGATAAGCTCATGCAGGCTGTTTTCCGGGCTTACGAGATGTGGAACAAGCGCGTTGGTACCTCTGGCCTCAACCGCTGGCTGGAAGGTGTTCTGATCCACCACCCGCCGCCAGCTGTGTCAGGACGTCGTGTTCGCTTGCGTTTCATGACACAGCCAAAGACACGTCCACCGCATTTTGTGGTGTTCAGCTCCAAGCCAGACAATCTGCCAGAGAGCTACACTCGCTATCTTGTGAATGGTATTCGTGAGCGTTTTGACATCAAAGGAACGCCCATTCGTCTGTCCTATAGAAAGGGCGACAATCCATATCACAAGAAGAGAAGGTGATTTCGCTTTCACTTGATTTCATAAAAGGGTAGCACTCAGCTACCCTTTTATTTTGCCAAATCCCAGAGAACCGGGAACGCTCAGGGTTCTGACCACTGTCGCGTACTTGAATTTTTCTCTAGAAGTATCAGTCAGTGCCGCTAATAAGTTGCAATTCTTCCTGAAACTGCTTTTAATCGCGCTCTCTTTCCGCATTCCCTACATTTAATAGGATTATCATGTCACAAGACCGTTTTACGTTCGCCAACGCTCTGGTTAAGCGCGCTGGTGCCTATGCGCACGAATATTTTACGCGTTTGGACACCCTCAATATTGAAAGTAAAGGTCATCAGGACATGGTTTCTGAGGCTGATCGCGACACTGAAATCCTTGTCCGCAAAGCTATTGCCGAAGCTTTCCCAGATGACAGTATCGTGGGAGAAGAGGGTGATCCCAAACCAGGTACCTCTGAGTACACCTGGATTATCGACCCGATTGACGGTACCGCGAACTTTGTCTCCGGCATTCCACAGTGGTGTGTGATCATTGCTTGCGTCAAAAACGGCGAGAAATACATTGGCGTCACTTTTGATCCGTGTGCTGATGAACTGTTTGCAGCTGAAAAAGGCAAAGGGGCAACACTCAACGGTACGCCAATGAAAGTGTCCACGAGCGATTCATTGTCAAATGGGTCCATCGGTCTGGGCTTCAGTGCACGCGGGCGTAATCAGGCAGTTAAAGATGCAGTTGATGCACTGCTTGATGAGGGTGGCATCTTCTTCCGTAACGCATCTGGCGGATTAATGCTTGCTTATGCGGCTTCTGGCCGTCTCATCGGCTACATTGAAGAGCACATGAACTCCTGGGACTGCATGGCCGGTCTCCTCCTCATGGAAGAGGCAGGCGGGATCTGCCAGGACATCAATGTTGCAGATGCTGTCATGAATGGTTGCAAGGTCGTCGCGGCCGCCCCAAACGTGTATGGACAGGTTAAAAAGCTCACTGATAAGTGCTTCATTTAAAGCAATCCAAACAATCTAATAAAAAAGCCCCGGCACATGACCGGGGCTTTTTGTGTTCTTGGATCTAGTTCGTCTAGCTTGTCAGCTGAACAAAATCGCGCAGTTCCTTGCCTGGGAAATCATAGAGCCGACCGTTCTCGATACTTTCTGGCAAGCAGAAGCGTACGATGTCCTCAGAGATCTCCGAAGGATGCGGCAAGGTCATCGGGTCCTCTCCTGGCATTGCTTTCGCACGCATACCTGTCCGCATCGGGCCTGGATTGACAAGCATGGACTGAACGCTGGTCTTTTGCGTTTCGTTCACATAAGTGCGTACAAGCGCCTCCAGAGCCGCTTTTGACATGGAGTAAGGTCCCCAATAGGCACGGCACTTGTGCGGAGCTCCTGAGGTCAGGAAGACCGTACGGCCCGCATCAGACTGACGCAGCAACGGATCTAGCGAACGAATAAGACGCCAGTTCGCAGTCACGTTGATCTTCATGACGTCATCGAACTTCTTCGGATCCACATGACCCAGCGGAGACGTCGGGCCAAGGATACCAGCATTACCAACGAGAATATCGAGCTTCTTCCAGCGTTCGAAGATCGCAGCGCCCAAACGGTCAATCGCGTCGAAGTCAGTCAGGTCTACTGGTACAAGCGTAGCGGAGCTGCCAGCCTTCTGGATTTCGTCATCCAGTTCTTCCAGTCCGCCTACAGTACGTGCGATCGCAACAATATGCGCACCTTCTTCAGCAAGCTTTTTTGCAGCAAAATAGCCAATGCCACGGGAAGCCCCTGTGACAACAGCAACACGACCTTCAAGTCTTTTCGAACTCATTGAACTTAACCAGTTTCTACAAGGCGGGGAGCCTGACGTGTGTCCACATCGTCAGACAAATCTGTAAGCGGGGTCGGATAGTCCCCGGTAAAGCAGTGATCAGTGAACTGTGGGTTCTCGTTGTCACGGCCATTCTCATGACCCATGGCACGGTAGACACCGTCAATGCTCAGGAAGGCAAGGGTATCTGCACCAATGTATTTGCGCATACCTTCAAGATCGTACTTGGCAGCCAGCAGCTTCTCGCGAACCGGCGTATCGATGCCGTAGTAATCGGAGAATTTGATTGGCGGAGAGGCCAGGCGGAAGTGAACTTCTTTCGCGCCAGCATCCCTGATCATCTGGACGATTTTTACACTGGTGGTGCCGCGTACAAGGCTGTCATCCACCAGCACAACGCGCTTGCCTTCAATTTGCGCTCTGTTGGCAGAGTGCTTCAGCTTAACACCAAGCGTACGGATCTGCTGTGTCGGCTCAATAAAGGTACGACCAACATAGTGGTTACGGATAATGCCAAGCTCAAACGGCACCCCGCTTTCGGCTGCAAAGCCAAGAGCTGCAGGAACGCCAGAATCTGGTACCGGAACAATGACATCTGCTTCAACGGCGCTTTCTTGCGCCAGCACACGTCCAAAACGCTTACGAACGTCATAAACGGAATGACCATTCAAAACACTGTCCGGGCGGGAGAAGTAGATGTATTCAAAGATGTCTGGGCGGGAAGGGCGCTTGCCGAATGGGAAGTAGCTTTCGATACCACCTGGTGTGCAAACAACAACTTCACCGTTCTCAACTTCACGAATGAACTTCGCGCCGATGATGTCCAGTGCACAAGTTTCACTCGCAAAAATCGGAGCACCATTCAGATCGCCAAGAACCAATGGGCGAATTCCATAAGGGTCACGCGCACCAATCAGTTTTTTGCGAGTCAGCGCGACAAGAGAGTAAGCACCTTCCATCTGGCTGATAGCCTCGATGAAACGATCTACGATCTTTTTCTCGCGGGAACGTGCAACCAACTGCAGAACCACTTCACTGTCAGAAGTGGACTGGCAGATCGCGCCATCCTTGATCAACTGACGGCGCACGGTCATCGCATTGGTAAAGTTGCCGTTGTGACAGATTGCGATGCCACCGCCATCAAGCTCAGCAAACAGCGGCTGTACATTGCGCAGTGCTGCTTCACCAGTGGTGGAGTAGCGCACATGGCCAATCGCGTACGGGCCCTTCAGGTTGTCAATGGTTTCCTGCTGAGTGAAATGATCACCCACAAGACCCATATGACGTTCTGAGCGGAACTGATCGCCATCAAATGTCACAATGCCTGCAGCTTCCTGTCCGCGGTGCTGAAGCGCATGAAGCCCCAGAGCCGTCAGTGCTGCTGCATCATCATGTCCAAGAATGCCAAAAACACCGCATTCCTCGTGCAGGGTATCGCCGTCAAAATCTGCCTGTAGCTCTTCCAAAGCGGCAGAATTGTTTGATACGCCACTGCTCATGGCATCACTCCTTGGTTCTTACTTGGGCCAAATGTCAAAATCTAAGCTTAGTTCCGGCCTTCGCCGGAGGCCGTCAGCTGGTCCAGTCCGCGCCGCTCACTTGGGGAGTAACGGGCTTCTTCATCACTGGATGCACCTGTTGCAGAGCCGGTTGAGCCGCCCTGCTTACGAATCTGGTCCATAATCGCACGCTCAGGATCTTCCGGCAGTGCCGCAACCAGACTTTGGCCACTGGTCACCAGCAGATGTCTGGACTTGGCATCCATGATCCAGTTTGGCTGGCGTGGCTCTGGCACAAACCAGTTAAAGAACAGCAGCGCAACAACCACAAGCAGGAAGCCGCGGGCTGCACCAAAAACAAAACCGAGGGTTCTGTCGAGCGCGCCAATTCGGCTATCCAGCACGAAGTCTGAAATGCGCATGGTGATGTAGCTCACCACGATCAATGTCACGAGGAATACAGCACCTGCAGCAATGGCAGTTGCCAGTGTGTCATTGGTTACGTGCTGCAACACAAATGGTTTCAGGCTTGCATAAAAAAGATAGGCGGCGACTGCTGCTGCGACCCATGATGCAATAGAAAGCACCTCACGCACGAACCCGCGAATCATAGCAAGAACGCCAGAGATCAGCATGATAACCAGTAGAATTCCGTCTAAGAGTGTGATCGGCATCTGTCGACACAAGTCCCTTGTTTGACTGGCAGGCAAACCAACAAAAATGCCTGCCGGTTAAAATCAGCCTAGGTTAAACCCTTAAGCGTTTTCCATTTTCTGTGCACTGGCAACAATATTTGCCACCAGATCTCCCAGCTCCTCAAGTCCTTTAACCTGACCGAGAGCATTGGAGCCTTCTTTCATATTCCCGTCGGCGATAACCGCCTGACCGAATCCAAGCTTCTGAGCTTCCTTTAATCGGGAAGCTGCCTGAGCAACTGGTCGAACTGCACCAGACAGACTGATTTCGCCGAAATAGACGCATTCGAGAGGAAGAGCAACCCCACTAAGCGATGAGATTAAAGCTGCCGCAACGGCGAGGTCAGCTCCTGGCTCATTAATTCTCAGTCCACCAGCGACATTCAGATAAACATCATGTTGCGCAAACTTAACACCGCAACGCGCTTCAAGCACGGCCAAAATCATGGAAAGGCGCGCGCTGTCCCACCCGATCACCGCCCGGCGTGGTGTGCCAAGGGGGGAGGGTGCAACAAGTGCTTGCATTTCGACCAGCAAAGGCCGCGTACCTTCTATCCCGGCAAACACGGCTGAACCTGGAGCCGTTGCGCTTCGTTCACTGAGGAACATAGCACTGGGATTCTTTACTTCTCGTAGCCCCATATCGGACATCTCGAAGACGCCAATTTCATCGGTTGGGCCAAAGCGGTTCTTCACGGCTCGCAAAATGCGATACTGATGCGCGTTATCACCTTCAAAATAGAGCACAGCATCAACCATATGCTCTACAACGCGCGGACCAGCAATCTGGCCATCTTTTGTGACGTGACCAACAATAACAACCGTTGTTCCGGTTTTCTTGGCAAATCGAACCAGCGCCTGCGCAGAGGCGCGGACCTGTGTCACCGTTCCCGGAGGAGAATCGGCCATCTCGGTCCACAGTGTCTGAATACTGTCCAGAATTACAAGATGAGCACGTTCATCGCCCTTCTTGGCTTCCAGAGTTGCAAGAATATCTTCAACACTTGTCTCAGCAGCCAATTGAACCGGAGCATCGCGCAGTCCAAGACGCTCTGCACGCAAGCGTACCTGATCCACCGCTTCCTCGCCCGAGATGTAAACGATGTTGTGCCCTTGATAGGCAAGATGTGCGCTGGCTTGTGTCAGTAGGGTGGACTTACCGATTCCAGGATCGCCGCCTACAAGCAGAGCAGACCCTTTCACAAAGCCGCCGCCAGTCACGCGGTCCAGTTCGGCCACGCCTGTGATAATTCTTGGAGCGTCTTTGGTCTCACCCGAAAGCCCAACCAATGGGACAACGCGTCCTTTGGAACGCGAAGCGGTTTTTGGTCCAGCTCCGATACCACTGGCCTCTTGCTCTTCCTGAATTGTGTTCCATTCACCGCAAGATTCGCAGCGGCCTGCCCATTTGAGTGTGGTTGCCCCACAAGATTGGCAGACAAATGAAAGGGAGCGTTTCGCCATATCGAATTCAGGTTCCTGCCAGTGTTTAGCTCGCTAGCGTTTATAGTGGCGTGTATAGCGTGCTCCAAGGCTACACAGCAATTCATATGGGATGGTTTGAGCAAAGTTTGCCAATTCATCCACGTTTACATGCGCACCCATAATCTCAACCGGAGCACCGCGCGAAAGGTGTTCCTCAGGAATATCCGTCACATCAACCGCAATCATGTCCATAGAGACACGGCCAAAGATCGGGGCAAAGTGCCCGCCTATATAAACCCGTGCGCCGATAGGCTGGTCGTCAGAGCTGCCAACCAGTCGGTGTAGACCATCCGCATAGCCTGCATTTATGGTTGCAATTCGGCTTTTTCGCGGTGTTACACGGGAAGCCCCGTAACCCACAGGATCGCCGTGCGGAACCTCACGCAAACTTATGATTTCTGCCAGAACATGCGCAACCGGAAGCATCGGGTTGCTATCATCAGGAACTGGGTTTCCTCCATAAAGCGCAATGCCTGGGCGAACCATGTCGAAGTGGTAATCAGCTCCCAGGAAAATACCGGCAGAGTTGCTCAAGGATTTGCGGGCGCCCGGAAACAATTCGCAAACTCGCTGGAAGCGATCCAATTGCTTCGCATTGAGCTCGTGGTCAGGCGTATCAGCGCAAGCAAGATGGCTCATGATCAGATCTATCTTGATGCCCTTCAGGAAATGAGGTGACTCACCAGTCTTCAATGCATCTCCAATGGACATACCAAGGCGATGCATGCCTGTATCAAAGTGCAAAGCCGCAGGCAGCTCCTCATTCAGACCTTGCGCGAAAGCAGACCATTCAGTTGCTTCCTCAAGGCTGTTTAAGACAGGTTTGAGATTGAAATCATAATAGAACTTCTCACGGCCTCGGAAGAGACCATTCAGCACATAGATTTCTGCGTGCGGCAGCTCTTTGCGCAGGTCGATTCCTTCTTCAGGAAGCGCAACAAAAAAGACACGGGCTCCGGTGTGATAAAGTGTTTTGCCAACTTCTGTAGCACCAGTCCCATAACCATTGGCTTTAAGCACCACAGCGCAAGTACAGCTATCCCCCACCTTGCCATTCAAATAACACCAGTTGGAGCGTAAAGCGGTAAGGTCGATGGTTAGCTTCGCAGCACCGCCAGCAGAACGAGCTGCGCGGGCAGATGTAGGAGCGGCAGAATGTGTCACGCGATTGCCCTCAGATTCTTTGAATGCGCAATAGCCTACAAAAAATGTCTGAATTTAAAAAGAAAGACCCGGAGCACTGCACAACTGATGTGCGTTACCCCAGGCCAATCGCTAATTCAGTAAGATGAACCAGCCCTACTCCATAATTCTGTCAGGAATATGGGCGTCGTCTGCCAGATCAGAGAAGCGAGTGAACTCGCCCTGGAACTGCAGATCAACAATGCCAGTTGGACCGTGACGCTGCTTGGCGATAATGACTTCCGCCTTGCCGCGCAACTGCTCCATCTTGCCACTCCATTCTTCATATTCTGGAGTGCCTTCAGGCGGTTCTTTTTTGCCCATGTAGTACTCTTCACGATATACAAACATGATCACATCCGCATCCTGCTCGATCGAGCCAGATTCACGAAGGTCAGACATTTGTGGACGTTTGTCGTCACGGTTTTCAACCTGACGAGAGAGCTGGGACAGCGCGATGATCGGAACATTAAGTTCCTTCGCCAGCGCTTTAAGGTTGGTGGTGATCTCAGTAATTTCCTGAACACGGTTGCCCTGATTCTTGGAAGAACCAGATAGCAGCTGAATATAGTCGACCACGATCATATCCAGCCCCTTTTGTCTCTTCAGCCGCCGGGCTTTGGAAACGAGGGACGCGATGGAAATACCACCTGTTTGGTCCACATGAAGTGGAACGTGTTGCATATGCTGTGTTGCCGCAACCAGCTTCTCAAATTCAATCTCGTTGATGTCGCCGCGGCGAATCTTGGAGGAAGAAATCTCTGTCTGTTCGGAAATAATACGAGTAGCCAGCTGTTCGGCACTCATTTCCAAAGAGAAGAAGCCAACAACGCCGCCATTTACAGTCCGAACAGTGCCATCCGGCATCTCTTCAGTCTGATAATTTTCAGCGATGTTATAAGCGATGTTTGTAACCAGCGATGTTTTACCCATCGCAGGACGACCAGCCAAAACGACCAAATCCGAAGACTGCAAACCACCCATGAGTTTGTCCAGGTCACGCAAACCTGTTGAAACACCGGAAAGGGCGCCTTCACGCTGAAAGGCTGCTGCAGCCATCTCAATGGTTTCAGTCAGTGCACTGCCAAAGTCCTGAAAACCACCATCAGACCGGCCAGTCTCCGCCAGTTCAAACAAACGACGCTCAGCATCGTCAATCTGAGAGGACGGTGGCATATCGATGGGCGCGTCATAAGCAATGTTCACCATGTCTTCGCCAATGGTGATCAGGTTACGGCGAGTCGCCAGATCGTAAATGGTCTTGCCGTAATCTTCTGCGTTGATCACAGAAGTTGCATCACCTGCAAGACGCAGCAGATACTGAGTTGCAGACAAGTCTGCAATCTTCTCATCTGCCGGGAAAAACGTTTTGAGCGTAATGGGCGAGGCAATCTTGCCTGCCTTAATCAACGCTCCGCATTTGTCATAGATATCCTTGTGGGGAGCTAAGAAAAAATGGCGCGCTTCTAAAAACTCCGAGACACGATAATAGGTCTCGTTGTTTACCATAATGGCACCAAGAAGCTGGCGCTCTGCCTCGGCATTATGCGGGACCACTCTCATGGTCTCACTAGCCTTCTCTAATTTTTGGACTGTGCCCTTCATTCCGCCCCTCGTGCCGCTTGGCAACTTGGTTACAGCTTTAAGGCGGGCAGGAAAAGGGGGCCTTCGCACCTTAAGCCCAGTTCTTTAACAAAATTAAATCAGCGGGGAAAATTGCAGGTTGCCAATTGACAGTCGCTACTCTCTAGACGCGAGAAAAGCTTAGAATAATTGTTTAAAATCAGCCGTATTCAGGGATTTTCGCCCCAACTACAATTATTAACAAACTCTTTTTTGAGGAATAGAATCAGCGGGGGCTTTGCCGATTCTGCCAAGATCAGTGCATAAAAAAAGGCAGAGTCGGAGACCCTGCCTTTTTCATCGAAAAGTGAAGAAAAATTATTCTTCGGTTTCTTTTTCTTCGCCTTCAGCTTCGTCTTCGTCAGAAGCTTCTTCAGCGTTTTCTTCGCCGTCTTCCAACTCTTCGTCTTCGTCGAGATCTTCGTCGAATTCAAAGCTGTCTTCTTCACGGCCCGTGAGGTCTTCGCCTGCTGCCTGACGGTTAGCTTCGTCTTCAGAACGAGCAACGTTAACAGAGATTTCAACTTCAACTTCAGGGTGAAGAACGATGGATACTTCGTGCAGACCGATGGTCTTGATTGGCGCGCGCAGGGAAACCTGGGAGCGAACAACGCTGAAGCCTGCTTCGGTCAGTTCACCAGCAATATCGCGGGTAGCAACAGAACCGTAGAGCTGACCAGTTTCGCCAGCTGCACGGATAACAACGATGCTTGCGCCAGCCAGCTTTGTGCCAACTGCTTCAGCTTCAGTTTTACGCTCAAGGTTACGAGCTTCAAGCTGTACACGTTCGCCCTCAAAGCGCTCAAGGTTAGCTTTGTTTGCACGAAGTGCTTTGCCCTGAGGTAGCAGGAAGTTACGTGCGTAACCGTCTTTAACAGCTACGGTTTCACCCATCTGGCCAAGTTTAGCCACACGCTCAAGAAGGATAACTTTCATGGAATTTCTCCTTTGCTGTCCTGCGGAAAGTGTGATCCGCAGTTAGAGAGAGCTTCTCGCTGATGCGATCAATCTCTCAACCGTGATCCCGACATGTCGGAATCATGAAAAAAGGTCAGAGTGCAAAACACTCTGACCTAATAATCAAGACTTACTTGATTACGAACGGCAGCAGGCCGAGGAAACGAGCGCGTTTGATGGCACGAGCCAGTTCACGCTGTTTCTTCGCAGATACTGCGGTAATACGGGAAGGAACGATCTTGCCGCGCTCAGAGATGTAGCGCTGCAGAAGACGGATGTCCTTGTAGTCAATCTTTGGAGCGTTCGCACCAGAGAATGGGCAGGTCTTACGACGACGGAAGAAAGGACGACGTCCTGCGGAAGAAGATTCAGCCATTTTCAATTACTCCGCTGCAGGTGCTTCAGGACGACGATCAGGGCGTGGGCCACGATCACCGCGATCGCCACGGTCCGGACGTGGACCACGATCGTTACGGTCACCACGACGACGGTCGTCGCGATCACGCTTCTGCATCATAGCGGACTGTTCTTCGTCCAGCTCTTCTACACGGATGGTCATGAAACGAAGGATGTCTTCGCTCAGGCCCATCTGACGTTCCATTTCAGCAACAGCCGCGTGTGGAGCATCTACATTCATCAGAGTGTAGTGAGCCTTACGGTTCTTGTTGATACGGTAAGTCAGAGTACGCAGACCCCAAGTTTCGATTTTGCCGACTTTGCCGCCGTTTTCTTCGAGAACAGTTTTGAACTGTTCAACGAGGGCTTCAACCTGCTGAGTAGAAATGTCCTGACGAGCCAGGAACACGTGCTCATAGAGCGCCATGTGGATTGCCTTTCTGAGTTAAACAATTCCGGTATTGGCGCAAAGCCCCTTCGAACGGCCCTCAGAAAAGGCCCAGAAGATGTTTACACAAGAGCGGAGACACGGGAAGACGGATATCTTTCAACTCCTACAACCCTCAAAGGGCTGCCTTCCTTTAAGCCTCCGGCCTAATACCGGAAACGAGATGGGCTTTATAGCCAATCCCCTACAAAAGACAAGTACTATCGGGGAAAAAGACCTTTTTTCCAGATGCAGTCTTGACATTGCGCTTGCGAGGCGGCTCATGTCGCCCCGATGAATACGCAAGCAACCAAGGTTTTCCTTAGGTTTCTTGAAGGTGCAAGCAGTTGACGAATAGGGCATCTGCAATGCTACTAATTTTGGCGGCGGTCATAATTTGCACGTATTTGGTGAATTTATAGCCGCCCCATCTTGGAATACAAAGTAGGCCACCCACATTTGAGGCGATTGGCCTACATTGACGCAATAAGAGTGCGACGGAGCTATTTATAAATGACTATTGCATTTACATTTCCCGGACAGGGCAGCCAGACGGTTGGAATGGGTAAAGAACTTGCCGACACGTTCCCGGAAGCGCGCGCTGTATTTGAGGAAGTTGATGCAGCTCTCGGTCAGTCTCTGACCAAGATCATGTGGGAAGGTCCGGCAGACGAGCTGACCCTCACGGCAAACACACAGCCAGCTCTGATGGCTGTAAGTCTCGCCACCATGCGTGTGCTTGAGGCGAAAGGCGTTGACCTGTCCAAAGCTGCAAGCTTTGTAGCAGGCCATTCTCTTGGTGAATACTCTGCACTGGCTGCAGCGGGCTCTTTAAGCATTGCCGATGCAGCACGTCTGCTGCGCATTCGCGGTGATGCAATGCAAAAAGCAGTGCCAGTGGGTGAGGGCGCAATGGCTGCTCTCCTGGGGCTGGACTTCGATCAGGCGATGAAAGTTGCACAGGAAGCCGCTCAGGGCGAGGTTTGTCAGGCAGCCAATGACAACGCAACCGGACAGGTTGTTGTGTCTGGTCATAAAGCAGCTGTTGAGCGCGCCTGTGAAATCGCAAAAGGCAAAGGCGCTCGCCGTGCAGTTCTTCTTCCGGTATCTGCACCGTTCCATTGCTCTTTGATGCAGCCTGCTGCAGACGCAATGGCAAAGGCACTGGCTGAAGTTGAGATTAAAGCACCGGTTGTTCCACTTGTTGCAAACGTTCTTGCTGCACCAATCACTGATCCGGAAGAAATCCGCGCCCGTCTCGTAGAGCAGGTGACTGGAACTGTACGCTGGCGCGAATCTGTAACCTGGATGGCTGACAACGGAGTGACCACGCTCGTTGAAATCGGCACCGGCAAGGTTCTCAGTGGCATGGTGCGCCGTATCGTCAAGTCTCTGGAAGGTGTTGCGATCAACACAGCAGAAGATATTGATGCACTTGTTGCACGTCTTGAAGGCGTCGAAAGCTAATACACAGATTTTGAAGGCTCAGAGGCACCGCATTTTGCACTGTGTATAGACGGAACCTATGGTTCCTCCCTATGAGCTTTCTTCAAACGGATTTTAAGCCGAGGAGACCAACGGCATGTTCAATTTAGAAGGTAAAAGCGCACTCGTAACCGGCGCGACCGGTGGTATCGGTGAAGCGATTGCACGCGCACTTCATGCGCAAGGCGCAACTGTAACTCTGTCCGGCACTCGCAAAGCGAAGCTGGAAACGCTGGCATCTGATCTGGGCGATCGCGTTCACATTAAGGCGGCAAACCTGTCTGACCGTGACAGCGTTGATGCGCTTGTGCCAGCTGCTGAAGAAATGATGGGCGCTCTCGATATCCTCGTGAACAACGCTGGTATCACCCGTGACAACATCTTCATGCGTATGAAAGACGAAGAATGGGATCAGGTTCTTGAAGTGAACCTGTCCGCAACGTTCCGCATCTGCCGTGCTGCAATCAAAGGCATGATGAAGCGTCGTCAGGGCCGCATTATCGGAATTACCTCTGTTGTTGGTGTGACCGGCAACGCAGGTCAGGTGAATTACTCTGCTGCAAAAGCTGGCATGATCGGCATGTCCAAGTCTTTGGCGCAGGAAGTGGCGTCTCGTAAGATCACCGTAAACACAATTGCTCCAGGTTTCATCTCAACTGCGATGACCGACGAGCTGAACGAAAAGCAGCGCGAATCGATCCTGGGCAACGTTCCAGCTGGTCGTTTGGGTACTGCTGAAGAAATCGCAGGTGCAGCTGTTTATCTCGCAAGTGATGAAGCAGCGTACGTTACCGGTCAGACACTGCACGTGAATGGCGGTATGGCGATGATTTAACGAAGAAATACGCAGTCAGTCCGATCCTCTTACAAATGGGGCAATCACTACTGGCGGCTGGTAAACCAGTGCTAATTGTGCTAGGAACCCGCCGATTAGAAGTGACCTCTTGGAAAGAGGAACGGAAAAGCTGCGGTTTTCTTTGGAAGCGGCTTAACATATGGGCCGTTGCGTCTTTTCAAAAGAACCAGAGTATGCAACACGGGAGCCGAGTGAAACAAGGCCCCGCGAAGCGGACCGAAACACTACCTTGAAAACCAATTGAGGACTTAAAATGAGCAATGTTGCAGAGCAGGTAAAGAAGATCGTTGTCGAACACCTCGGCGTAGAGGCTGACAAGGTCGTTGAATCTGCAAGCTTCATCGACGATCTGGGTGCAGACAGCCTGGACACCGTTGAACTGGTAATGGCTTTCGAAGAAGCATTTGGCGTTGAAATCCCGGACGATGCTGCTGAAACCATTCAGTCCGTTGGCGATGCTGTAAAGTTCATCGAATCCAAACAGGGCTAATCCTGTTTCAAAAAGCTAGGCACGCGGTGGGTCGTTTGCGCTCGCCGCGCCTGTTTCCTTTTCAGTTGCATGCCTGTCGCAGAGAATGACGCTTACGTCTTCCAGTACGACACAAAGGGCTGGCAGCGCCAATCTAATTAAAGTGCAGGAAATATGCGTCGAGTCGTTATCACAGGCATTGGCATGGTTAGCCCACTGGGCAGCAGTGCAGAAATCTCTTGGCAGCGAATTCTTGAAGGTAAGAGCGGTGCACGGCGCATCGAGGGCTTCGAAACAGAAGACCTTCAAACCAAAATCGCTTGTCAGGTCCCACTTGGCGATGGAACCGATGGAACCTTCAATCCAGATGATTTCATGCTCCCAAAAGAACAGCGTAAAGTTGATGACTTCATCATTTATGCTGTAGCAGCTGCCGATCAGGCAATTGCAGATTCTGGCTGGAATCCAGAAACCGAAGAAGAGCAGAACCGTTCCGGCACCTTGATTGGGTCTGGTATCGGCGGCCTTCAAGGTATCGCTGAAACAGCTATTATGATGGAAGAGAAGGGCCCACGTCGTGTTAGCCCGTTCTTTATTCCAGGCCGCTTGATCAACCTTGCAAGTGGTTATGTGTCCATCAAGCACAAACTCAAAGGCCCGAACCACTCAGTGGTTACAGCTTGTTCCACTGGTGCGCACGCTATTGGCGATGCTGCCCGTCTGATCGCATTGGATGATGCAGACGTGATGGTTGCTGGCGGCACTGAGAGCACAATCTGCCGTCTGGGCATTGCCGGGTTTAACGCCTGTAAAGCACTGTCTACGGGCTACAACGATGAGCCGGAAAAAGGCTCTCGTCCCTACGATAAAGACCGTGATGGCTTTGTCATGGGCGACGGTTCTGGCGTTGTTGTTCTCGAAGAATACGAGCACGCTGTTGCGCGCGGTGCGAAAATCTACGCTGAAGTTGTTGGTTACGGTCTGTCTGGTGATGCATACCACATCACGGCACCAGCATCCGATGGCGACGGTGGGTACCGTTGTATGAAAGCTGCGCTGAAGCGCGCTGGTATTTCTCTCGGTGATGTTGATTACGTCAACGCACACGGCACCTCAACACCTCTGGGTGATGAGATTGAGCTGGGTGCAGTTGAGCGTTTGGCTGGTGATGATGCCGGGTCTTTGACCATGTCATCCACCAAATCTGCAACCGGCCACCTGTTGGGTGCAGCTGGTGCAGTAGAGGCAATCTTTACCGCTTTGGCGATCCGTGATCAGATTGCTCCACCAACGATCAACCTTGAAAATCCATCAGTTGAAACTGAGATTGACTTGGTCCCTAATAAAGCCAAGAAGATGGAGATTAATTATGCTCTGTCTAACTCATTTGGCTTTGGCGGCACAAACGCGTCTTTGGTTCTCAAAAAAGTCGGGTCATAACTCGCTTTCTTGATCAAGAAATAAAAGGGCCAGACTCCGCATGGCGGAATCTGGCCTTTTATATTGCGGCTCCCGAATGGGTTAGGCTCTGTAATGAGTATTTAAAGCGTATCTGCGAAAAGTGGGCATCGGTTTTCGCTAAGGATACGCTAGTAATGGAGTGCTGTAAGTGCTCCCGTATAGAGGGTTACAATGGCTCAATCGCCTGAAGACAACTCAAATGGGCCTCAAGATCCGTCCGATCTTCATATTCAGCCGGGTGGGCAATCTGCTCCGCGGAGTCCCAGCCGCGCTATTCAGCCAGAAGCTGCACCACCACCTCCGCCGCGTTCTCGTCATGCACGCAATCCTGTCGTCATCACCATCAACTTTCTGCTTTCCATAGCTGTACTCGGCATTATCGTTGCCGGTGCTGCGCTTTATTGGGGGAAGGGCGAGTTTGATGCCACCGGTCCGCTGACAGAAGAGAAAATTTTCATTGTCGCGAGTGGCATGAGTCTGCCGCAGATTGCTGCTAAGCTGGAAGACGAAGGCGTCATTACCAACTCACTCGTATTTGAAGCAGGCACCCGCCTGTTCAAAAATGAGAACAAGATCAAAGCAGGTGAATACGAGTTTCCGGTAGGGATCTCCATGAAGACCGTCATGGAAGATCTTGTTAGTGGCCGTGCGGTGTACCACTCCGTAACCTTCCCGGAAGGCTGGAGCAGTGCCCAGATCATCAATCGCCTGAATGCAAACAAGATCCTGACCGGTGAAATCTCTGCAATCCCTGCAGAAGGCTCACTGCTGCCAGAAACCTATACATTCACTCGCGGAACCACGAAGGCGCGCATTATTGAACAGATGGAAAAGGCGATGAATGATCACATCGCCCGCATCTGGGAAAAGCGCTCTCAGGGCTTGCCGATTGATACGCCAGAACAACTCGTGATCCTTGCCTCTATCGTAGAGAAGGAAACGTCCAAAGTGGATGAGCATCCGCGCGTTGCCTCTGTCTTCGTCAATCGTCTGCGCAAAGGCATGCCGTTGCAATCTGATCCGACCATCCTCTATGGCTTGTTCGGTGGAGATGCCTGGACAAAAGATCGCTCAGCGATCACGCGGTCTATGCTCAAGGAAAAGAACCCTTACAACACCTACCAGATCAAAGCTCTGCCTCCGGGGCCAATCGGCAACCCAAGTGCTGCAGCTCTGGAAGCTGTCGCAAATCCGGCCCGTACAAAGGATCTTTACTTTGTGGCTGACGGAACTGGTGGCCATGCTTTCGCAGAAAGCTACAAGCAACATCAGCGCAATGTAGCCAACTGGCGAAAGGTCGAAAAAGAGATCCGTGCAAGACAGGCTGCGGAAAAGAAAGAGAACTGATCTGCAAACCTTGCAGGACAAAATGAGAAAAACCTGCCCAGTTCATAAACCGGGCAGGTTTTTTGCTGAAAGCAAGCCCTATGCCTGAGGCATGGACGCTGGGTTTCAAATTAGGCAATGCGTAAAGGCCGGGGCAACGACATACCTCATGGGCATAATCCGATTTCACCGATATGCTCAGGGCTAGCAAATATTGAATGAGAACGCCGCCCGTCAGGAGGTGTTCAGATGAGGAGTTTCAAGGGATGGCACTGGCGAGCATGACCGGCTTTGCACGCGTGGAAAGCAGCTATGAAGAGACGCGCTGGGTATGGGAACTCCGTTCCGTCAATGGCAAAGGTATGGATGCACGCTTGCGACTGCCTCAGGGACTGGACGGAGTTGAAGCAGAAGTGCGCAAGCGCCTCGCTGCGAAACTCAAACGCGGCAACGTCTCTGTAGGCCTGCAGATGCAACGTTCACAGTCTGACACGGCGCTGGTTGTGAATGAAGAAGCGCTTGAACAAGTGCTCAAAGCCATTTCCATTCTCCGCAATCGTCTCCCTGACGCGCCAGAACCTACACTCGACGGCATTCTCGGCTACAAAGGCGTCTTAGAGTTCGAAGAGGCTGAAGAGAGCGAAGAAGACAAGAATGCCCAGATTGCAGCTCTTCTGTTGTCTTTTGATGAAGCGCTGAATGAACTTGTCGAAATGCGCAGAAGTGAAGGCAATGCCATTGCCACTCTGCTGAAGGGGCAGGTTGATACCATTGAGGCGCTGGCAAAACAAGCTGAAGAGCTGCCCTCTCGCAGCCCAGAAGCCATTCGTGCCCGCCTTGAAGCTCAGGTCAACGAGCTGCTTCAGGCGAGCAGCCAGCTTGATCCTCAGCGCTTACATCAGGAAGCTGCCGTTCTTGCCACAAAAGCAGACATTCGTGAGGAACTGGACCGACTTTACGCGCACGTGGAAGCTGTCGGTGACTTGCTTGTCAAAGGTGGAGCCATCGGACGTCGCCTCGATTTCCTGGCACAGGAATTTAACCGCGAAGCAAACACGCTCTGTTCAAAGTCCAACAGCGTAGAGCTGACAGCAATCGGGCTGGAGCTGAAAACAGTGATCGACCAGCTTCGCGAGCAAACTCAAAACATTGAGTGAAGCGGTGCTGCGAAAAACAGTGATCGGTTTTTGCAGCAGAACATGAAGACAAAAGTTTGAAGTGCAGATAAGTAAAAGAAGACAGAACCAATATGACCTCCAATAAATCAGACGGGACAACCGTATCAGCTCAGGACATCGAAGAGGCGCGCCGCGGCTTCATGCTGGTGTTAGCTGCGCCCTCCGGAGCTGGGAAGGGAACGATCGCAAACAAACTGCTGGCTGATGACGACAAACTGGCGCTCTCTGTGTCAGCAACGACCCGTCAACGCCGCGCAGCCGAAGAGAATGGCGTTCATTACTATTTTCTCGAAACGGATGAGTTCGAACGCAAGATCAAAGCCAACGAACTACTGGAATGGGCCAAGGTCCACGACAACTATTACGGCACCCCGCGTGAGCCTATTGATGCCAGCCTGAACGCTGGTAAGGACATCCTGTTTGATATCGATATTGCAGGCGTACGTCAGCTGCAGGAGCAAGCCGGTGAAGATGTTGTTGCGATCTTCGTATTACCGCCATCTATCGCAGAAATGCATGCTCGCCTGACAGGTCGCGGAGATGATGATGACGCAGCCATCAAACGCCGCATGAAGACAGCAATTGATGAGGTCTCCGGCTGGCAGGAGTTTGATTATATCATCGTAAATGACGACTTGGACAAGGCCGTCGCAACAGTACAGTCAATCATCGCAAGCGAACGTCTGAAGCGGGTCCGTCTACCAAAACTCTCCGGGAAGATGGAAGGTATGATTGCCGACCTGAAGTCCACCATTGCTGAGTAATCAGACAAGAAAATTGCAAAATCTTGTAAATTCAGAATGTTGACGTGGTTTTGTGATTCAAACTATTAGCTACTTGAATCGAATTGTGAGCCAGATACAAGCAGGGCATTATCTGCAAGAGCAGGTGCCCTGCAAAACAGCAGCCGTCGTGAGTGAATAGCCATTGACCAGCCAAGTACAGAGACGGGCTGAACTTGAGGACAAAGAGCGATGATCACACGACGTCAGGCGCTGAAGGGCGCTTTGTTTGGAGGGGCCGCTGTTGCTGGCGGCTTGGCAGGTGCCTCCAGTCTGTGGGCTGTTCCAAAACGGCATGATATGATTGCAAGAAACATCGATCATCAATTGATGAACGGTGCGCCTGCCACAAAAAACATGTTTACGTTTGGCGACGCCATGCCACCAACCTTGCGCGTAAAGCAGGGCCAGCCGTTCCATAGTCGTCTCATTAACAAGCTGGAAGAGCCAACAACCATCCACTGGCATGGTATGCGCCTGCCCAATGATATGGATGGCGTTGCGTTCCTGACCCAGCATTATGTCTACACCGATGATCACTTCGACTATCGCTTCACACCGCATGATGCAGGTACGTTCTGGTATCATCCGCACTGTAACTCTTTGGAGCAGTTGTCTTACGGCATGACAGGCTTGATGATTGTCGAGGAGGATGAAGATCCCGGCTTTGATCATGACATCCCGGTAAACCTGCGCGATTTCCGCCTTGGCAGTGATGGCCAGTTCGTCAAACTGTTCCAGCCACGCAAATCTGCGAGAGCAGGGACGTTTGGAACGCTCCGCACCTCTAACTGGCAATCAGCACCAGTAATGGATGTAAAAGCAGGCTCCCTTGTCCGCCTGCGTCTATGCGTGACTGACGTAACCCGCATCTACAAACTGTCCTTCCCACAAGGCACGGATGCAAAAGTCATTGCCATGGACGGCAATCCGGTCGAGCCATTTGCCGTCAACAAGCTTGCACTGGGGCCAGGGCAGCGTGCAGATATCGCGATGCACATTCCAGATGGAGAAGGGGAGCAGATTGAGCTGACCAACTTCTCCTCGTCCTCCCCATGGCCTGTATTGTCTTTGAGGGCGATTGGACAAACCTTGAACCGCGACCTGCGCGAGATCAAGCCATTGCCAGCCAATCCGATCCCGCAGCCTGATTTGAAAAACGCGGAATACATTCCACTGGAATTCTCAGCCACAGCCGAAAAACGGCCTGCCAACCCAATTTGCGGAAGCCTGGGCTTCTCATTCTGGGCGGTCAACAAAGAGGCATGGCAAGGCGCAGAGCGCGGCCCGCTGGATCCAGTGGAAGTTCTCAAACGTGACAAGTCTTATGTGTTCGAGTTTATCAACCGAACACCGCACACGCACCCGATCCATATCCACGGCATGACCTTCCAGCTCCTCAAAAGCAACAAACGCCAACTCGCTCCATGGTGGACCGACACCGCACTCGTGCTGCCAGACGAACGCGTACAAGTCGCCGTGCGCCCGGACTACGAGGGCGACTGGCTCATGCACTGCCACATCATAGAACACCAGGAAAGCGGCATGACCGCCTTCATGCGCGTGGAATAAACCATCGCTGCAGGCCTAACAAAAAAGCCCTGAAACCAGACAAGGTCTCAGGGCTTTGTCTGTTTGGAAGTAGTAAAAGCTGACTAGGTTTCAAACTTAAATTTGCCTTGGAGAGGTGCGATTAGCGGAAATTTTCTGCCTGATCACGTTCAGAAACGGTGCTTCAACGACATCATCGCGGTTGCATCCAAGTTCCCTTTAATGTGCCCTTTATTAACGGATAGGACGCTGCCAAAACCCAGAACGATATTTTGGATATGGCCAATGTCATAACGAAGACCAAGGTCCAACTGTCGAGCGCTTGGTTGCATATCAACTTGATGATTTGCGTATGTGATGGTTCCATCTGCTAGGCGGCCAGAAGGGAGGCGGATAGTTCCATTACCTTGCTCGATACGCAATGGCTGTCGCAACGAAAGGGTAATACGATCTTCTTTCGAGAATACACCCTCGATCTTGGCACCTACACTAAATGCACTATGTAAAGCAGGGTCAAATGACTCAATATAGCCAGCTCCACTGGCAACAGTTAGGCCGAGTTCAGCATTTGCATAGAATGACAAGCCTTTCCGATAAGTCCATTCTCCTGCAAATGTGAATGCAGAGCTAGCAGCGGATAAGCTCTCGTCTTGCTGGCTCTCAGCAGTAAGCCCGAGTGCAGATTCTGTCTCACCATTGGCAACAAAGCCGATTACACCAGTCAGGTTAGGAGTTACTGCTCTTGCTGCAGAAAGGCCAAAACCAGCAGATACGACGCTATCAGAAGAGCGCTCAACAAAGGTCATCGCACTAAAGCCATGTCCATCTGATTTGCTCACGGTTGCAAATGCTATGGTGTCTGGGGTATCCGGAACAACAGAGGATGTTCCTGAAAATAGTCCGTTACTAGATCTGAGGAAGCCAAGTTCTTCACCCACCTCTGCAATATTGCCTGATACGAACTGAAATCCACCTGTTTCAGTGGCTAACTCATTGCCCATGAAGGAGTAGGACATGGGAGCAGAGGTTCTTGCTGATCTATCCGACTGGAATTTTGTGAGCCGCGCTCCAAAATCTTCTGTAGATGCCTTGATGATGGTATCTGCACTTATTGTGAAATTCGCGCCAAGGGAATCGTAGATAGCCATTGTTTTGCCCGAAAGAGCGCTTGAAAATGCATCTCCATGAGCGCTGCCGGATGTTATGTTAACCTCAGACAGAGGGGCAATGCCATCATAGGCGTTATTGGTAACGGGCACCCCTATATTTCCGATTGGCAACAATGCTGCTTTCAGATCAACAAAGCCATGACCAAATTCTTCAGAATAGCCATGAGTTATGCCGTTTCCAAAGTCTACACTATCGGTTGCAGTAAAGAAGCTGTTATTGGCTGACGCAAAGAGCCTGTTGAGCAAATCGGAAGCTGGCAAGGATGGAAATGCTTCCGCAAGAAGGGCAACAGACCCGGATATCTGAGGAGCAGCGAAAGAAGTACCCGTTCCCTTATCATAGGAGTTATTTGATGCGGAAATACCGCCATATGTTGATCCATTTGCGGTAAGACAATATTCCGCTGTTTCTAAACAGCCTGCTGATAGGCGATGTACTTTGGAGATCCCACCGCTCGAGTTATACTCAGGAAGGCCATTAACAGCGACCACCCAGGAACCTTTTAATTCGGGGAAGATTTCTGGCAGCGCAGCCATCAGCGAAGAGCTGGTGTCATTCTCATCGTTGGATTGTGAAAATACTACCACACCGTTGTTGCCGAACTGATCAAGTGCAGAAATATAGTTTTCCCAGTCAGGAGCACTTTCGCCGAAGAAATTTGCAAATAGTTCTGCTGAGGATAGGCCGGGATTGAACCCAGCCCAGGCATTGTAGTGTGAAAGTGTAATGCTTGATTCATCTGCTAGAAAAACATACCCCCAGGAATTGTTCTGTACAATTGCACCTTTACTCACTGCATCTTGGGTAGCCGCAGCAAGGTGGGCAGTATCGCTAACTGAGGATGCTCCTCCATCTAAGGACGTCAAATGAAGATCTGCCCCAGAGGCAACCCCCATGACGCCGTCTCCATCTTCATCTCCAGCAGCTATCGTTGCAACGAACGTCCCGTGATCTTTAACTGTGTTTTTGCCGTAAACTGTAATGTTTTTATCACTCAAGTCGTTGTGAGATAATAAGAAACCTTCATCAACTAGAGCAATAGTTTGACCGGCACCTGTTAGTCCTAAAGAACGGGCATACTGAAGATTAATATCTGAATAGGCATTACTAGTGATTGCATAGCCTGCACCACTCCAGGAATCTTGAACGGTAACATTTTGTACTTTAAATTCACTCTTATTAGAAATGAACTCTGCTGAGGCCTCGTTAAAGGACGTAGTGCAATATGATGAAAAAACGCCAATTGTGGCTGTATTATCAACACATGACTGAGTGCTGGAAGGAGAGACATCACCAGTGTTGTTGGTCTGATCGGAACCGCCTCCTGATCCGCCACCGCCCTTACACGCAGACAAACTTAAAACGGTTATAATCACCCCGGCGCAATATGCAGTGTTCCTCACCGACTTCCCCAACTCGATTCAAGATCGCTATATAGCTTGTTTAAAAATTAATTGGATAAATAAACTGTAAATCATAGCTGTCAATTATACATGCTTGTAGCATTTACTATTCATTCAGCTGCTGGTTGAGTGTGGAGATAATCATTGCGCATATGCTATATGGTTTAGCTGATTAGAATGCGGCATTTCAACTTAATCCTTGATAGCCAGAGTGGTCTTTTCGAATCATTAAATTCGTTGTTTCGTGTAGTAATGTTCGCCAGATAACAGTTTCCCTCCTTCATTCTTTGCTATTGAAGCATTTGCAATGGAGGAAAGCTGATACATATTGGCGTCTGAACATACTATTCTGTATCAAAAGCATGTGCCAGGGCAATGAAGCCAGCAACGTCAATTTCTTCTGCACGTGCAGTAGGCTTGAGACCGGCAGCTTCGATGCGAGATTCTGCGTCAGGCTTAAGGCCTTTTAAGCTGGCTCTGAGCATTTTACGGCGCTGACCAAAGGCATGGGCGGTTACTCGCTCCAACGCCTTCAGTGGGCATTCAAGAGGTTTCTCGCGTGGATGCAGTTGCACGACAGCGGATATCACTTTTGGTGGCGGGGTGAAGGCCTTTGGATTTAGGTCAAACAGTATGTCTGTATGACATCGCCAGTTTGCCAAAACACCAAGGCGCCCATAGGCCTTATCGCCAGTTTCAGCAACAATGCGTTGCCCTACTTCTTTCTGGAACATCAAGGTCAGAGAGTCCCAAAATGGTGGCCATTCATCGGTTGTCAACCATCCAAGCAGCAGCTGCGTGCCGACATTGTAAGGCAGGTTGGCGATAATCTTGATCGGGCCGTCAGCAAGGTCAGCAGGATTGTACTTGAGGGCATCACCCTCAATAACCTCAAGCGTCCCTTTATAATGCTCTGAAATCTGAGAAAGGGCAGGCAGACATCGCGTGTCTTTCTCAATCGCAATAACCTTCTTGGCACCAGCTGCGAGCAAAGCGCGGGTCAAACCGCCAGGGCCAGGACCAACCTCAATAACGGTACAGTTGCTCAGATCCCCAGCACTGCGGGCAATGCGCGAGGTAAGGTTGAGGTCCAGAAGAAAATTCTGACCAAGGGATTTGCGGGCATCGAGCCCATGCTCTGCAATCACCTCACGCAGAGGTGGCAGATCATCAATTTGTGCCATTAAACGAGCTCAGGTTGTGCGAGGGCTGCTGCAAGACGCAAGGAAGCCATCAAGCTGTTTGGAGAGGCCTTATTCGTTCCCGCAATAGAAAATGCGGTCCCGTGATCAGGTGATGTGCGCACATAGGGGAGGCCTAGTGTCACATTCACAGCTTCATCAAAGGCCAGAGTTTTGACTGGTATAAGCGCTTGGTCATGATACATGGCCACGGCTACATCATAGGTATCCAGCGCTTCACTATGGAACATGGTGTCAGCGGGCAATGGGCCGCGTGCATCTATGCCCTCACTGCGCAGTTGGGCAATAGCTGGAGAAATCGTTTCGATCTCTTCCGTACCCATAGAACCACCTTCACCAGCGTGAGGATTGAGACCTGCAATAGCAATACGCGGCGCGGAGATTCCAAACCGCTCAATCATGTCTTTGTTGATCGCTCGGCAGCGGGTGATGATGAGATCTTTTGTCACCAGCTTTGGCACATCCACAAATGGAACATGGACAGTAAGCGGAACGGCCATCAGTTCTGGGCCTGCCAGCAACATAATGGGCTCGACCTCTTTATCCCAGTAGGTCTTTGCCAAATCGCCGAGAAACTCGGTATGACCAGGGTGATGGAAACCCGAATCATATAGGATCTTCTTGGAGATTGGATTGGTAACGACGGCAGAAGCTCTGCCATCCTTCACATGCCGCACCGCAGTCTCGATGGATTCAATGACAAGGGCAGCATTCGTTCCAGACGGGGCCCCAGGACTAACCTGCACCGGACCTGAGAGCGGAACTACAGGAAGTGCTTCATCAAAGCAGTCACAGGCTGCTTCTGGTTCCACCACTTTGATTGGAATTTTCAATCCGAGATGCTTTGCGCGAGCTTTGAGAAGCTCTGGATCGCATAGGACGTAGAACGGCTGAACAGCTTGTTCAAAGCGAACTTTCCACGTTTTAAGCGTGATATCAGGTCCAATACCTGCAGGCTCGCCCATTGTCAGGGCGAGCGCCAATTTCACTCTGCGCATAATAAAAAAACATCTCCTGCTGCTGATCAGGCGATCAGCGCTGCTCGATTACAGCATTGGAGCGTAGGTCACGAAGGTAACGGCGAGAAAGCTGTTGACCTTTTTTATTCCGCAACTCGCCCTCGATAGTGCTTCGCGCAGTCGCATCACTGTTGATTGTCTCTTTACCACAAAGAGCAATCATCTCAAATCCGGAGTCTACAGGGGTAGGCGCTGTGACGCGGCCAATAGAGATCTTATTCAGCTTTTGCACGAAGGCAGCGGGCAGATCAGTTTCAAGACGTTTACCGATTGGACGCACGATGACTTCATTCAATCCTGATGCAATACGCGTACCTTCTTCACAAGAAGTGAAGCGGGCTCTAAGCTTCTTCATTTCGGAGACGCGCTTGTTTTTGAAGGACTTGCTGGATTTCTTAGGAACGACAAAAATGATGCGTTGCAGATCGTATTCAACGCTGGTTGAGCCATTGTCATCTTTGCTTTCTTTGCCCTGAAGCGCAGCAATCACATCTGATTCATTAATCCGAACGGTCGCGCGAAAACGCTGCATGACAACTTCAGACCAGGAAATTTCAGCACGCAAACGATTTTTCAATGTGCGCGGATTTACGCCGCTTTGAGAAAGGGCTTGCTTGAATTGAGAAGGGGAGAGTTTAACGCGCTGTGCGATCGTTGCAAAAGCATCGTCTACTTTCTTGTCAGCGATTGAAACTCCGACCCGCTTTGCTTCTTCAAGCTTCAGCGCTTCGTCAATCAGCTCATCCTTAGCTTTTCTTTTGGCAACGCTGGACGGTGCCCGCGTGGTGAGCGTGATAAGCTTAGACCGCTGTTGCAGTTCATAACTGGTAATCGGACGGCCATTGACGACAGCAACGATTTTACTTGCGGCTTCCGCAGAAGTAAGCATCGGACCAAGTGGCGCCAGCATGCTGGCAGCAACAACAAGCGAAGCACAGAAGCGAGTAAGTTTCATTTTGTTAAGCTCTCCGTCCCAAAGGCGACTGCCCTCAATGGACGCTCCCTAGATAGCACTGGTGCATATTTGGCACAGCTTGACTCAAATTAGAAGGGTGCAGCCCGGAAAAATTTATTCAAACTAATAATAACAAATGTAGGCGACATTCTGTCATGCCTCTGGCTATTTCCTGTGCACAGCCAGAGGTTTAAGCTCATATACCTACTCAATCATTTGGGGATGAGTCAGAAGTTGAGGTCGAAAGGCTCGTATCACCAATCGTTCTGAGGCCGAATCGGAAGAAGAAAATCCGCTCAACTGGCTCGCCATTGTTCCGACTTCTGTCCTCGCCGTAGGAGAGTGAAGCGGAGAAACCTTCATCATCATAACCAAGGCCAATAGTGTCCTGAACAATGTTCTCGTTGATCATGTCATAACGTAGTGACCCAAAGACCCGCCAGTTTTCCTGCAAGTTCAGATTCAAAGCACCAACAAGCTCAGAGCGCTGTTCATCAATCCCGGCATCTGGACGCTCCGCCAAGTAGGCGTAGGACAGGACCGTCGAAGCAGGACCATAACGACCACTCGCGCTAACTTCTGCTCGCTCGACACCAAAGTCGTGCTCGCTAAAGCGTGCGTTACCACCAACACGGAATCCTGTGTTGGTGTCGAAGTATAGGCTTGTAACGTAATCAGATCCGGCAGTCTGCAGACCAGAGTCGCCAGTCGAATCCAGAATGCCCGGGACAGAATAGGAATTCCGTCCAGCAAGCTGGAAAGAACGCCCAAACAAACCACTGATGAATGAACCTTTGTCAAACTGCAGCTTATACTGCAAACCTAAGTTTGCACGAGTGCCACCCTCGTTACGGTCAAACCCTGAGAATTTATCCCACTCGAACAGAGTAGAAGCATCAAACACGATGGACTGTGCATCTTCGTTTGGCAGCTCTCCGATTGCTGCTTCATTGGGGCGAACAATGATCTGTGCGATCGGCTCGATAACCTGATTGCCGCCGTTAAATGTAGCAAGGAATGGATAACGGTATTCCAAACCAACTGCAGGCATCCCGCGGAAAACAACAGATTCATCTGAAAGAGCGGTCACATTATCATCTGCATTTGCGAGGAAATACAGGTTGGTCTTCGCATAGGCAAATGGTGTGAACACCTGCCCAATAGGATCGATAAGTGTACGCTGCCAGGTCAGATTTGCGCTTAGACGAGTAAACGTTCCTTCCACACCACGAAAACGATTCTGGCCATTCACAGAGAACGCATCAGTTGTTTCGCGTGTCAGACTCGTTAAATTGCCATCATAACTCAACTGGCCACCAATCACTGATTTCTCGAAATAGATAGCGTTGTCGATGACAGGATGAACAAAAGGCTGCTTCTCTTGCAAGTCAGCGTTGACCTGAGAGAATGGTCCGATCGGATTCATCGGTTGTGTTGGACTCGGATTGTCTTCCTGTGAAATTTGGAAGGCGTACGCATTTGCATCAAAGAGATTGCGTTTAGTCTCCCCGCTTAAGTAGAGCCGAGATACCTCTTGTGCACTACCAAATTTGGCAAAACCGTAGTCTTGACGAAATGCTCGGTCAGTCGCATAGGTTATATTCCACCCAGCATCCCATCGGCTACTCAGATCAAAGCTACCGTTCGTATTGACGATAAACCGTCCGCGCACATCACCGCTTGAGCCACTAAAGGCGCTTGGGTCGGCTTGTGATATCCCACCTAATGACACATTATAAGATCCAGTCTCAAGCTTTTGACGCCAATCCAACTGGCCTAAAACACCCTGTTGCGAAAGCGGAGAGAGCGTGACGGTCAGGTCGTAAGTCGGTGAAAGAGACCAGTAATATGGAATCGCTGCACCAAAACCAAGGCGGTTCTTGGTGACAAAGCGCGGAAGAAGGAAGCCAGATTTCCGGCCGACTGATGGGTCAGCAATTGAGAAGTAAGGGATCTTAGCGATCGTATTTCCGAACAGCTCAATAGAAGCACCCTCAAAATAGATGCGTTGCTTTTGCTGATTGTGGATGATCGTTGTTGACTTGATCCGCCATAACGGAGGCTTGGGCGCCTTCTTATAGACAGAATAAGTACCATTCCTCAGTGTGGTGACGTTGTCATTAGAGCGCTCGGCGCTCTCGGCAACGAAATGCGTAAACTGAGGAGTGTCAATCTGCAAAGCATTGACGAAGCCCTCAGAGAAATCGTCACTCAAAGTCAGATTGTCTGCAAGAATGAGATTGCCATCAGGCTCTGTCATTTCCACATTGCCGTGCGCAGAAAACTTGCCGTCCTTACGATTGTAAGTCACACGATCTGCGAGCAATGTGTAGTTGTCAAAATAGATCTCAACACTACCCGTCGCGATAATGACATCATTGTCAAAATCATAGCGAAGCTCTTTAGCTTCAAGCAACATTGGTTGAGACGTGTCAACAGCCTGCTGGGCAGACTGTGAGAGGTCGATCTGCGCAGCAACAGGCGCGCTGAGGACCGTAAGGCCAGCGCCGCACAGCAGAGCAACTGCAGAGACAGTGCGAAGGTATTCTGGCGATACGCAGCCAGCACCAACTCGCTTGATTTTCTGTTTCAGGATCAAGGCCGAACCCATCAACCATCCTCCTGATTCAACAGAATAGTAAAACCCATAAGAACCCCAAATACGCCAGGTGCCCATGCTGCAACCGTTGTGGGAACGATTCCAGCACCGCCCAGATCCTTCGAGACTTCGGAAACGGCATAAAGCACGAAACCAGCAACAATGCCCCAAACGATCAAGCGGCCAATCCCCCCAAAACGCGATACACGCAGCGAAACAGCAGCAGCAATGACAATCATTGCCACAAGTAACAGGGGTTTGGCTAGAAGAGTCTGATATTGTAAAGAATACCTATACGCGGGTAGTCCAGCCCTTTGGGATAACTCAATAAAGCGTGGAAGACTCCAAAAACTAATAGATTCCGGCGACCCTATGCTCTCTTTGACCTCGGTTGGGGTCAAAAAAGTGCTGACAGAGTAGTTCCCATAATGCTGTGGATCAGTGTCGACAGCATAGACAACTGCATCAGTGAGGCGCCACATGCCCTCAGCTAGGATGGCTCGCCGTGCTTCGATTCTCTCTGAAAACTGGCCTTGGCGATCAAATGAGAAGATCGTGACGCCATTGAGTGTTGCGCCTTGCCCGCTGGTATGGCGTGCGTGAAGAACTGATTCACCATCGGTGCCATTCTGCCTCAGCCAAACCTCGCCAGATCCTTCCAGTAAATAAGTTTGCTCCACACTGAACAAGCCTTCGGCCACTTCATCTGACTTCTGCTGCAGATAAACCGCGCCAGGATTGTAGCCAATGACAGCAGCAATGCCGATGAACAGGCCAGTCAGAAGAGCAGGGGCAGTAAACTGCCAGACCGAAATACCAGCTGCACGTGCAACTACGAGCTCAAGACTTCTGGAGAGCGTGACAAACGCCCAGATGGAGCCAAAAAGGACGGCAAACGGAATAACTTGTTCAAGCAGAAGTGGAACACGCAAGGCAGAGATTGCAGCAATGCGCAGAAGGGAGAAACCTTCACGATCGCCACCACGGCGAACAAGCTCAAGCACGTCAAACAGCAAGATCAACACTGCGGCAAACAGAAAGAGGGCCAGAATCGACTTCAAAAACCGTTTGGATATGTAAAGACTAAGCGTTCTTCCGGTCATTACAGTCCTGCTGTCCCTTGGTTCTTGCGGCCTACCAATTTGGAGAACACACGACCAATGCCATTAAAGAGGCTTTGTGTTCCATCGACCAGACGCTGAACAAACCAAGGTCTTCTGTTCAGGCTAATGGACCACGCAGCAAGCGCAATTGCGATTATTGGGATTGCGTAGAGCAATGGGAACATATCTGGAGCCGAACTCACGATGAGCGTTGCGCCAAAACCTGCCGTTCTCAGCAAGGTCACAACTGCAATTGTTGTTGTTATTGCAAGGCCTTGGTCCTGACGAGTGGTCTTGGGTGAACCCAGGAAAGCATAGATGATCAGGCCAAAAGCAATGGGGTAAAGCGGGACACTTAAACGGTCGTGGAATTCCACAACTAGCTTGTCCCAATGCTTTGCAGCGTAAGAATCATCAGGGCTTGCACTCAGCAATTCGAAGGTCGGGCGCTCACTTGCCTTGAATGTTGGCTCCCGAGCTTCGGGAATCATCGAGGACAGATCGAAGCCATAACTCTCAAAGCTGACGATGGACATATCCTGCCCACCTTTCGGGCGGCGTTGGATCGTCCCATCAATCATGACAAGCAGTGTTTTGTCCGCAGCCTCGATAATTCGCCCAGTTTCAGCCGTGTAGGTAAATGAGGTCTCCGGATCGCGGGCATCATCCAGCAAAAGGCCTTCAAGGACCCCATCGCCGCTTCTGTTACGGATATGGAAGGTCAGATTCTCTTCAATCGGAATGAAACGCCCGGGCTTGATGATGTTGGCGACCAGATCAACACGCACACGTGTCACCTCATTGCGCAGCTCTGCCAAGCCTGCCGGGGATAGATATATGGACAGGAAATACATCAGGCCCGTGATCATCAGCGAGAACACCAAGATTGGCCGAAGAACAAGCGACTTGGAAGCGCCCGAAGCATTGATGACGATAAGCTCACTGTCGCGGGACATGCTGTTAAGCACGATTATAAACGCCAGCATCATTGCGAAGGGGGCAACGATCAGGATGAGGAAAGGCAGAGCCAGTGCAGTGATGTAACCAAACTGCAGAAGGGTCTGGCCTTTTGAGGTGACAAGATCCAGTTGGCGCAGCGCTTGGGTGGACCAGACGACGCCAGTCATGGCGGCCAGTGTCACAATAAAGGCGGTAAAGCTGCGTTTGACGATGTAGCGTTCAATAGTTTTCATTGTGCCGTGCAACAGAACCTTTTCTTGTTCGTTATGGGAGAGGCCAAGCCGCAAAATGATTCAAGTCCACTCAATAACACGGAATACGGCAGAAAGCCGGATCACCGGATCTTTTAATGAATAAACTCGCAAGTTTCTTCACATAGCCTTGAAACAGGACCATTATCGCGCCATGTTCTGCGATGAATTTTAAGAGTAGCTGGACCACGCGTCCGCCTGTGGTCGCTAGCATATTCTGCTAGAAATTGCCTATCGCAGGTCATCCCAAGGAAAGAAACGATATAATGACGCAATTCACATCCATTAAGATCGCGCAGTATTCTGATGCAACAGCACCCGTTCAGGTCGTCTTTGCAGGTGAAGAACTCAGCTTTGCAGCAGAAGCTGAGGGTGTGATGGGCTCTGCTGGAAAAACTGTTGAGCGCGCAGCGAAAACTGCTGATTTCACAGGTAAGAAGTCCGGCATCATGCACTTGCTCGCTCCAGAAGGTATGGATGCAGACCGTTTGATCGTTGCAGGCCTTGGCAAAGTTGACGATCTGAAAGAGCAGGACTGGGTTAATCTGGGCGGTGAAGTTGCGGGCAAATTGCTAGCGCTCAAAGCAGAAGGTGCAGAAGTGACCTTCCCAGCAGCAGCAACTGCTCAGCAGGCAGCAGATTTTGCGCAGGGCGCTTTGCTGCGTGGCTACAAGTTCGACACCTACCGCACTGTTAAGAAAGAAGCAGACGGCGACAAAGCCTGCGAAATCACGTTGAAGGTGCAGGATGCAGCAGCAGTGGCGCCACTCTGGGCAGAAGCTGAAGCTGTAGCAGAAGGCACACTGCTCGCACGTACTCTTGTTGATGAGCCTGCCAACACACTTGGCCCGGTTGAGTTCGCTGCAAAAGCACAACAGCTCTCTGAATTCGGCGTGGAAGTTGAGATCCTTGACGAAGCCGAGATGCAGGAACTGGGCATGAATGCGCTACTGGCCGTTGGTCAGGGATCTGTTCGTCCTTCCCGTTTGGCTATCATGAAATGGAATGGTGGCAAGGAAGGCGAAGCTCCAATCGCATTCGTTGGTAAAGGCGTTGTGTTTGATACAGGCGGTATCTCCCTGAAGCCGGGCGCTGGCATGGAAGACATGAAGGGTGACATGGGCGGCGCGGCAGCTGTCATCGGTCTCATGAAAGCTCTTGCTGGCCGTAAAGCCGCAGTCAACGCAATCTGCGTGCTGGGTCTGGTGGAAAATATGCCAGATGGCAACGCGATCCGTCCGGGCGACATCGTCAAAACCATGTCTGGTCAGACCGTTGAAATCCTCAACACCGATGCGGAAGGCCGCTTGGTGCTGGGTGATGCGCTTTGGTACACTCAAAGCCGCTTTGAGCCGAAGTTCATGGTAGACCTCGCAACCCTTACTGGCGCTTGTCTGGTTGCTCTGGGTGGCCACCGCGCAGGTGTCTTCTCTGCTGATGATGAGCTGGCTGCGCAGATCTGTGAAGCTGGTGAAACCACTGCAGAAAAAATGTGGCGTCTTCCATTGGGTGATGAGTACGACAAGATGGTCGACACTCCAAATGCAGATATGCGCAACACCGGCGGCAGTCGTTGGGGTGGTGCAAGCACTGCAGCTGTTTATCTGCAGCGTCACACGAATGAGGCTAAGTGGGCACACATCGATGTGGCCGGCACTGCAATGGGCTCCAAGAAAAACGCAATCTCGCAGGGCTGGGCATCTGGCTTCGGCGTGCGCGCACTGAACCGCATGATCAAAGATCATTACGAAGGCTAAGCCTTGCTTCAGGCAACAAAATGCCTGCGCTAAATTAAACGAACAAAGGCCGGTCACAGAAGCTGTGGCTGGCCTTTTTTGCTGCTCATCACTGAGACACAGAGACTTCTCGACGACGGCAAAAAAAGAACCCCACTTCACACTGAAGAGGGGCATTCTTGATCTTAAAAGAGTTCAATGCGCTAAACGCTATATTCAAAGAAAATTTTATATTTGAAAGAGTTAGTTGGCTTTCCAGTCAATCAGCAGGTCTGATAATGAGAACAGGAGCTGGAGGCTTCTGGAAGCATTGCACCCACTGCAGCAGTTACGCCAACAAGACCGGATACAAGAGCAAAAAACAATACAATACGCGCTGCCATTTGGTCGTTTCCTAAATATACAATGCCTGCGGTCCCACAACACCACAGAGATGAGAGCATTTCACCCTCCATAATTTGGCGTCGGTTTCGCTAAGCTTAACACCACACCGAAATTCCCCAGGAATGAGGTTAAGTCTAGCCCTTTAAAGCGTCTGGGTTGGGTTTATCAACGATTCCTATGAATATCCCGATGTAATTGGGATCATTCACGACAATTTTTAGGATAAAATGTGGTCAATTGAGAAACACTGTGATTTGGGCTTTACATATTCCATGCGCAGCCTGATGCAGCATGCGACGCACGACGTATCGGGCTGCAGGACGCAAAAAGCCTGCCGGATAAACGGGAAACCAGAATATGAGTGAAGTGCTGTTCTACCAGCTCTCTAAATTTCCGCTGGAACGGGCATTGCCCACTCTCCTTGAAAAGTGTTTGGAGAGAGAATGGGTTGTCACCATCCAGTTTGGAACGGAAGCACGGTGTGATGCCATTGATTCTTATCTCTGGACCTACTCAGACGATGGTTTCCTGCCTCATGGCACCAAAAAGGAAGGCCATCCGGAATTTCAGCCCATCTACCTGACAACGGAAAACGACAATCCCAATGAGGCAATTGTCCGCTTTCTTGTAGACCGCGCGCCTCTGCCAGATCCGGCGCAGTACAAGCGCGTCGTTTATATGTTTGACGGCAACGATCAGGATGCCTTGCAAGAAGCCCGGCAGCGTTGGCTGGAGGTCAAAAACGGCGACCATGAACTCACATACTGGGCGCAGACCGACAATGGCGGATGGGATCGTAAAGCATGACCACTGACGACATAGACCATCGAAAACAGCTGCGCGCGCGTCTGGATACGCTGGAAGGCGCAAATGGTGGGGGCTGGGAAAACCGTAAAAACTGGTTTGAGCAGGTCTACACCACCGCCGATGGCGACACCAACGAGATCCCGTGGGCTGAACTGAAGCCAAAAGCACCATTGGTGGAATGGCTGGAACAAAACGAAGGTGAGGGACGCACCGCACTGGATGTGGGCTGCGGGCTGGGCGACAACGCCAATGCTTTGCATGAGGCAGGCTGGAAAACCTCCGCCTTCGACGTAGCGCCCACGGCAATAGAGTGGGCGCAAAAGCGCTTCCCATCTGGTGAAGTCGAATTCCGTTGTGCGGACCTGTTCAACCCACCAGCAGATTGGATTGGCAAGTTCGATCTGGTCTACGAATGCTTTACACTGCAGGCCATCGGAATTGAAATGCGCGGTGATGTGGTAAAGCCACTCAAAAGCCTCGTCGCCCCCGGCGGCACGCTGATTATCCTCGGGCGGTACTATGATGGCACCGGCGACCGCTCAGGCCCGCCATGGCCACTGACCGACGAAGAGATCGCTGAATATTACGATGACGACTTCGAAGAGATTGCGAGAAAAACCTTCGTCCAACACAAAGATGATGGCCGCAAGATCCCACACATCTGGCTGGAACTAAAACGCAGCACCTAAGATATCGCGCCTGCAAATAACAACCAGATAATCAAGCGCTTCACTCCGGGTATGGAGAGAGGCGCTTTTGTCTTTAAGGGGGCAACATGAGGGTCGCAATCTCAGGAACCCACGGGATCGGCAAAACAACACTCATAGAGGACTTTGTCGATCAACATCGGAACTATGAAGCCGTTCAGGAACCCTATTGGGAGCTTGCAGAACAGGGCGTTGCACTCTCGAGTGAGCCTTCCATCGAAGATTTCACAGAGCAGCTGAGCCACAACCTGAAAACGATACTTACAGCCAGCGCAGAGCAAAACATAATCTTTGACCGCTGCCCGCTGGACTTCATGGCCTATCTGGACGTGCTGAGTGAACAGGACGGCGATGAATGGGAACCATCAGGTCAGCTCCTGAGACAAATCGAACAAGCCCTCACCACACTGGACCTGATCGTCTTCCTTCCGCTCACCTCACCAGATGAGATCACCACCACTATCGAATATCCCAAACTCCGGAAGCAAACCGACATCTGCCTGAAGGAAATCCTCCGCGATGATGCGCTCGGATTGCTGGATGTCCTGCCCGAAACGGTGGAGCTGACAGGTTCGAGGAACGACCGAGTGAAAACCCTGTCAAAACTCGTTTCCGAGGCCTAACATGGTGTGAGCGTTTCACTTGAATCAATTTGTGAGGTTGGTGAATCTGTATATTAGAAATATCAATTAAGTTATTGTTTTTATTGCTTTATTTATTTGGAAAAAGCTTGATGAAGCAGCCACTGGTAAAACTTGGGCTGTTGGTATGTTTGCCGGTCCTCGTGCACACTTTCTTTCCAGTGCAAGCCTGGTGGCCTGTTATGAGCTATACGAGCTCATACAAACAGGAGCCACAAGAGTTCATTGTTGAGTTTGGAAAGCTCAATCTTATGGTCGCCGGAGACGCCATGGTAGTCATGGATGGGCAAGAGAAAAGTTATGTCTTCGGTGACAGAGCATACTCAAAGCTGCTTGCATTGAGCAGTAACAGTGAAGGGCGTGACCCGTTCCTGGTATCCATGAAATGCAAGGGAAATGTCTGTACCAGGACGCCAAGTGATGTTTACTTTGCCGCTCTTATGATTGCCTGCCTCGCCTTGATACTAACGATACTGATGATATTTGGGGTCCGTAATTCTTTCCCTTCAGGGGATTCCGCTATAGACATTGACGTATAAGTCTCCTGCTAACTACAACAAAAAACCCGGCACTGTTTCCAGCCCCGGGTTCATAACAATATCACGAAAGCTCAGGGCCTAGCTGCCTGTCAGCTCTTCCAGTTCAGCAGACATCTTCAGCCAGGTCTCTTCGGTCTCTTCCAGCACCTTTACATAGGCAGCACGGCGGATGGCGTGTTGTTTCGCTTTGTCCGGTGCCTCGGTGTAGATGCGAGGATCAGCCAGCAGGGCATCAAGCTTTTTGATGTACTTCTGGTACTTGGAGATCTCTTTTTCTGCAGCTTCAATGTTCTTCTTCAGCGGTGCTGTTTTGGCGCGGCGCTCAGCTGCTTCCTTGCGGCGAGCCTGTGCATTCGCTTTCTCGCTGTCCTCATCAACCGCGACTTTGGACTTGGAGCCACTGTCGCCCTTCAGGATCAACTTGCGGTACTCCGCCATGTCGCCGTCAAAGTTTCTAACACCGCCATCAGCAACCAGCCACAGCCGGTCTGCACAGGCCTCTACCAGATGCCTGTCATGGCTGATCAGAATGACCGCACCGTCATAATCGTTGATCGCGTGCACAAGGGCTTCGCGGCTGTCGATATCAAGGTGGTTGGTCGGCTCATCGAGGATAACAAGGTTCGGGCCGTGGAACGTGGCAAGACCCAGCAGCAACCGGGCTTTCTCCCCACCGGAAAGATCCTTGGCAGGGGTCAGCATACGGTCAGTCGGCAAACCAAACCGGTCCACACGAGCGCGGATTTTGGACTCCAGCGCACCCGGCATCAGTGGCCGCACATGCTCAATCGGGTTGCTTTCCGGCATCAGGTCATCCAGCTGATGCTGCGCAAAAAACGCAGTGCTCAGCTTGGTGGCCTTAGTCATATCACCAGACATCAAACCAAGACGCCCTGCAATCAGCTTGGCGAAGGTCGACTTACCGTTACCATTGGCTCCCAAAAGAGCAATACGGTCATCATGGTCAATGTTCAGCGTAAGGTTCTTCAGGATCACCGTGTCATCATAGCCAACAGAAGCTTGTTCCAGCTTGATGATCGGTGGGGAAAGCTTGGCTTCAGGTTGCGGAATGTGCAGCTCCAGCCCTGATCCTTCATCCAACACGGAAATCGGCTGCATCTTCTCAAGCATCTTGATGCGAGATTGCGCCTGTTTCGCTTTGGTGGCCTTCGCGCGGAAACGGTCAACGAAGCTCTGAATGTGCTTGCGTGCCTTTTCCTGCTTATCTGCCGCCTTCTTCTGCAGCAAAATGGTTTCACGGCGCTGACGGTCAAAACTGTCATAGCCACCGCGATAGAAGGTGAGCTTGCCACCATCCATGTGCACGATACTATCAACCGCATTGTTCAAAAGATCACGATCATGGCTGATCAGAACAACCTGGTACGGATAACGCGCAATGAAGTTCTCCAACCACATCGTACCCTCAAGGTCGAGGTAGTTGGTCGGCTCATCAAGCAGCATCAGGTCTGGCTTGGAAAACAACAGGGCCGCAAGCGCAACACGCATACGCCAACCACCGGAGAAGTTGGCACACGGCTGCTGCTGCTCATCGTAAGAAAAGCCCAACCCGCTCAGGATCGCAGAGGCCCGCGCTTCAGCGCTGTGGCTCTCAATGTCGACCAAACGCGTATGAATTTCAGCAATCCGGTGCGCATCCTCAGCCGTTTCGGCTTCAGCCAAAAGAGCGGTACGTTCCGTATCAGCCGCCAGAACCACTTCCAAAAGGGATTCCTGCGTGCCCGGCGCTTCCTGAGCCACCTGACCCACACGCGCCTTTTGTGGCATATGCACACTGCCGCTCTCAACGGACAGCTCACCGCACAGCAGTTTGAACAGCGTGGATTTGCCGACGCCGTTGCGCCCAACCAGACCGGTCTTCGCACCACTTGGAATAGTAACGGAGGCATTGTCGATCAAAAGACGCCCGGCAATGCGGTATGTAAGATTAGAAACCTGAAGCATGCCACGCTGTTTGCCCGCAAACCTCTTGTTTAGCAAGGGGAGAAACACCGCTGCGCGCAAATTTGTACATGCACTCGGCACATAGGCAACGGTCCCCTGGATCTATGAGGATTGTCAGGTCTGTGCTGGCTTAGGTTTTCGCCGGTCTTTTATGGCCACAAAACTCACAGATGTGAAGATAAAGGCAGCGGCCACATAAAAATTGCTGGCTGGAACAATGTCGAAGATCATCAAGTCCGCCAGCACAGCAAACACAAGGGAGAGATACTCAAAGGGAGCCAGCTTGGAGGCTTCACTGTACTTGTAACCCAGTGTCATCAGAATATGCGCAATGCCACCAGCAAAACCTGCTCCAACAAGCAAGGCATATTCCTCCATGCTTGGTGCAGACCATCCCAAAGGAAAAGTCGCAGCTCCGAGCACCGCACAGGTGAAGGCGAAGTAAAAAGCAATCGCGCCAGCATTCTCAGTCTTGGTTAGGCTACGAACTTGTATCATAGCCACTGACGTAAGCATCGCCGTGATGAAGCCAAGCGAAACACCAATGAGATACTCTTCATTGGCCTTAGTACCCGTCAGGTCTGGCAGGACCAGTGGCAAAATGCCAGAAAAGCCGAGTGCTACGCCGATCCAACGCGTTGCAGTCACCTGTTCCGCCAAAACGATACGCGCCAATATCATCGTGAAGATAGGCGTCACATACCCAATGATCGTTGCTTCTGCGATAGGAAGGTATTGGATGGTTGCAAACGAGGCGAACATCGCCGCCGCCCCAAATAAACAGCGCGTAACATGCCCAAAAGGCCGCTTGGTACTGAGCCCGCCGGGAAAGTCATCTGTGAGCCGCAAGAAGAGGACCAGTGGGATCAAGGCAATCACACTGCGGAAGAAAACCACCTGTCCAAGCGGGATCGTTCCAGAAGTCAGCTTCACACACAACACCATCAGGGTGAAGAAAACTGTCGCGCCAATGCGCATGGAAATGCCAATTTGATCGTTCGTCATAACGCACCAATTATCAGGCAGCACAATCCGCTGCCTCGATTATCTATTTAGCGAGAAGTGACGTTGGCGAGCCGGAAGCATTTCCGTCACAGCTACTGGAACACTTGATGAGATGAAAAGCCTCCCAGTGAAAACTGAAAAACGACTTAGAAAAGCTAAGGTAACAACTATGCGGATTTGTCCCGATTTGGCAAGGTAAGCGGTTCTCAGGCTTATGCCTTCTTCCCATACCTGAACGCCTCAGCCACAAAATGCTCAACCGCATCACGAGGATAATCGCCATTCGAGGGCACCCACAAACACCGGTTTCCCTCAAATGAGAGCTCATCGCCATAAAGCGCGCGCATGTCGGCGATGAGCGTTGTCTGGCAATGAACAAACAGCCCGACCTGATTGCCAAATTTGGGCTTCCAATGCAGGCGTACGCTGGTGCCGTCGTGTTTGGGCAAAGGACGGTAGGATGGCTCGCCCCATTTCAGGGTCTCAGTGAAAGAGGAAGGGCCAAAGAGACGCTGGGCGCAGTCCAAAATTAAAGAACGCAGCTCCAGTAGGCGCACGCGTTTGTCCTCCGGATAAGCACTAAAGGTGGCAGCAACATCCTCTGGAAGAGACGACCCATCAACCTCCACAATGATCTTCTTTGAAGATCCCATAAAACCACCTCAGAAATTAGGCCAGATGCAACGGAGAAAAGCGCTTTGTTCTCCCCTTGAAAAGGGGAGTGCCAAACAGCAGAATTCGCAGCTTTAATCACAAGCAACGCAAAGGACGGTCACCACCATCATTCGGGCGCTTCTCATGTCAAAATCCAGATTCCCCACCGCGTTTACAATTTTGTTCACGCTAACGATTCTGGTTGCAATAGCAACCTGGTTCATACCGGCGGGCACATATGATCGCACGTTGAACGCAGAGCTGGGTAAGGAAGTGCCGGTGCCAGGCAGCTATCACGAAGTGGCAAGAAACCCGCAAGGCCCCATAGATGTTCTCATGGCGCCGATCGCCGGCCTCTATAACCCCAAGACCGGACAGGCCAATGCCATCAATGTTGCCGTCTTTGTGCTGGTCATCGGCGGTTATCTCATGGTGGTCAAGCGTACCGGAGCAATCGATGCCGGAATAGCTCATGTCATGCTGGCGCTAAAAGGGCGGGAGAGATTGATGATCCCCATCCTGATGGCCCTGTTCGCTTTAGGTGGCACAGTTGATGGTATGGCAGAGGAAACGCTGGCTTTCTATGCCCTTGTGATCTCCATCATGATCCGGGCAGGGTACGATTCTCTCACTGGTGTCGCCGTGATCATGCTAGGTGCGGGCATGGGAACGCTGGGCTCAACCATCAACCCCTTCGCCACCGCCATAGCCTCAGATGCGGCGGGCATTCCGTTTACCAAGGGCATGGGCCTAAGGCTCATGATCCTTGCGATAGGCTGGGGCTTTTGCGTGTTCTGGGTCATGCGTTACGCTGCCAAGGTCAAAGCGGACCACTCCAGGTCCCTGACTGCGGATATGCAAAAAGACAACGAAAAGCACTTCCTGCATGGGGTGACCATAGATGAACTGCCGCAGTTCACCCACACACACGCCAGAGTGCTGGTCATCTTTGCGGCTTCATTCGGCATGCTGGTCTATGGCGTGTCCGCGCTGGGCTGGTGGATGGCCGAAATGTCGACCTTGTTTCTCGGTTCATCCATCTTGATTGCCTTCATCACCCGTATGGGAGAGCACGCCTATATAGACAACTTCCTTGATGGCGCGAAGGATCTTCTGGGCGTCGCGCTCATTATTGGTGTGGCACGCGGCATTGTCGTGGTCATGGACGCGGGCTCAATTACGGACACCGTGCTCCACTGGTCAGAGCAAGTCCTGAGCGGACTGAGCAAAGTTGCTTTCATTAACGTGGTCTTTTGGCTGGAGCTGATGTTGTCGTTCTTCGTCCCATCCTCATCAGGGCTGGCCGTTCTCTCCATGCCCATCATGGCGCCGCTTGCAGGTTTTTCAAATGTAGGGGCGGAGTTTGTCGTTACAGCCTTTCAATCAGCCAGCGGATTGCTGAACCTGTTCAACCCAACTTTTGCTGTGGTGATGGGCGGTCTGGCGATTGGGCGCGTGCCTTACCATACATGGCTGCGCTTCTGTATGCCGTTGGTGATCATGCTGTTTGTGCTGATCACGCTGGCGCTCTCACTGAGCGTATATGCGGGCTGACAAAAAAAGCAGTTTGCCTGTTCAGTGAGAACGGCAAACTGCTTTATGTTTTGCATTCAGGGAGAGACAAGAGGACCTCCACTGAACCGGGGGAAGGATCGATCAGGCGGTAATCATGTCCTCTTCTTTCGCCATCCATTGACCTGTCTCACGCTGGAAGTAGATCATGTCCAGCGCCGCTGGAGTGCGACCCAACTGGGTCAGCATCGCGTGCACCTGTCCGCGGTGGTGGGTCTGGTGGTTGAAAAAGTGGAACAGCGCCGCGCCAAGGGGCTGCTGCATCACCAGCGGCTTGCGCACAGTGCGATAGATCATGGTGCGTAGGAAATCTTTCTCCTGCATCTGATCAATCACCGAGCAGATACGGTCGTCCAACAGACGGCGCTTTTCCTGCAAGGTTGCAAGGTCACCAGTCAACTGTTCGTCAAGGCTGTCAATCGGGTCGCCCTGGCCGGTAAAGCGATAGAGCCAGACCTTATCTGCCACATACTGGTGATCCATGGTGCCATGAATGGAATTGAAATAAACGCCAAGATCACGGTGGTACTCTTCCGCAGTGATCTGGTCGCATTCCTGAAGCAATAGATCGTTAGCCCACTTGTTATAGGAGGCATACATTACAAATGCTGCTTTCATAGGGGTGTCCTCTTGCTATGTCTGTTGCAAGAACAATGCACGCCTTTGAACCTCTATAAATTGACCCACCTCAAACAAAACCAGCAGCAGGGGGAGACGTGTAGTCGCAACCCGAAAGACGTATCTGGCCCATGCAGAGTCAGAACGTGTTGGAACCTCAACTCTTTTCGCCAAAAGCCTGCATTCGCGACATTGCCTCCTTGGGAAAACCTCCCCTTAAAATCAAAGGGGGCCATAAGGAAGAGACGGGAGGGGTGCCTCGGAGCAGGGCTGATAACAGCATTACAACCGTCATCAATGAGTCATAATCGCCTGTTTTCTGCAGTTTTCACGCAGGACAACGTGGGAATACGGATATACCCTCTTGCTTTTTAAGGGAGAGTTTAAGTATATCTCGCGCGAACCTTTGTGGCGCTTTGTTAAGGCGCTACAGGAAAAAGATTTTTAATGAGAGCTGCCCTTCGCAAGCTCGTGACAAACTGCAGGTAATAACGATGGCGATTGAACGCACGTTTTCCATGATCAAGCCGGACGCAACCAAACGCAACCTGACCGGTGCTATCACCGCTAAGCTCGAAGAAGCTGGCCTCCGCGTTGTTGCATCCAAGCGCGTTTGGATGTCCCTGCGTGAAGCAGAAGGTTTCTATGCAGTACACAAAGAGCGTCCTTTCTTTGGTGAACTGACAGAATTCATGTCTTCCGCTCCAACCATCGTTCAGGTTCTGGAAGGCGAAAACGCAATCGCGAAAAACCGTGAAGTCATGGGCGCTACCAACCCCGCAGATGCTGCTGAAGGCACCATCCGTAAGGAATTCGCTCTGTCCATCGGCGAAAACTCCGTACACGGTTCTGACGCTCCTGAAACAGCTGCTGAAGAAATCGCTTACTGGTTCTCCGGCACCGAAGTCGTAGGCTAATCTAGCTCATCGATTTCAGCTGTCTGCTGAATTCAAAAAAGGCCCGCTTGATGCTTGATTGCGTCAGGCGGGTCTTTTCTTGTCAAAAATTCCATCGTATCGGCAGACGGTTCATAAAAGTTACTGGATAAACTCAGGTTTGCGCTGGGCACCCTTGCTTCGGACACAATTTTAAAATTAAGTCCGCGCGCACGTGGGAAAACGGAACGCGAGATAAATTCATGAATATTAATGCAAAATCGCTTCTTTTAGGGGCATCTCTGGCACTGGTGGCAAGCGCGGTAACCGCTCAGGACCATACCCGTCCTTATTTGAGCCTTGATGCTGCAGGCAAAGGCGTAAGCGCCTGTGTGGCTCTGGCAAAGGAAAACGGTTGGAACATGTCCATCGTTATTCTGGATCGGGGAGAGGATGTTGTGGCGTCTGCACGCATGGATGAGGCTCTGCCTGCCAGCTACAAAGGCGCAACGCTCAAGGCAAACACATCTTTGTCCTGGGGCATGCCAACAGAGCAGGTGAACGAGGTTCTGGAGAAGGCACCGGTCTTCAAACAGTTCCCGGGTATTTTGGGCATTGCAGGTGGCCTGCCAATCATTGTGGGTGAAAGTGCTCTGGTGGGTGGTATCGGTGTTGCGGGCAGCTCCATGGAAAATGACGCAGCCTGCGCAAAGGCTGCTGTAGAAGCCATGCGCTGATCTCAGCAAACCGAGTGAATTTAGCAAAGCCAGTTCCGTTTGTGCGGAGCTGGCTTTGTTTTTACGCTATCTCTGTCTCAAAGGCACGAGGCAAGCCTCAGGAGTTACATCCACATTTTCGGGTGGTCCTGGCCTGACAACTCAGGGGCCGCACCGGCTTTCACTTCTGCATACCACTCTGAGACCTGAAGGAAGACCGGAAAAACCTGCTTCAGATGCGTCACGTCAATGTCGCTGTCTGGAATGCGGATTTCGCCATAGGCTGAGGAATGAGCAACCTCAAGGCCAAAGGTCAGATTATAACCAGCCACATCAAGCGTATTGCTGTTTTGCAGCAGTTCCGTGAGAACGCGGGTATCAGTCGGCAAGTCATTGAAGAGAATGCGGAGCACGCACGTTTCAGTAGTCTGATCAAAGCCGAATACCAGAGAAAAATTCTGATTAATTTCAAGCACGAGTTCGCCGTCAAGGTCATCCTCCAGCATCGGGCTTAAATCAATGCTTTCCAGAAATTCATTAGCGGCTGTTTGAAAGTTCGACACGGGTGCTCCTTTAAACGGGATGTTTGATTTGAACTCTGTCTAACAGAGACAATCAACCCACAGGCGTGCCAAAGGGCACATCACGCCTCTCAGCTTTCCATATGCTTTGTCTCAAGAACGCGCTCAAAGCGCCGCTAAAAGACAAAACTAAGGGAACTAGGCATGGGAATTCCGACGGTCGCGGCATCGACAACTGTCCAACCTATTGAAAATACATCTGTAAATCAGGTAAACACCAATACCTCTGAAAACACAGCTGCAAAATCAACTGAAGTGCGGAGCCATGATGGTGGCCTGTATAAAATTGTTGCTTATGTCAGAGAAAAACTCTCCAGCTCTTCCCATCACAGCCTGGCAGCACGTGTAAACACTCCGGCAGAAGGCAGAGAGACCGAGAGTGTCTTTGCTCGCGTCAAAGCCTTCTTCACCGGTACTTCACGCGCATCCCAAGCAGAAACCGCTCCGGCTGCAACAGGTGCCACCAAGCAGTTGGTGAACGCAAAAACTGCGGAATTTACTGAAAATAACAAGAGCCTTGCTACATCGGTCGAAAACATCAAGGAACGAGCTGATACCCATGTAAAACCAGCCGCAAAGTATGCTGTTGCAGAATTGCTGAGTGCTGGGGTTCGTGGAAACAGTGATGTCTTTGAGATCAAAGCAGAAGTGGGCATCAAGGCGGCGTTCAATCGGTTGGATGCAAAGATTGCAGAACATCCTGATGATATCAAAGGTATCGCTAAAGCCTCTAAAGCGCTGAACAAAGATATCCAGAAGGAAGTCATCTCAGCTTATAAACTGGCTGCGTCTACTGAAGGAACGACGCTCTCCAAGAGTGAGGTCAAAGCGCTGAAGAAGGACTTTCAGCAACATATGTCCGCACATATCACCCAGACCCTGAACACGACAAAGGACAACTGGCAAACCACCACGGAGACCGTCAAACTGGATGCCGCAACTCAAAGAGAACTGGGCGCTTCTGGTGATGCCACACCGACGGAGCGCACGTTCACAGCTACCACCACACCTGCCGCAAAACTGGGTGCGTTGGAGGTTGGTTATCAGACCAGTGAAAAGCACGGCATCAGCTCCACGGCAACATCAGAGACAGAGCACGCCGTCAATCTCTGGGTCAGCGAACTGAAAGGGGACACCACGTCTTACGCTGCAGTCCGCCACGGTGTGAACTACCCGTTCGGCGTCAAGCATAATGCTGACTTGGCTAAAGAGGGCGCGGACAACAGAACTCGGGAAGTGGTAACAGCAGCGGCGTCCACGAAGACCTCTGACATTGTTCAGTGGCGTGCAGATCATCCAAATGGAGAACCGTTCCCACTGAAGATTGTTTCAACCTCACTGCTGACCGCTGCGTCCAAAGCAAAAACCTATGAGACTGGCCAGCAAAAAGCGTGGGACCGAATTCAGGGCGAGCAGACCATTAAGGTCGATCTGCCGGATGTGGGCGTGACGGAAGTCAAGGTAGAGGTCGAAGTGCTGCCGTTCAGCATGGGTGTCAATGGTTTCGCGAAACTGGGACTGTTCTCTGGGAGCATCGGAAAGCATCTGGGCGATCGTCTCACCGGCTGGAAATGGGCAGACAACCACAATGAACCGCTGATTGGTAAGCTGGATGAAATGGTCGATCAGGCTAAAGCCGATGCAGTCGAGGCCAACGATCCAGGTAAAGTCGCCCGTCTCGAAAGTTATAGTACCCAGCTGCATGAGGCGGTCAATGATGGCAAGCAGCGCCGTTCCGCAGGCAATGCATACGGTGTCGCTGTGCTGGTAAACCTGATCGCCAATGAAACCGGAGCCGTTCCTGCAATCAACTGCATGTCCGGCAAGGATCGCACAGGTTATCTGGATGCCGCCGTCAAAGCGCGTCTCATGGAAGTAGAGAGCCTGAACGCAGGGCGCGCAGAAAATGAGAAGTCTCTTGTACCTCAGATCTACGGCCAGCGGACTGAAGCACAAAACGCGCTGATGAGCCTGTCCTCTGAAGTGATGGGCGGTAAGACTGTACAAAAAGCATGTACCGGCGTTGCTGGTTATAAGGTCGGTGAAGGCGGAATGTTTAAAGTTCAGGCCAACCTGGACAACGTGCTCGATTCCAAAAGCCTGCTGGGCCTCTCTGCGGCTGTTAAGGCGTAACCAACGCTACACCGCAAAGCGAAAGCAACATCAAGAGCGGCCTCAGTGCCGCTCTTTTTTATGAGGCGAGGTAGACGATTTCCTGATTTCATACGTAATAGTGGAAGCTGAGCACTGGATCTCGTTATCTCTGTGATTTTGGGGTACGCCTCTGCAGATCGCAAGGGGTTGCGACAATCTGTCATTATACCTTAGCCGGAGAGACAGGCGTGAAAACACCGCAAAATGGGCCACGGGCTTTTGCATAACAGTTTGATATGCATCAGTAATGTGTGGGTGAAGGCGGTGATATAATGCCAGAAACCTAAGGAATACCCTTGGTAAAACTATGATTGATTAAAATTTCAATCAATATATATAGTGATCGCTATGGAAATGGAAAAAGCCCCCCGCGGTCGACCCCGTCGGTTGGATAAAGATAAAATACTGGAGATCGCAAGTATCCTGTTCTGGCAACAGGGCTATGAAGCGACTTCGATAAATGAGCTAGTCACTGCCATGGGTATTACACCACCAAGTCTATATGCAGCGTATTCCTCCAAGGAGGAACTGTACCTGGCTGCAATCGACAGGTATTCGGCAAGCTATGGCCGGCAAATGCTGTCTGGCCTTGCTCTGCATTCCTGTGTTTATGAAGCGATCCGGACCGTTCTTTATGAATGTGTGGAGGTTTTCGTCGGTGGAGACCATCCTTCTGGTTGTATGATCGCCACCGGATTGGTCGAAAGTTCTAATGCTCAAGGCGCATTGGCACGTAAATTGGCTGATTTGCGCCAGCAAACCATCAAGATCATCGCCGATAAGTTTAAAGCCTGTGAAACCCAGTTCGTCGAAGGAACTGACCTTCCGGCCCTTGCCAGCTTCTTTGGTGCCACAATTCAAGGCATGGCTGTCCAGGCAAGAGACGTTAACTGCCCGACAGAGCTACATAAAATCGCAGAACACAGTTTGAGCGTATTACAGGCATCTCGCCGTTTCTGATAAAAGAAATGGCGCAAAAATTGCGTTATTTGGCGTGTGTTGCTAATAAAATTACGCAATCACGCCATTTTTATTTTGCAATATTACGCAAACTAAAGAATGTCATTTACATAATATATCAGAGTATCGCGAATGATTATATTAAGGGTGTTTCCCATGCACTCTTGAGTTTGTTGTTCCAAGTCTCCCGTCACCTATGCTTTTGGTATGGATTGCCCAACACCAAGGGAGGCTGACGATGGATAGTGATACCATTAACTTCACCGAGACGTTCCCGCAGTCAATGCAGGAAGCACTCAAAGCATCCCTCAAAGTATTCTGGCGCCTCGGTGTCCATCGCACGTCTATTGATGATGTGTGCCGACAGTCCGGTGTTTCCTATCATTTCCTCAATGAGAACTTTGAGAGTAAAGAACACCTCTATCGCACTGCAGTGATGTGGTATCTGGATCAGTACGGAAGACAGCTCCTGTCAGAGTTCGCGCTTCACTCCAATCCTACAGAAGCTCTGCGCGGTGCGCTCTACGAATGCATCGGGCTGTTCTGCAACAAGCAGTGTGAGCACGCCAAGCTGCTGTCTTATGCACTGGCAGCAGTCAACAACAGCGATCGGATCCTGATCTCGGAGCTACTGTCACTGCGCCGCAAGGTCTACGCCACCATCTTAGTGAAGCTGAACGGCAATAAGACCCACTTGAAGGATACAGCAGACATACCCGTACTGGCGCGCTTTTACATCACATCACTCAGAGGCCTCGCCAGTCAGGCAGCAGACGGCATCCCAAGCGATGAGCTCTACCGCGTGGCAGATTTAAGCCTGGAGCTGCTGGAAGCCTACCGAAAATGAGTACGCCCAGCACACTCCCACCCAAGAGCCTGACAGAAATGAACATCTGTCAGGCTCTTTTTTTTGGTGAGGGTGCCTGTCAACTTTTGTCGCCCTTGAGTTGTATTTTTTTAGAAGGCTTTTTGTGTTGAGAGATAAGGGCAGGGAATAATGGCCCATCGTAGCGCACCGCTTTAATCTGGTCACGTAATCGCCCTGATTGCTTTTGTAACAAGCTGCGTTACCAACACGACAAAATATCAAAGTCTCGCCACAATAGATGACAGCAGACGCAAGGTCATGCAGCCTTCGCAGAATGAGAGTTCCGTAAAATTCAGCCTAATATTTTTACATGGCCACAGATGGTTACATCATTTTTCACTAAAGCTGAGACAAACCGATCCTCTTTGTTAAGGATGAGTTCCGTTCGCGTGAGGGTAAGTTGTTGCATACATAAAAGAGCTTAAGATTGAAGGCTCGCTCAATAGAGATACGGGAGATTTTCGATGCAAATCGAGACCGTTAAAACGAACCAGCCGACACCGATCAGTTTGACAAAAACTTTTGTAGCCTCCATCCATGAGTTCTCAAATTTTGGGGTGGAAGCAACATCGCTGGAGCAAATCAGTACAGCGACGGGCGTCCCAACCGAGCGTTTATCCCAAACCTTTCATGACACCGCTAATCTGTTCTCCAATGTGGTCAAATGGTACTTGACCAGATACGAGCACCAGATCCTCTCCGGTTTCGCTATGCATTCCAACCCAGTCGAAGCCATCCGCATTGCCCTTTACGAATGCATTGAGCTGTTTTGCGAGGATGACTGCCCACATGGCAGTTTGCTCTCTGTTGAGCTTATGGAGATTTCGGATGCCGACGGCGTTATCTCCAAAGAAATGGCGCACCTCAAAGAGCAGGTCCACGGACGCATCTATCAAAAACTGGAGAACTGCAAACAGCGCTTCGCCTCGGGTTTTAGACCCAATGAGCTTGCGGAATTCTATACCGAAGTCATGGTTATTCTCATCAAGCAGGCCTGTGATGGGGTAGATCGCACCGACCTATATAATCTCGCTGATGCCAGCCTTGAAAGATTGGAGAACCAGCCTGTCATACACTAGTGCGTGTGAGCAAAAACAATCAGAACAAGCGGACTGGCAGCCCTCAGTGTCAGCCCGCTTTTTTGTAAGATAGAACGCTCAAATCCGGCGCGAAATGAGGCTGCGAAAAGGCGAAATACTCAATTTGTCCGGATCTTGTCTATCAGGCCTTAATCGTAATTTTCCTAGTATTAATAATCGGTTGTTCTTTATCCATGGCGGCGTAATATGTACTTATGCCTATCAAGGATGAAATGCACGTGGAAACAATATCTCCGGACATCGAGGCCATGTTAGAAGCCTCTGTCAAAATGTTTTGGAAGCGCGGCTATGAATCCACTTCCCTAGATGATGTCGTGGACGCTATGGGTGTTCCTCATGAGTTCGTAGAAGGGGCATTTTCCAATAAGGAAGAACTCTATGCAGCAGCCACAAGGTGGTACCTGCAAAACTATGGCCGCAGGCTGCTTTCGGGCTTTGCCATGCATTCCAACTGCTGTGATGCCATTCGTGTCGCCCTTTACGAATGTATTGATGTGCTCTGCGATAAAACAGAGTCAGACGGATGCCTTCTGTCATCTGGCTTACTGGAGATCTCCACTCAGGATAGCATTCTGACCAGAGAGATTACTGATCTGCGCAACACCATGGTGGTTGCGATCACGCGCAAGCTTACTGATTGCAAAGAAAGCCTCAAGACCGGTACTGATATCGAAACGCTTGCCCGCTTTTATGCAGCAACTCTGCAGGGACTGGCCAGTCAATGTAAGGATGGCGCCAAAAAAGAACAGCTCTATCGCGTGGTTGATATGAGCATGAAAGTTCTGGATTCCTACCGCATCAATTAAAAGGTTATCTTTATGTTCTCTGTCGATATGAGATTTGGAACATAGGGTGAACATAATGAATTTTGAGGCGTGCCAGGGCACTTCAAAAGATAACCCAATCGCGATCGTTTCTAATCCTTTACAGATGGTGAAAGTTATAGGCGCAGTAAGCCCTATGTCTTTGCAATGTTGTTTCCCATGTGACCAAAACAGCGTTGAGGAGACCCGCCGACACCATATACTCGCGGCTATGAGACCGTGCGATAAGATAGAAGGCGGAAACGTATCTCCTGAAGCGGAAAGGCTCTTCGACCAGTGCGTCAAAGTCTTTCTCCTCAAGGGCTACGAAACCTGCACTCTGGATGATATCGGTGAAGCAGCTGGATGCTCGGGAGACTGCGTGAAGGAACACTTCACGTCCAAGCAGGAACTCGCAGCTGCAGCCATGCGCTGGTACTACATCAAGTACAGCCGCCACATGCGCGCAGAAATGGCCATGCACCAGGACATCTATTCGGCCATGGAAGCGGTGTTGTTTGCCTTCATCGAAATCAGCTGCGATCAGGTCCATGCCAACAAAGGCCTGTTTGTCCGCACGTTCATTGACATTTCCAACGTTGATGAGTTCGTCAAAAACTCCTTCGAGGAACTGCAGGATGATTGGGAACATCAGGTTCTCGACAAGTTCAAGCAGTGCAAGCTGGAGCTCAAGGACGACGCCGACATCGAGGTGTTGGCACACTACTTCCTGACAGTGATTGAAGGCCTTTATGAGCTGATCAAATACGGAACCCCGTGTGATCTGATGTACAAGGTTGCAGTTGTGAGCCTCGGCGTTCTGGAAGCGCATATGAAGACCGGCCAACCCAAGAAAAAGAAGGGCTCCAAGAAGAAATCAAAGTGAGTGACCCTGACTTCTCACCGCCCATTGCCTTAGCTCTTTACAGAAGATGAAAGAAATCCACCAAGACAGGAGAGACCTCTTCTGTACTCATTTCCCATAGCGGGAGAACGAGATTGCTGCCCCCCACCCAAAACGTATACTGGCGCCATGTCCTCATTAGATCCCATACGCGATGGTGAATTGTCACCTGAACTCGAAACCGCCTTAGATTCCTGCGTGAAGGTTTTTATGCTGCAAGGGTTCCAGCATTCCACATTGGAAGACCTTGCTGTTGCAAGCGGAAGCTCAAGAGACTTTATCGAGAAGCATTTTGCCACCAAAGAGCAGTTTTGTGCAGCTGCCATGCACTGGTACTTCTCCAAATTCTATCGCCAGCTCCGGTCTGTGCTCGCGCTCCACTCAGAACTTTACCCGGCAGTTGAAGCTGTGCTTTACGAGTTTATTGAACTCTCCCGGGAGCAATATGATGCTGGCACGGCCATGCGGTTCCATACCCTCATGGACATTGCTGAGCTGGATCCGGAATTGTCGGAGGAGCTGCGCAAGATGAAGCTCGAGGGCATGGAGCACTTCATCTACAAATTCACCCAGTGCAAAGGCGAGCTTCAAACCGATGATGAAGCCACATCACTGGCCAAGTTCTACGCAACGATCTTTGAAGGTCTCTCCATCATGGTACAGCACGGCATGTCCCATGAAGACCTTTACAAAATGGCAAATCTAAGCCTGGAAGTGCTGGCCAACCATTTGAAAAAAGGCATCAATTTCTGAAGACGTTTCTCCGTAGAATGATGGCTGCTTCTCAGGTGAAGACACGCAAGACCTGTAAACTCAAAAACACGACGCATCAGGTTCAAATCCTTCCATTGCTTTTAAGGGTCTCTTTGCACTGCCACGGTTCTTCTTTGCAGACCTGACACTGCGCTCATATATTAGAATGGCGTTCTAACTTGAGATAGAGCGGTACTCTCGTCAGGGTTGGAATGGTGTTCTAGTGGCCAATGAAAACAACAGATATCAATCCATACTGGATGCTGCGCTGGAGCTGTTTTTAAAACAGGGCTACACAAGCACCTCGATTGCACAAATCCGCAACAAAAGCGGAGCGACGACTGGCAGCATCTATCACTTCTTCAAGGGAAAACCGGATATCGCCGTCGCGCTATGGGATCAGGCCGTCGCCGGTTGGACCAGAGAGACACGCAACACACCTCAAACCGCCAGCGCTGAAGACACCATCAAAGCCTCCGTCAATGGCTTGCTGCGGTGGGGCAGTGCCAATCCTGATCTGTTCCGCCTCTTTGAGGAGCTGAAGGTCAAAGCCCAGACGGAAGATGAGTTCGAAACCATCAAGCAACAGATGGAGAACGTTCATTTGCAGGGAGAGGCGCTCTATGCCACCTGGCAAGTGCTGGGAGCTGTAAAACCCATCCCATGGTCCGTTGCCTCCGCGCTCATCGTAGGTCCAGCCTATACGCTGTTAAGCACAGAGCGGGTTGTCTGTGATAAAGACAGGCAGTTTCTGGTGAAGATGGCATGGGAAGCGGTGAGGAAGTAAGAGACCCACTAAGATGCACTAAAACGACCCAAGCACCTTGATGATCTGCTCGCGGGTGTTGGGAGTAAAGTGCAGCGCCCGCCACCCCATATCCAACGCGGACATAATGTTCTCTTCCCGGTCGTCAATCAAAAGCATCCGGTTGGCAGGAACCTTAAGGGCCTTGGTAACATGTATGAAAAACTCGGCGCTGGGCTTGGCCACCCCCATACGCCCGGAGGCAAACACCGTCTCCACACGATCCTTGTAACCCATCTGTTCTTCGATGTAGCGCGTACGCCGCGCCCCGTTGTTGGTCGCAATCACCTGGCGGACATGAGTCTTGGTAAGCTTGCGCATTAAGGCCAGCAGATCAAAGTCCGGGTGGGCGTCCTTTTCAAACCAGTACAGCAGGAAATGATCAAGGTCGCCGGGATAGCCGGTCTTATCCGCCCAACGGGAGAGAAGGTCTCTGAGATCCTCATGCCCAACCAGAACCTCGTTAAAGTCATCCGTAAACATCTCCTGAGCAAAGGTGTACCATGAGATGCCGAGATCCTCTTCAAACTGCTGCACCCAGATAAAGCGGTCATTGATAATGTTACGATTGAGAACCCCGTCAAAATCCCACGCAATTACGTCGATATCCTGCAACATGGACTGCCTCAAGCTTCAAACCATTCCCTATGAAAGACCAGAACAGGCACCTCTTGCAAGCATTAGGAAATATAGGAACACCGCAAAGACCGTGCAGGACCTCAAGAAATCGTCAATTCAAGAATTTTTTGCCTGCGCTTTCTTGACAATTTGAGTGTTACCCGCGATCTGTCTGTGCAACGAGAACAAGTCTAGAACACCAGTTTTATTGAGTACGCCACGCATGTCTAAGCCCGAAAAACCACAAAGGTTTGCCTCCGCATGTCCACACGATTGCCCGTCCACCTGCGCAATCGAGGTCGAAGTACATGCAGATGGGCGTGTAGGCCGTATTCATGGCACCCGTGACAACGACTATACCGCTGGCGTCATCTGTGCCAAGGTTGCCCGCTATTCTGAGCGCTTGCATCATCCTGACCGCCTGACCAAACCTTTGCGCCGCACAGGGCCGAAAGGCTCCGGCCAGTTCGAAGAGATCAGTTGGGAAGAGGCACTCCAGGAAGTCTCAGAGAAATTCCTGGAGGCTGAGAAGAAACACGGCCCACAAACCGTCTGGCCATACTTCTTCGCCGGCACCATGGGTCTTGTACAGCGCGACAGCATCAACCGCCTGCGCAACGCCAAAAGTTATTCCGGCATGTACCAGACCTTCTGCACCAACATGGCGTGGACTGGCTACATCGCTGGCACCGGCAAGCTCGCTGGGCCGGACCCGCGCGAAATGGCGCTTGCCGACGCTGTTGTGATCTGGGGCACCAACCCGGTGGCGACGCAGGTCAACGTCATGACCCACGCCATCAAGGCCCGCAAGACCCGTAAAGCCAAGATCGTTGTCATCGATGTCTATAAGACCGAGACCATGAAACAGGCAGACATCGGCCTTGTCCTGAAACCGGGTTCCGACGCCGCACTCGCTTGCGCTGTCATGCATGTTTTGTTCCGCGATGGCTATGCCGACCGCGCTTACATGGAAATGTACGCCGACGCACCTGCCGAACTGGAAGAGCACCTGAAGACCCGCAGCCCTGAGTGGGCCAGCGAGATCACAGGTCTTTCCGCAGAGCAGATCGAAGAACTCGCAAAGCTGGTTGGCGAAACAAAGAAAACTTATTTCCGCCTTGGCTACGGCTTCACCCGCCAGCGCAACGGCGTGGTTTCCATGCATGCCGCCAGCTGTATCGCGGTTGTTGGCGGTCACTATCAATATGAGGGCGGCGGCGCGTTTCATAACAATGGTGCCATCTACGGTCTCAACATGGCCATGGTCGAAGCCCACTCGCTCCACGACAGCTCCATCCGCAAACTCGACATGTCTCAGGTAGGCCGGGTTCTTACAGGCGACAGCGAAGCGCTCATGGATGGCCCACCAGTCACCGCCATGTTGATCCAGAACACCAATCCGGTGTCTGTAGCTCCTGAGCAAACCCTCGTAAAAGAAGGCTTTGCCCGCGAAGACCTGTTCACCGTGGTCCACGAGCAGTTCATGACTGAAACCGCGCTTATGGCCGATATCGTCCTGCCAGCAACCCAGTTTCTGGAACATGACGACATCTACAAAGGCGGCGGACACCAGAACCTCCTGTTCGGTCCAAAACTGGTCGACGCCCCGGGCGAAGCCAAACCGAACCTTTATGTGCTGAACGAACTGATTGAACGTCTCGGCGGTGAAGATCACGAAGCACACAAAATGACCTCCCGCGAGCACATCGACTGGATGCTCAAAAACTCCAAGTATCCGGGTGGCTTGAGCGAGCTGGAAGAAAACCGTTGGCTCGACTGTCAGCCAGACTTCAATGAAGCACACTACATAAACGGCTTTGGCTATGAGGACGGCAAGTTCCGCTTCAAGCCGGACTGGGCAAAGGTGCCTGCACCAAACAACGGTCCAATGGGCCCATGGCAGCAAATGCCAGCCTTGCCGGATCATTGGGACATCAACGAAGCGCCGACCAAGGACTATCCGTTCCGCCTCGCCACATCTCCTTCACGCTCGTTCCTGAACTCCACGTTCAACGAGACACCAAGCTCTGTGAAGAAGGAAGGCCGCCCAACAGTCATGCTGCACGCGGAAGACGCAGCCGCGCTGGGCGTGGAAGAGGGCGACAAGATCATCCTCTCCAATCACCGCGGCGAAGTCATCCTGCACGCCTCCGTGGGCGATCGTCCTCAAAAGGGCACACTCATTGCAGAAGGCATCTGGCCCAACGCAGCGCACGAAGGTGGCAACGGCATCAACACCCTCACCAGCGCCGATCAGACAGCACCGTTCGGCGGCGCCGCCTTCCACGACATCCACGTGGCGGTGCGCAAAGCGTAACGCAGTTATCCTTGACATATTGAAGGGGACGATACCGCTCCTTCAATAGGCGTGGACGACAAAAGTGATGATTTTCCTCAGTTCACAAAAATTGAACGCATATGTGAACAAAAAAGAGCCCCCATAGTACTAAGCGACACTCTTAACTCCGCCAGGAATCGTAAAGTAGTTCCACTTAGCGAGTTCTGATTGAATTTGATAACTCTGCGTCAAATTCATAATAATAAAGGGTGTGCAATGAGCGGATTAACTATTGGTAACTCTAGTAATTTTCACGGTGCTGTTGAAAATCTGGTAAATCAGGCTCGTGTCGAGCATGCGACCTCGTTAAATCTAAATACTGATGACTTGATCGTTTCTATTGGCAGTAAACAAGGCAATCCGCAGACAGGGGAACGGATTTACTCTGTTGTGGTTGACACGCCGCAGCACAAGCGTGGTTTGGGGGATAATCTTAAATCTGCAGCAAGTGCGTTGTCGCATGGCCGCCTTGCCAATGTGAAGCAATCTCTCTCCGACGCGACAAAAAACATCGGGAACCTTCTGGGACGAACCCAAAGTGCTCCGGAACAAGCGAAAGAAAACTGGGCTCCCTTTCTGGAACTTGCAGAGCAGACGATTGCAGACACAATAAAGCACGCCTCATCCGGGACCGAGCGTCTCGTTGACCTGAAAGCGATGATGGCCGGTATTCAAGCGAGCGTTTTTGACAGGACTGAGTTCAACGAGCACGACGGATCTCATCGCACACTGGGGGATGTCGCCAAAGTCGATATCCGCAGCCTGAAAGCTTTGGATGCTGCTGTCTCCAGCGCTCAGGGGCGCATTTTGGGCTACGCAAGCAGCACCCGAACCGCTGAGGTCTCGGGCTCTGGCGTGCAGCAAACGCCTCTTTACGACACTCCGCGTCTGCCAGCACAGTCTCTATACGATACCCCTCGTATACCGCCTCAGCCTCTCTATGATACCCCACGCCCACAACCGCATCACTACGATGTACCGCGGTCACAGCACCCATACGACCATCTGGAGCCAAAGGCGACTGCGGCCCCAACATACGACGAAGTGCATACCGGCACCGCCTTACAGAATGTGGAAGCACAGAGTTTGGGTGAGAACACTGAAAGCTACTCCGCGCGGCGTACTCTGGAAATCACGAACCGCAACTTCGGAACCAACTTCCAAAGCCTGGATGAGCTAAATAAATTCATGGAAGGGAAGGACGTCTACATCGACGGCTACATGGCTCAGTTGCAGACGACAGGAGAGTTCAAAACCTTCGAGTCATATTTCGCTCAGTTCAACAGGCCAGCACCTCATACATCTCAGCAGGTAACGCCACCAGCAGAGTCCAATGTCAACTATGCTGATCTGGAAACAGCACCTGACGAAGATGGTATCGAGCAGCCAGAAGTTCAGACCGAGCGCAGCGCGAAGGACCAGTCCAAGATGGTGAAACTCGAAGATTTGGTTCTGCAGGAGGGTGAAGTTCTGATCTGATGTTTTTGACAGGCGGTAGCTTGCTACCAACTCCGCTTTGAACGCAGAAAAAACGCAAATCGCGCAAACGAACGCACATAGCAACGCAAACGAAAAAAGGCCGGAGACAGATGCGTCTGCGGCCTTTTGTGTCTCTCTTTAAAAAGAGCCTTATCCTATTAGCAAATAAGACTTTCTTCCGTTTGTTCTTCGCCTTCAATCTTCACGCGAAAGCCATCAACGGAAGCTTTGCCGCTGGCCACTGCCTCCAAAGCCTTCGGGTAGATCTCATGCTCGACAGCCAGCACACGCGCAGCAAGATCATCCGGGTTATCCCCGTCCAGAACGGGGACAGCACCTTGCGCAATGATCGGACCCACATCCATTTCCGCCGTAACAAAGTGCACGGTCGCACCATGAATGCGAACGCCTTCCTTCAACGCTCGCTCATGCGTATGCAGACCCGGAAAGCTCGGCAGCAGAGCAGGGTGGATGTTGATCATCCGGCCTTGCCACTGGCTCACAAACCACGGTGTTAGCAAGCGTAAAAAGCCAGCCAGAACAAGCAGTTCAACATTGTTCTCTAACAGCTTGGCATGCAGGTCACGCTCAAAAGCTTCACGGTCCTTGCCATAAAGCTTGTGGTCCAGCGCAAAGGTCGCAAAGCCTTCGTCAGTGGCACGTTCCAACCCTTTTGCGTCAGGTCGGTTGGACCCCACCACAACGATTTCCGCTGGATAATCAGGGGCTTTTGCTGCCTCAATAAGAGACAGCATGTTGGAGCCACGCCCTGAAATCAAAACACCAACGCGTTTTTTAGGCTGCGTGCTCATTTGGCAAAACCTAGCGAGCCATCAAACACAACCTGCTCGCCGCCATCCTGAGCAGCTTCCAATTTGCCAAGCGTCACAACTGTTTCGCCTTCACGCTCAAGCACTTCGCGAACAGCATCCGCTTTGTCAGCAGCAACTGCTACCACCATGCCAACACCACAGTTAAAGGTGCGCAACATCTCAAACTGCTCAATACCGCCCGTTTCAGCCAACCAGCCAAACACAGCAGGAGAGGAGATTGCAGAAAGATCAATCCGTGCAGCAAGCCCTTCTGGAAGAACGCGCGGCAGGTTCTCAGGAAGACCACCACCAGTGATGTGTGCCAAGGCTTTGATGCCTTTGGTTTCTTTAATCGCGGCCAGCAGTGGCTTTACATAAATGCGGGTCGGCTCCATCAGCGCTTCGCCAAGCGTCTTGTCAGTATCAAACGGCGCTTTGTCAGCCCATGTCAGGCCGGAGACTTCAACGATCTTGCGAACCAGAGAGAAGCCGTTGGAGTGAACACCGGAAGAAGCCAGCCCAAGCAGAACGTCACCTTCGCCAATATCCTTGGACGGCAGCAGCGTTCCGCGCTCAGCAGCGCCAACAGAAAAACCAGCCAGATCATAATCGCCAGCTGCATACATGCCCGGCATTTCCGCCGTTTCACCACCGATCAGCGCTGCACCGGAGGTCTTGCAGCCCTCTGCAATCCCCGCAACAACGTCGGTCGCCATGTCCACGTCCAGCGCGCCAGTGGCAAAATAATCAAGGAAGAACAGCGGCTCAGCACCTTGCACAACAAGGTCGTTCACACACATGGCCACCAGATCTATCCCCACGCCGCTATGCACGTTGGTGTCGATCGCAATCTTCAGCTTGGTGCCCACGCCATCATTGGCCGCCACAAGAACAGGGTCTTTAAACCCGGCGCCTTTCAGATCGAAAAGACCGCCGAAACCACCAATGTCACTGTCAGCACCTGGGCGACGCGTTGCTTTAACCAATGGGCTGATCCGCTTGACCAGTGCGTTCCCGGCGTCGATATCGACCCCCGCTTGTGAGTAGGTAAGGCCGTTTTTACCGTTCTGGTCCTGGCTCATAGATACTGCTCCGCATCGTCAAGAGTGTAGCGGCATGACCGCCTATGTAATTTGGCGGCATAAAAACAAAACTGCAGGGAATTGCAAGGCCGAAAGGGGAAGGAAACCACGCTGGTATCTCAGAAAAACGCAGATCTGTGCAGAACCAGCTAAGCTTTTGCAAATTAATGCGGCTTTGAAAAACTCTTCATTTGAGGGAAAGTTTTTCACCTCTCTCACAGCTTCTCCGAAATTAAGCGGGCGAAAAGGTGGAGTAGCTACTCTGGCAAACCTGATGCTGCGACTTGACGTAATCAACCTATGGAAACTACAACCAACTTAAATTTCAAAGATGCCTCTGCGAGCGACCGCGCTACCGGATAACCGGCAAGTTGATGGGCTCCATGCCTCCATCTGGAGATAGTTTATGAGTACAAACAAACGGTTATTCTTCTGGTTGCTGGCTTTTACGGCCTTCATCCTGTTCTTGTCGGTGTTTCAAAGCATCCTTCTGCCGTTTGTCGCAGGCATGGCCTTGGCCTACCTTCTCGATCCAATCGCGGATTATTTGGAAAATCATGGGTTTGGTCGTATCTGGGCAACCGTCACGATCCTGCTGATATTCCTGATTGTGTTTACCGCAGCGCTGTTGATCCTCCTGCCAATTCTTGGCAAACAGCTGATCGCATTTCTGGAGTATCTGCCAGAATTGGCCGGAAATCTGGAAGCCTTACTGCGGGAGAGCCTTGGGCCGCAAATGGACAGACTTGCCAATCTGTCAGGGCAGACCAATAAAATCGATTGGGGTGCTTTCGTCGGTCAGGCTGCAAACTTCGTTGGGGGACTGCTGTCGTCCATCTGGAGCGGTGGACAAGCGCTCATCTCTATCATCGGTCTTGCTGTTGTCACACCGGTTGTCGCGTTCTATCTCCTGCTCGACTGGGACAATATGATTGAACGCATCGACAGCTGGCTACCAAGAGACTACCAGCAAACCATCCGCACACTGGCAAGTGATATGGATTCAGTGGTGGCCGGATTTGTCCGCGGTCAGGTGATGATGTGCCTGATACTGGGCACGTTCTACGCTGTCGCACTGTTGCTTGTTGGTCTCAAATTTGGTCTCTTGATCGGTCTCACAGCTGGTCTGATCAGCTTCATTCCTTATGTCGGTGCAATTGTCGGTTTTGGTCTGTCAATTGGTGTTGCTTTGGTCCAGTTCTGGCCTGATTATTTTATGATCGGAGCAGTGCTGGGCGTATTTGTTGTGGGTCAGTTCTTGGAAGGAAACGTCCTTCAGCCCAAACTTTTAGGTGGAAGTGTCGGTCTTCACCCTGTCTGGCTCATGTTTGCACTGTTCGCTTTTGGTTCTTTAATGGGATTTGTGGGGATGTTGATAGCAATTCCAGCTGCAGCAGTGGTTGGGGTACTAGCAAGATTTGCTCTCAGGCAATATCTTGCAAGTTCGCTATATGCAGGTCACTACAAAAATACCAATAAGACGGAAGGACTGGAATGACAGGATCGACAGGGCCACAACAATTGCCTTTGGTCTTGCCCCATGAGGAGGCTTTGGGGGTTGATGATTATCTGGTTTCAACGTCAAATCAGGCTGCATTCAATCTAATCACCAACTGGCCGGAATGGCCATCTCCGATCGTGACCCTTCAAGGGCCGATTGGTTCGGGTAAAACGCATCTGGTCAACGCGTGGCAAGAGCTCAGCGGTGCACAGATCGTGGGCGGAGATGAACTGGAGTATCTCGACCTGACAGCGCTGGCGGAAGCCGGCCCGGTCGCGGTTGAAGACCTGCATGCAGGTTTTGATGAGGCATCTTTGTTCCATCTGTTCAACGCAGTGCGCCTGACGGGCGGCAACATGTTGATGACCACCCGCGAGTGGCCAAGCACATTTGACCTAAAAACCAAAGATCTGGCGTCCCGTTTTCGGGCAGCGACCCCGGTGCAGGTGGATGAACCCGATGACATGTTGCTCGCAATGGTCATGACCAAACATTTTTCAGATCGTCAGGTAACTGTTGACTCCAGTGTGATAGATTATCTCGTGATAAGAATTGAACGGTCACTGGATGCAGCGCGCAACGTTGTAGACATGCTGGACAGACACGCATTGGCGAAGGGTCGTAAGATTTCTCGCGTCATGGCCTCCAAAATTCTGGAGAGCATGGGCGAGTAGGTACTAGGCGTATCTCCGAAAAGTGGTTGCCGGTTTTCGATTCAAGATACGCCACTAGAAAAAGCGTATCTGCGGAAAGTGATTATCTGCTTTTGGGTGTAGATACGCCTGTAAATAATGCTGAGAGCTTGCTGCCGGAACGCAACATGCTCTAAGCTTTATTTTCCCGTCAAAAATGTGTGGTCTAAATGACCAGAATCATACAACGGCTAGCGCAATCGCCAGATAATCTGAGGGCGAGGTGCGCCCATACAGGTGACCCGGTCCACGGGCTGCGGAGGTACATGGAATGAATGAGTTTACGGAAATGAACGCTTTGGAAGATGAGACCACTGACACCGCAGATTTTGAGGTGAGTGCAGGGCTGGCTCTGATGCAAAAACCGGAGCGCTTTGTAAACCGTGAACTCTCGTGGTTGCAGTTCAACCGCCGTGTTCTGGAAGAATCCATGAACCCGAGCCATCCGCTTTTGGAGCGGCTCCGGTTCCTGTCCATCTCTGCCAACAACCTTGATGAGTTCTTCATGGTGCGTGTTGCCGGCCTGCGCGGTCAGCAGCGGGCGGATGTGACAACCATTTCCGATGATGGATTGACCTCGACGGAACAGCTGGAGCAAATTTCTGTTGAGGTAAGCAAGCTTCAAAGTGAGCAGCAAGCTCGCTTCCGCCAACTGCGCTCTGAGCTGGCAGATGAAGGCATCTTCATCGTTGAAGCACAGAACATGAGCCAGGCCGAAACGGATTGGCTGGAAGATTATTTCCTTCAGCATATTTTTCCGGTTCTGACACCTCTGGCCATTGATCCGGCTCATCCTTTCCCGTTTATCCCGAATTTGGGCTTTTCGCTGATCCTAGACCTGCGCCCGGTGGATGGAGGCGCTGGCATGACTGCGCTGCTGCGCATGCCAAGCCAGATTGGTCGTTTTGTTGTTCTGCCAACACCGCGTGATGCCGGGCCAAAAGCGACGCGTTTCATTCCGATTGAGACGATCATCTCGTTGTTCATCGGCAATCTCTTCCCGGGATATGAAGTTTGCGGCAAAGGCGCGTTCCGCGTATTGCGCGACTCCGATTTGGAATTAGAGGAAGAAGCGGAAGATCTGGTGCGCGTTTTTGAAACCGCCCTGAAACGCCGCCGTCGCGGGTCTGTGATCCGCATGGAAATTGACGAAAGCACACCAGAAAGTCTGCGTGCCTTCGTTGCAAATGAGCTTGAAGTCACCAAAGAGGAAACCTTTCTTGCCAACGGGCTTTTGGCGCTGAATGACCTGTCTCAGGCTGTGAACGTCAAACGCGACGACCTCAAGTTCCCGCCATACACCCCACGCTATCCGGAACGTATCCGCGAACACGGCGGGGATTGTTTTGCGGCTATCCAACAAAAAGACATCCTGATCCACCATCCCTACGAGAGTTTCGATGTTGTCGTCCAGTTCCTCCGCCAAGCCGCTCAGGACCCGGATGTCGTCGCAATCAAGCAAACGCTGTACCGCACATCCAACAACTCCCCGATCGTCAAAGCCCTTGCAGAAGCTGCCGAAGCTGGAAAATCTGTCACCGCGCTCGTTGAGCTCAAGGCCCGCTTTGACGAAGAAGCCAACATCCGTTGGGCGCGAGATCTGGAACGCGCTGGAGTACAGGTCGTCTTCGGCTTCCTTGAGCTGAAAACTCATGCGAAAGTCTCCATGGTTGTGCGCCGCGAGCAGGGCGGTTTGAGAACCTACTGCCACTTCGGCACCGGCAATTATCACCCAATCACAGCACGCATCTATACCGATCTGTCTTACTTTACCGCAGAGCCTGCAATGGCGCGTGATGCTGCTAAGGTGTTCAATTACATCACAGGTTACGCAGAACCGGGCGAACTGGAGCGACTGGCCGTTTCTCCAATGAGCCTGCGCAAGCGCATCATTCAGCACACAGAAGAAGAGATTGCCCACACCAAGGCAGGTCGTCCAGGTCAGATCTGGATGAAGATGAACTCCCTTGTTGATCCAGGTGTCATTGATGCATTGTACCGGGCCAGTCAGGCAGGGGTACAAATTGATTTGGTCGTGCGTGGTATCTGTTGCCTGCGAGCAGGCGTGCCGGGGCTCTCTGACAACATCCGCGCGAAATCAATTGTGGGAAGATTTCTTGAGCACAGCCGTATCTTCTGCTTTGGCAATGGTCACGGGTTGCCCTCTGATGAAGCCCATGTCTATATCTCATCAGCGGATATGATGCCGCGCAATCTGGATCGTCGGGTCGAGACCCTTGTTCCTGTTAAAACGCCAACAGTACACAAGCAGATTCTTGATCAGATCATGGTTGCAAATTTAGAAGATAATCAACAAAGCTGGCGTCTGCTTCCAGACGGTAGTCATGAGCGCATTGTTGCAGAACCAGACGAAGATCCGTTCAACGCACACAAGTTCTTTATGACGAACCCATCTCTGTCTGGTCGTGGCAGCTCGCTACAGGGCGATAGCCCAAAACTTTTTGTAGAACGGCCAAATAGTGACAGATATCTCGACGAGTGATGAGCCTCGAGGACGATTTACAGACCCGGGACCAATAGCAATCATTGATATTGGTTCCAACTCTGTCCGTCTTGTAATTTATGAAAGACTGGCGCGTAACCCGACAGCGTTGTTCAATGAAAAAATCCTGGCAGGACTGGGGCGCGGCGTAGGCGCAACTGGTCGTCTGGGCGAAGAAAATGTTGCCACTGCACTACGTGCCTTGGTGCGTTTTCGCCGTGTCTGTGATCATGTGGGTGTCATCAAACTGCACATTCTGGCAACAGCAGCAGCTCGCGAAGCTGAAAATGGCGCCGAGTTCATTGCAAAAGTAGAAAACATCTGCCGTGCCAACGTTCAGATCCTGTCTGGCCGTGATGAGGCATTCTACTCAGCAATGGGGGTTTTCTCTGGTTTCTGGCGGGCAGATGGCCTTGTCGGAGATTTGGGCGGCGGATCATTAGAGCTGGTCGACATCAGTGCGCACGGCATCGGTGACGGGCGCACATTCCCGCTTGGCGGAATTCGGCTGCAGGAATCCTCAGAAAAAGATCTGGCACTGGCCAATGAGATCGCCCGTGAAGAGCTGGAAAAAGCCGACTGGCTCGGCAAGGCTAAAGACCGCAATTTCTATGCGATTGGCGGAACGTGGCGTTCACTTGGCCGTTTACATCTGTATCAACAAGGCTATCCGCTGCATGTGATGCATGACTACACAGTGCCTGCTGAAGTCATGATTGATTTCTGCGAGCAGCTCATGCGGGATGACCTAAGCAACGAACCAAGCATTCAGGTGATCTCAAAAGCGCGTCGTGGATTGTTGCCATACGGTGCAACAGTGATGCGGCAGACCTTGTTGCATTGTCAGGCAGATCAGGTCGTCTTTTCTGCACTCGGCGTGCGGGAAGGGTACTTGTATGATCAGCTTGATGAAGACGGCAAAAAGCAAGACCCTTTGCTCACAGCAGCCCACGAGTTGGGTGTGCTGCGTGCCCGTGATCCCTCATATTCAGCCGAAGCGGTTGAGTGGAGCGAGCAGGCCATGCGTGTGGCTGGTGTAGACGAAAGCGAAGGCGAACGTCGCCTGCGCATCGCAGCCTGCCAGCTAACGGATATCGGCTGGCGTGCTCATCCGGATTACCGTGGTCAGCAATCACTGAACATTATTTCTAATGGCGGTTTTGTGGGCATTGATCACGCCGGCAGGGCCTATCTGGCACTGACTGTGTTTTATCGCTACGAAGGCCTGATGGATGATGCGCTGTCGCCTGCTATTCGCAGCCTAAGTAACCCGCGTCTTATGAAACTCGCGCGTATGCTTGGTGCGACGCTACGTGTTGCAGCGTTGATCAGCGCTTCCATGAATGGCGTATTGCTCAAGAGCAAGTTGTCGCTGGTGAACGACAAACTCGTACTGGCTCTCCCAGCAGAACTTGCGGACATGCAAGGGGATCGTTTGACCAAACGCCTGAACCAACTCGGGCGCGTTATGGATCTGGAAGCCGAAGTCAGAGTGCTCTAGGAAATCTGAGACAGATGCAAGAAAGCCCCGACAAGTTTTGCCGGGGCTTTTCTTATTTATCAGTAAGTTATGATGAGTAGTGGATTCAAAATCTTAATCAGACTTTGGCTTGTTGTTCTTGTTGCCACCACGACGGCGAGAGCTGTTTTCAACACGCTCAACCGGTTCACCTTGTTCGCAAATGACGACCTGACGGCCATTAAAAGCAAGGCCGATTTCGCCTTTTTTCAAGCGTAGCGCATCTTCACCAAAAAGCTCTCGGCGCCAGCCGGAAAGAGCCTGAACCTGCGCATCTCCACTTGATGCAATCTTGTCCAGATCATCGACCGTCGCGATAACTTTCGGTGCCACACCAAAGCTTTCGCTCTTCATCTTCAAAAGGACCTTCAGCAAATCGACAGCTGCAGACGCTCCGTCCGGAGAAGGCCGTCCTTTTGGAACTTCTGGCAGATCGTCCTCAGAAATCTCCATAGCGCGTTTTACCGCGTTGAGAATGTCCTCAGCATGTCTGGAGCGCTCAAAACCACGTGGGATTGTGCGCAAGTGCCCCAAAGCTTCAGATGTCTGAGGCTTCTGCGTTGCAACCTCAAAAATCGCATCATCTTTGATAACGCGGCTACGAGGAATGTCACGCTTTTGCGCTTCCTGTTCACGCCAGAAGGCCAGTTCCTTTAAGACAGCCAGATCGCGTGGTTTGCGGACGCGCAACTTCATGCGCTGCCATGCCTTCGCAGGATCACTGCGATAGGTATCAATGGAAGACAGCGTTGCCATCTCATCTTCAACCCAGTGGATGCGGCCCTTTTGTTCCAGTTGCTCTTTCAGGAACTGGTAGACGTCGCGCAAGTGGGTCACATCAGCCAATGCATAAGCAAGCTGTTTGTTCGTCAATGGACGCCGGGACCAATCTGTAAACCGGGATGATTTGTCGATCCGCTCACCCGTCACTTTCGAAACCAGCTGGTCGTAGGAAACTGAATCCCCAAAGCCACAAACCATGGCTGCAACCTGACTGTCGAAGAGAGGTGAGGGCACAAAGCCACCCAGATGGTAGATTATTTCAATATCTTGCCGTGCAGCATGGAACACCTTCACGATGTCCGTATTGCGCATCAATGCAAAAAAAGGTTCAAGATCCAGATCTTCAGCCAGAGCATCAACCAACACAGCATTATCTGGATTGGCAATCTGAATGACGCAGAGTTTTGGCCAGAAGGTCGTTTCCCGCAAAAACTCGGTATCAACTGTTACGAAATCTGAATTAGCAAGCTTGGCACACGCTTGCGCAAGCTCTTCTGTAGTTGTGATCATCTTCATGGTGTCAAAGTCTATAGCGTAAGCGAACGGGCTTGTCCCTATCTAAGTTTCTCGTTTTCTCATCAAGTGGTTGTAAATGTCGATTTTTGCTCTCTATGAACCAAAGGGTCGCAGCCCGAGCCTCGCGAAAACCACGTAGGTAGAGGAAACTCGGGAAATGTCCGCAAGAAACAGCGCCAAAGTTACAGACTTACTTGACTTTAGGATGCTGACATGTCTTTTCCAGCCGGATGACCTTTTGACGAGGTCAACCAGTTTCTGAATTTTATGATTCACTAGATTACCACTGAGGACGCTATGCATCGTTATCGAAGCCATACCTGCGGAGAGCTGCGGGCGAATAATGTAGGTGAAACCACTCGCCTTTCTGGCTGGGTGCACCGTGTACGCGATCACGGCGGCCTGCTGTTCATCGACTTGCGTGACCACTACGGCCTTACGCAGTGTGTTGTTGATCCGGACTCCCCAGCATTTAAACTGGCTGAAACCGTACGTTCCGAATGGTGCATCCGCATCGATGGTGACATTAAGAAGCGCTCTGACGATACCGTCAACAAGGGCCTTGGCACCGGCGAAATCGAAATTTTCATCCGTGATATGGAAGTTTTGGGTGACTCTCAAGAGCTGCCACTGCCAGTATTCGGTGAGTTGGAATACCCAGAAGATATTCGTCTGAAATACCGTTTCCTCGATCTGCGTCGCGATACTCTGCACGCAAACCTGATGACACGGACCAAGATCATCAACTCCATGCGTCGCCGCATGAATGAGGCTGAGTTCAACGAATTCCAGACACCAATTCTGACGGCGTCTTCTCCTGAAGGTGCGCGCGACTTCTTGGTGCCTTCTCGTATTCACCCTGGTAAGTTTTACGCGCTGCCACAGGCTCCTCAGCAGTTCAAACAGCTGCTTATGATGTCTGGCTTCGACAAATACTTCCAGATTGCACCTTGCTTCCGCGATGAAGATCCTCGCGCTGACCGTCTGCCAGGCGAGTTCTACCAGCTCGACGTGGAAATGAGCTTCGTGACACAGGAAGACGTGCTGACCACTATGGAACCAGTTATCCGTGGTGTGTTTGATGAGTTCGCTGAAGGTAAGCCAGTTACCAAAGAATTCCCTCGCATTCCTTACGCAGAAGCGATCCGCAAATACGGCTCTGATAAGCCAGATCTGCGTAACCCGATTGAAATGCAGGACGTGACCGAACATTTCGCGGGCTCCGGCTTCAAAGTGTTCGCACGCATGATCGAGAGCGATCCAAAGGTTCAGGTCTGGGCAATCCCAGCACCTAAAGGCGGTTCCCGTGCATTCTGTGACCGCATGAACTCATGGGCGCAGAGCGAAGGTCAGCCAGGTCTTGGTTATATCTTCTTCCGTAAAGAAGAAGACGCAATCGCTGGTGCTGGCCCAATTGCGAAAAACATCGGCGCAGAACGCACCGAAGCAGTCCGCAACCAGCTTGGTCTGGATGAAGGCGATGCAGTGTTCTTTGCAGCTGGTGATCCTAAAAAGTTCGCAGACTTCGCTGGTAAAGCACGTACCCGTGCAGCAGAAGAACTGAACCTGATTGACGAAGACCAGTTCGCACTGTGTTGGATCGTTGACTTCCCAATGTATGAATGGGACGAAGAAAACAAGAAAGTTGACTTCTGTCACAACCCATTCTCCATGCCGGAAGGTGGAATGGACGGCCTCAACAACGTTGAGCCTCTCGAACTGAACGCTTATCAGTACGACGTTGTCTGTAACGGTTATGAAATCGGCTCAGGCGCGATCCGTAACCACCAGGTCGAAGTCATGAAGAAAGCCTTCGAAATCGCCGGTTACGATGAAAGCCTGCTCGAAGAAAAGTTCGGTGGCATGTTCCGCGCATTCCAGTACGGCGCACCTCCGCATGGTGGTATGGCTGCTGGTGTTGATCGCATTGTTATGCTGCTCGTTGGTGCAAAGAACCTGCGTGAGGTCACCTTGTTCCCAATGAACCAGCAGGCACAGGATCTCATGATGGGTGCTCCGGGCGATGTGTTCCCGGCACAGTTGCGCGATCTTCATATCCGCCTGAATTTGCCAGAAGCATAAGAGCCGCTGGCAGAAAAGCAGGTATGGCGGTTCACGTCATAATGTTATAAATCTCATGTAAGGGCGGTCGTAGATCTACGGTCGCCTTTTCATCTTCTACCGGTAGCAAATTAAGCCGTCATACTTAATTTCGCTGGAAAAGCTGAGGGTTTTAGGTGTTCGACGCCATAAGCAAAAAGCTGTTTACGGATGAAGAGGGCGCTCCCAGCCTTATTCGCCGCCTTCTCCGAGAAAATTTCGGGCAATACAAGTTCCAATACATGATTGCGTTTGGCTTCATGATTGTAGCTGCCGCAGCAGGTGCTGGCAGTGCAGCCATCATGAAAAACGTGATCAATCAGGTCTTTATCGACCGTGATATCACAATGGTCTACATCATCTCCGGCGCGGTGATGACCATCTTCCTGACCAAAGGCATAGCGACCTATGGTCAGACTGTTGTGCTGAGCAGGATCGGTAACTCGATTGTCGCCAAGCTCCAGCGTAACATGTTTGAAAAAGTGACCCGATTGGGCGTCAGATATTTCGACCACACGACATTTGGTGATCTGGCCACACGATTTGGCCACAACACAAGCGCTGCCAGAGGCGTTATGGACCTAATTATCCTGTCCGCTGGACGGGATGTAATGTCTGTGATCGGTCTGGTCACTGTCATGATTTGGCAGAATCCGTTGCTCTCACTCATCTCACTGGGCATCATGCCTCCAGCTGTCTATGCTGTTTCCAAGCTTGTTCGCCGTGTGAAGAAGATTGCAAAGAGCCAGTTTGTTTCTCAGACAATCATTCTTTCCTTGGTAAAGGAAATGGCTCTGGGCATTCGCGTCGTGAAGTCCTTCAACTACGAAGCAAACATGCATGCGGCGATGGACAGTGCAGTCTCCAGTGTCGAGCAACAGTCCAACAAGATTGCGAAGTTGACTGCCAGGACATCGCCATTGATGGAAACTCTGGGCGGTATCGCGATTGGGATTATTATCCTCTATGGCGGTTATAGTGTGATCGCCTTGGATCAGGATCCGGGAGCATTCTTTGCCTTCATCACAGCACTTTTGCTTGCATATGAGCCAATCAAACGCCTCGCTCGCTTTCAGGTCAATCTGAATACAAAGCTTGTTGGTGTGCGTCTGATGTACGAGCTTCTGGATATGCCAGAAGAAAGTCAGAGAACCTTAGACAAGCCTGACATGAAGGTCACCAAAGGACGGATCGAGTTCAAACAAGTCGAGTTCGATTATGGTGAGACGAAAGCTCTGAATGGCCTGAGTATAGTCGCAAACTCAGGTGAAGTGACTGCCCTTGTTGGTGCATCTGGAGCGGGTAAATCAACAGTCTTCTCGTTGATTGAACGTTTCTATGAAATCGATAAGGGTGGAATTCTGATCGATGATCAGGACATTCGTGACTTCAACATGGAAAGTCTGCGCGGCAATATCGCAATCGTGACACAGGATACGTTCCTGTTTGACCGTACGATCAGGGAGAATATCCTTATCGGCCGGCCTGGCGCCACGGATGAGGAAGTGATTGAGGCTGCAAAGAATGCGAATGCCCACGAATTCATCGAGAAGATGGAAAAGGGCTACGACAGCAATGCAGGCGAGGGCGGCACACGCCTTTCCGGTGGTCAGCGACAGCGCTTGGCGATTGCACGGGCAATGCTTTCTGATGCACCCATTCTATTGCTGGATGAAGCAACATCTGCTTTGGATGCTGAGTCAGAAAATAAAGTACAAACCGCGCTTGCACGCCTGATGAAGGGGCGTACGACACTCGTGATTGCGCACCGTCTTTCAACCGTTCGTGACGCAGATACCATCCATGTGTTGTCGCATGGCAAACTCTTAGAGAGCGGCACACATGATCAGTTGTATGAGATGGATGGTTATTACAGGCACCTGTGTGAACTCCAGTTCACCAATAGCAATCAAGTAACCTCTCCGGAGGCTTGATAAGGCCGACTAGAAGCGCCGAAGCGCTTTAGTAAGACACTTCCAGACTGTAAAAAAAGGCCGCTGTGATATGTGATATCACGGCGGCCTTTTTAGTTCTTTCCTGTCGAAGCTTACTCGGTGTAGCTCACAGTTGCGCCCAGCATTTCAGGGAGCTGTTGAGGTGCAAGAGCTGCAATCCCACCAAGCTGCATGATTGGAACTGCTGTCTGCGGAGCAAGTGTCACGCGGATGTTGGTTGGCTTGGCAGCAAAGCTCTTAGCTGCTTTTGCCAGTTCCAGAGCAAACTCAGTTTCAGCTAATGGACCAGCTTGTTGGAGCGTGCCGTCAATCATCATGGATGCCAGCAATTCAGCAGGCAGACCTGCTTGTTCAGCCTGAGTTGCGAGGAGTTCACTGATAAGTGGAGAATCCATCACTTCAATCTGTGCACCTTTGAAGGTCGCCAGAGCAACAACAGCTTCCGCCTCATGTGGGTTCTCAAAGAGAGAACGTGGAATTCCACCAAGCTGAATATCAGCACGTAGTTTAATGCCGTTTTCAAGTTCAAACTCGAACTTCTCCAGCGTCAGATCCTGAGTGTTCTCATCCCACGCAATCTTGAAGTCCTGTGTGAGGTTAACACGTTCAATGCCAAGACGATCAAGCACGCCCAGAACCATTGGCTCTTGCAGGAGTGCAGCATCAAAGCTCAGACCGCCAATGACTTCAGACAGGCTTGTTGGGATCGGCCCAATGTGATTGCCCATCTCAATGGTGAGCTCATTGAGGGAAACTGGTGTCGGTAGATCTTTTGCCTGCATTTTCAGACCAGCAAGAGAAACGCGGCCAATCGTTGGAATAGCCTTCATCGCTGCAGCAGGGTCAGCTTCTGCCGCAAGAGTGCTCTCGACCATGGTACGCAGGCTAGGCCATGCAAGGTTCGCTAGCTCAAACGTTTCCAGATCGAACACTGCATCGTCGCCTTCGACCGCACCATGCAGACCTTCAAATTTCATCTGACCAAGGCTGTTTGTTGTCAGGTCTGTCGTTGAGGCGTGTTTCAGTGATGCTTCAAAGCTTGGTGCTGTAGTATCTTTCATACGAGCGCGGATTGGGTCCCACGCTTTGATGACCATGTCGTTTATGTCTGAATATGCGACGGAGAATGAGCCGAGCGCGTCGAACAGACCGAACATTTTTTCAACGGCCTCTTCTTCCTCCGGCTTACTTTGAAGGCTCTCAAATGCCGCCCAAAGTTTACCAGCATCACCGCCAGACATGCGCACATCTTTTGTGGTAGATTCACCTCCACTCACTTCAAGGAAACCGAATGGCTCAGAGGCATTACCTCCCTCGCTTTTCATAGTGGTTGAGAAACTACCCACGCGATATTCGCTCAACAGCTTATCAGAAGGAGCCTTGCCTGCACCAAGAAGCGCCAGAAGCGGGCGTACGTCTTGATCTTTTACTGAAAAATCGTTGTATACCGTTTCAGAAACTGTGGAGACCTCACGGCCATCTGTCGCCAATGAAGTTGTTGTTTTATATTCAATTTCTTCAATTGTGGCCAAAGCCACGATGCCATTTTTTGCGCCTGAATAAACGCCGTTCTTAATGCTGTATGTGCCTGTAAGTGCATCAGCCATTGCCATGTCAGCTACAACTTCAGCAAAGCTACTGCGGTCATAAGAAACACTGGTTGCAGCGGCGAGCAACTGCTGAAACTCTTCGCCAGTCACGCCATCGGAAAGGACCGGAAGATCCGCCCAGTTCACTGAATAACCAGAAATGACATAGTCTTTGGCGTCAGCAACGACTTTAACGGCATCCTTGGAGGCTTGAGCCTCTGCGACACTCTTGAAGTTCTCGGCTTTCTCAAAGAAGCCGATCTCAAGCTGCATCTTGTCGGTTGTTACGTTATCAAAGCTGAACGTATCACCATCACGAGAAGAACCGTCATAAACGGCTTTTGGCGTCTTTATGATATAGTAGACACCAAGATTAGGCTTGTCTTCATCGAGGGATAGAGAGAACATTCCTTCGATCTTATGATCCAGAATTTCGGTCTTTGATCCGTCTTCTACCGCCTTCGCATATGTTGCAGTTTCTGCGCCATTTGCAAGGAACCAATCATTGTACTTATCAATGAGGTCTGATGCAGGACTGGAAAGAGCAGGCTGGGCGGATAAACCTAATACAGTGATTGAAACAGCAAAAAATCCCTGCTGTTTAAAATTTTGGAAAGGCATTAAATAAACCTTTTATGGCTAGTAGGAGGGTTCCCCGCTAGTTTACATTTGCTTGAAGGGCGATGCCAAGCAAAGAAATGATGGAAGTGGGGGAAATCGCAGATACCCCAAGAATTTGTGTTACGCTTATTGGTGCCTTAGGGTTAGCACTCAGCGTGATACTCTGCGGATTTTGCAGAAAACTATAAATCGCTTCCGTGAACTCCAGCTGCTTCGCGCGGTCAGGAATTATCGCAAATTGCTTTTCTACTTTTTCTGTCAATTGCTTGACGTAGGCGGAACGTGATTGACCATGTCGGTGAGCTTGTCGTTCAAGTATGTCATCCAGACTGCCCTCATTGACAAGCGAAAGATTGAAACTGGAAACCGCTGCGCTCTGCAATAAATCCAGCGCAATGACGTTATCTTTGGTCGCAAGCTCGGTGATCTGCTCAACAACTGTATCTGTGAGACCTTCCAGTTTCAGGGAGACCTGCACGGAGAATAGATCTTTCAGCACAACAGCTGCACTCGGAATATTGACTTCGCCCGTGTCGCCATTCCACTCACCTTCAAAGTCGATATCTGCATCCACTTGAGTCAGGCCCAACTCATCAAGCATTTGCTGTTGTGGTGGTGCAAACATAGATCGGCTCAAAACGATATGAGCAACCTGAACACTGGCAATGATAGGGAAGCCGCCATTGTTGACATCAAAGTCGATACTGACCCGCTCAATAGGCATAGATTGGCCAGTTGAACGATCCTGAAACAACAGTCCCATAATCTCTGCGGTGGAATAGAGTGACATGGGGAGGTTTGATGCTGGATTATTTAGATCATTGGCATTGGGAAGATAGAGATCCGTAATCGCGATCTTATCAGCCGTGAAGTTGAAGTCTGGTTCGTCAACCTCGAACTTCGAAGCTGCGAATGCCCCGACAAAGATCCGCCCGTCACTTTCCACGGATGCCTGAGCCAGCGCCAGATCGCCAATCTTGAAACGCTTTGTCTGATCTACATTCGGATAACCTTCAATACCGCCAATCGAAAGTACATCATTGTCGACTGTAACCGGTCCCACATGTGTCAGGGTCAAGCCACGGTCCTGAAGGTTTTGAAGAAAGGCTTTCGCGACAGCATTGTCAGTATCAATCTGCGCTGATGCCGTCAGGGCGATACAGCTGCTGAAGAAGAGGGCAAAGAAGAACATCAGGAAGGTACGGTGGCGACGTAACTCAGAACTGCGCATAGCTCGGCTCCAGATTGACCGCTAAGAGGCATTTGGGTTCTAAACTTGCATATTGAGAGTTAGGGGTGCGTGTATATCACTGCAAAAAGTCAAACCACTCTGAGAGAAAACATGGTGGAACCCTGCATTTCACAGCAATTTTGGAAAGCATCTGGGGATCGTTTAGGGTGTTTGGATGATTTTTACAGTTTTAAGTAAGCCTTAATCATAGAAATAGGGAGCCGTATTTTGCATTTTTAAGGTCGTGGTTGTGTCTCGCCATTATTTCGTATTTGTCCGCGCAATTTTGGTTGCTTTGGGATTGGCGCTCTTGCCATTGCTTATTGGCAATATGATCCTTGAGAACTTCGCGATGCACCAGGCGCGAAATGAAATGAACGCGATCGCAGATCGTTATATCTCAAGGAGCGAGGCCGCCATTTCCGGTGCTGTGGAAATACTGCGCCAGATGCAGGTGAAGGGCCTGACATCCTGTACACGTCAAAATCAGGGTGAGTTTGAAAAGACCCTCTCAGAAAACGTCATTATCAATGCAATAGGTATCGTGGATCACCGCGGCGTCCCTATGTGTTACGTGCCGGCTCAGGTTCGCCGTGGCAACAGCATTCTCCCGGCACTCAAGCCAGATGCTCCGCGCGTTGGAATTGGTATGTCCTGGATGGAGTATCAGGGCATTCGCACGGCGCTGGTCTCCTGGAAGCTCAGAAATGGCTGGCGTCTGGTTGCCAATATTTCCCCAACCGTACTCGCGATTGAACCGGGGCCAGACTATCTGCGTCATGCCTCTGAAATCGAAGTTCGGTTAGGGCGGGATCATGTCTGGGTAAACCCAACAAACAACAGTAATGTTCCTGTCATTATGGGCAGCAACTTCATTGAAGAGTTTGCAGCATCAACGATCTACCCGATTAATGTGCGGATCCGAAGCGATCGCAATGCGATCATGAGTCTGGTGGGCGAACTTAAGATCGTGGCTGTGATCGCCTGTTCAGGTATTGCTATTTTCCTGATTGCCTTGGGCGTCTGGCTTTCCTGGAAGCCAGAAAAAGATGCAGAAGACGACTTCGTCGCCTCCATCCGTAACAACGAGTTCATACCGTATTATCAGCCTGTCGTGGACATCGTAACTGGTGAGCTACAAGGCTGTGAGATGTTGATGAGATGGCAACTCCCCAACGGAAAAATGGTCTCTCCGGGCCAGTTCATGACCTACGCTGAAACATCGGGCCATATTTTTGAGATGACCCGCAGCATCATGCGCCAGTCCATTGATGATCTGGGAGAACTCTATTCTCAGCATCAGGAACTAAAGCTCTCGGTCAACCTCTTCGCAGGCCATTTTAATGATCGATCCATTGTAGATGATCTGTTGGATATCTACGAAGACTCTCCAATTGCGCTCAACCAGGTGGTCATGGAGGTGACAGAGCGTCAGCCTCTCGAAGACATTGAACTGGCGAGAAAGATCATCGCAGAGCTGCAGGCCCATGGCATTCGTGTCGCGCTTGATGATGTGGGAACAGGTCATGGCGGTCTGGCTTACTTGCAAAAGCTGGGTATGGACATCGTCAAGATCGATAAGATGTTTATCGACCCATTAGGCAGCGAAGAGAATGCCTTCCGTCTTGTCGATGCCATAGCCGAACTCGCAGACACAATGAACATGGGTATTATTGCAGAGGGCGTTGAGAAGTATGAGCAAATCGTACTTCTACGCGAACTCGGAGTGTCTTCTGCGCAGGGTTACATCTTCTCCAAACCATTGCCAGCCCGCAAATACCTTGAGTTCGCAGAGGATATCTTCACCGATAGACGTAATCCGGTGAAGGTGCTTGAAGAGAAGAAGCAAGCTTCTGATGAAGCACTGGATCAGATCGTTTCTCAAAACGACGTCGACTAACCCAACTTACCTTCATTTCGATACGGCTCAGAACAATGGCCTCTGGCGGGCATAAATCATGCCGCCATGCGCATAACTTGCTGCACTACATTGAATAATATAAATATATTCCATAATTATATAAGACGTGTGTTTGATAACCAGCTTCACCGCACTTTCTAACAGCCTTAACTATCTCCCAAAAGCTCAGGAAGGGGGGGGCGAAAGACAGTATTCTACGGAAAGAAGCAACTGGAAAAGAAATATTCACTCGCACGCGGTTTATTAGCTGCATGTGCCTCAGCACAGCCGTCAGCTTGGGTTAGCCTTTGCCAACCTCATTAATCGGAGCAAGGCGAACGATGAACCAGATCATAAAGGGTGCGGAATTGGAGAGCGCAGTTCCTGCAAATGTCTTTGTAGAAACAGTAACGGAAGTGACCCATTTCACGGACCGTCTTTTCCGGTTCAAAATCACGCGTCCTGCAAGCTTCCGATTCCGCTCCGGCGAGTTTGTCATGATCGGTTTGATGATTGACGGAAAGCCGCTGTTCCGGGCGTACTCCATTGCCAGCCCGTCTTGGGATGAGGAACTGGAGTTCTTCTCTATCAAGGTTCCAGACGGCCCATTGACCCAGCACCTACAGAAGATCAAGGAAGGTGACCATATCCTTCTGAAGAAAAAGTCCACCGGGACGCTGGTACTTGATGCTCTGTCTCCGGCAAAACGTCTTTATATGTTCTCATCTGGAACCGGCATCGCTCCATTTGCCAGCCTGATCCGTGATCCTGAGACCTATGAAAAATTCGATGAAGTGATCCTAACCCACACCACGCGCGAAATCTCTGAGCTTCGCTACGGAGAAGAGCTTGTGGCAGACATCAGCAATGATCCGCTGATTGGGGAAGTTGCAGCTGGAAAATTGCACCTTTACAACTCCGTCACCCGCGAACGTTTCAAGCGGGAAGGGCGCATCACGCACCTTATTGAAAGTGGCAAACTCTTTGACGATCTGTCAGTTCCAGCCCTTAACGTTGCAGAAGATCGCGCCATGATCTGCGGTTCCATGCATATGATTGCCGATACCAAAACACTGCTGGAACAGCGCGGGTTCAGTGAGGGTGCCAACAACCATCCAGGTGATTTTGTTGTTGAACGTGCATTCGTGGGCTAACCCGAAACGCAATATGTGATAGCTCATCTCTATTGTTTTGGAGATGAGGTTACGTGGGCAAGAAAGTTTCATCTGAATATCTGCGCCGGGCAGCGCTACATTATCTAAACAGGTACAGTGCTTCGGAAGACAGTTTGCGACGTGTTTTAAAGCGCAAAATAGACAAACGGGCCAGAGAAGCAGATGAAGATCCCCATGAGTTCTACGAGCTGATTGAACCAGTGGTCACGTTCTGTCGTGATCACAAGTTTGTCGATGATCTTCAGTTTGCACAAAGCAAGATCAGATCTGCGACAGTCAAAGGCAAATCCAAATCCCGCATTAAGTTGGAGCTGAACTCCAAAGGTGTGTCTGGAGAAGATATTCAGACAGCTTTTGAGGATGAAAACCATGACGACCAGCGCGCTGCAATCGCCTATGCCAAACGCAGACGGCTTGGCCCTTGGCGGACAAAGCCCAAGGAAGAGCGACGAGACAAAGAGCTCGGCAGTTTGATCCGTTCAGGATTCCCATATTCGCTCGCTCAAAAGATCATCGATATGACTTTGGAAGAGGCTGAAGACATCATCTATGGACCTGTTTCCTGACGCTTTTCGTCAAATCCTCTGAAAAATCCCGAAAGCCTCTTGGGAGCGCAGCAATAATTCTTCTCTAGATTGGTCTGATCTGCAGTCAATCCAGCACCGTGCCTTTGGGAGAAAAGATGCCGGGTTCAGATCTACACGACACTTTCAGAAAATACGGTTTTATCATCCCTGTGCTTGCGGGCCTATGTCTGTTGGTGAACCCTCAACCCTCGTTTGCCGATGATCTTGCCCCGAAGGAAAAAGCCGCAGATAGAACGGATGTCATCGTGACACCTCAGCAAGATGGAGGTGTTCACATTGATGAAATGCGGCAAACAAAATGTGCCATCATCATTGATGACTTCGACGAATATCCCAGTGCAAGCAATTGGGATGTTCACCGCATGAGCAAGCCGGAAAACTTCCAGATTGAAAGTGATGTGGTACGCGATGGTGGGCACGCGCTTGCAATCACTGTATTTGGTGATGATGAACTGGATTCAGAGGGCAATCTGAAAAATGAACTTTGGGAGGCGCGTCAAAAGCGTTGCGATTTTGGGGATGAAGTCTGGTACTCCTTCAGCTTCAAAATAGATGGCACTGTCTGGCCTGCCGGCTCCACGCGCTGGGTTATTGGTCAATGGAAAGAAGATTCTGGCGGAAGTCCGTTTCTGGCGCAACGGTTTGACAACGGTGTCTTTCACATCACCGTTCAACACAATGACATCCGCAAACTGGTTGCCCAGGCAGAAGGCAGCTATCAGCAGGATTTCAAGGGCTTTTCGCGCGAGTTTCAGCAAATGCTGAGTTTGGACCGGCAGGGCTTCCGCAATAGAAATGATGCCAGCCGCACCTCAGATGAGTTCCTTGGTAGCGGCCTTTCACTACCAGAGCTCAGAAAAGCGATTGAAACACAGGACACGTCCAAATTCCCGTTTCTGGCAGACCCGCAAACCTATTCAGACTATCCCGGTATTCAGATTGAGTTGTCCGATGACCCTGTGTTGCCTGACCCAACAACCGGATGGGTGGATATGCGCTACCGCGTCAAAGGAAGTCGTGTCGGGCAGGGGATTATCGAGATCTGGGCCAATAACAGATTTATTGCACGCGTTACAGGATATATCGGCAATGACGAGTTTGCCGGTAACACCCAATATTTCAAGTTCGGGCATTACCGGGATTACGATCGTGACGACTTACAGTCGACAGTGTATCTGGACCGCTTTCGCCGCGGCCCGCGCCGTTCTGATGTAGATTAGAACAAGCCTTCAATCTGACTGTTTTCATCAAGCCCAATGGTTTCTGCTGCTGGATGGCGTGGTAAGCCCGGCATCACCATGATATCGCCAGTCAGCGCCACGATAAATCCAGCCCCCGCGGACAGACGAACCGCACGTACATGGATGCTGTAGTCAGATGGAGCCCCAAGCAAAGCCGGATCAGTTGAGAAGGAATAAGGCGTCTTTGCCATGCAAACTGAGAGATGACCGTATCCCTGTTCCTCATAGGATTTGAGTTGATCTTTGACAGCCGGTTCGCAGGTGACTTTGGAGGCACCGTAAATCTTTTTGCAAATCCGGCGAATTTTCTTCCAAAGGGCTAGATCATCCTCATAAAGGTGTTTGAAGTCCGACTGGGTTGTCTGAAGAATTTCAGAGACGGATGTCGCCAGATCCTCAGTGCCTGCTGAGCCATTAGCCCAATGCGTGCAGGGCACGGCTTTAACGCCAAGCTTCTCCATCCGAGACATGATCACGTCAATTTCCTGATCTGTATCAGGACCGTACCGGTTGATGGCCACAATGACAGGAACACCATAGCGCTGACAGTTTTTCACGTGCCGTTCCAGATTGCTCATGCCTTTTTCAAGAGCGGGGATGTTCTCCACTGTCAGATCGTTCTTGGCAACACCGCCATGCATCTTGAGTGCACGAACAGTGGCCACAACAACAACGGCATTCGGAGTCAAACCAGCTTGACGGCATTTGATGTTGAAGAATTTTTCTGCTCCAAGATCGGCACCAAAGCCTGCTTCTGTCACCACATAATCAGAAAGACGCAGTGCTGTTTTCGTCGCAATCACCGAGTTACAACCATGCGCAATGTTGGCAAACGGGCCACCATGAATAAAGGCAGGATTGTTCTCAAGCGTTTGAACCAGATTGGGGCGGAAGGCATCTTTAAGCAGCGCGGTCATCGCACCATCGGCTTTGATATCCCGGCAGTAAACGGGTGTCTTGTCTTTACGATACCCAATCAACAGGCGACCCAAGCGGTTCTGAAGGTCCTGTAGATTTTCAGCAAGGCAAAGCACCGCCATCACTTCAGAAGCCACGGTAATGTCAAAGCCAGATTCACTTGGGAACCCATTGCTTACACCGCCAAGACCAGTGGTAACGGAGCGCAATGAACGGTCATTGATGTCAACAACCCGGCGCCAGACAATACGGCGTTGATCAATACTCTCCGCATTGCCCCAATAAATGTGGTTATCAATCATTGCAGAAAGCAGGTTATGCGCGGCAGTGATTGCATGCAGGTCGCCTGTGAAATGGAGGTTGATGTCCTCCATGGGCACCACTTGCGCGTATCCGCCGCCTGCAGCGCCACCCTTCATGCCAAAGCACGGGCCAAGAGAAGGTTCGCGCAGACAGATGGTTGTTTTTAGCCCAATGCGGTTGAGAGCATCACCAAGTCCTACGGTTGTCGTCGTTTTGCCTTCTCCCGCCGGTGTTGGGGAGACAGCTGTAACAAGTATAAGTTTTCCATATGTATTACTGCTCAGTTCAGGCATCTCATCCAGATTAACCTTGGCTTTAAATCGGCCATAAGGTTCAAGGGCGTCCTCCGGGATCTTCAGATGTTGAGCGATGCGCGCAATGGGTTTCATGTCTGCTGCGCGGGCAATTTCAATATCTTTCATGGAAAATCTCCAGATTAGAACGGGTAATCAAATGAGCCGGAGAGAGCGTAAGAAACGCAAATCAGGCAGGAACAGCAATATAGTCTCTACGTAGAATCTCTAGCGAATGCACCTGTAAACTTCAAGATTGAGTAGGGGGACTTGCAACTAACTTAGTTAACGGCGCTCATGTGTGTTTTTGCTGAGATGAGAGATATTATTGCCTGAATAGCTGTTGGTCTGTTCTAAATATCACCAGACTGAGCTTGCGCGGCAAATCCAAGAGCATTAGAGCTGGTTGGGTTTTGTACACAATCTACGCCAATGCCGTAGATTCGTCGGTTAGGTCACCCCATGTTTTTATTTGAAGTTGCCGCGCTCGGTGCCGCTGCCACCTGGGCTATCGGTGGTCTCATTTCTGCAAAACCTGCTGCGCATCTTGGAGCCATTGGCTTCAACTGCGTGCGCATGTGGTTTGTTGTGGTGTTTTTGGGTATCTATGTCTTTGCGACAGGTACTTGGAGTACGGTTGACACAAGCCACGCCTCTCTCATCTTTCTCTCTGGCTTTGTCGGCATATTCATGGGGGATACACTGCTGTTCCTTACGCTCAACCGTATGGGTCCACGTCGCACAGCTATCCTTTTTTCCATGAATGCGCCTATGTCAGCGCTTCTAGGTTGGCTGTTTCTGTCGGAAGAACTTTCATTTCAGGCACTTGTCGGTATCTCGTTCGTTCTGGTCGGCGTTATTCTCGCCATTGCGTTTGGGAAGCGCAAAGACCAGCTTCATAAATGGGAGGCGATTAGAGGGCCTGTCGCCATCGGTGTCCTCTTCGGCACCTTGGCAGCGCTTTCCCAGTCGGTCGGCTCGATCATCATTCGCCCTGTTATGGAAAGTGGAGCAGATCCAGTTGCGATTTCACTTATGCGCTGCACCATTGCGGCATTTGGGTTGCTGGTGTTGTTTTACCTACCAGGCCGTCCGTTTAGGCTAGCGAACCCAATCAACAAAGAGATTGTAGCGCTGGCCTCTTTGTCCGGTATGCTCGGCATGGGTATCGGCATGACGTTGATCCTCTATGCACTCAGCGGTGGCGAAGTTGGCATTGTTTCTACCTTGTCAGCAACCACACCAGCCATGATGCTACCTGTTTTATGGTGGCAAACCAAAGAGTTCCCTGCCATTGGAGCATGGATCGGCGCACTCCTTGTCATTCTCGGCTGTGCTTTGATTTTCATGAGCTAAACAAACGAGAAGGCAGCGATGCGGCCTAGGCTCAGGACTCATAGCCAGAATATGACGGTTGCAGCGATGTAGATTGCGGATTTGAATATACTGGCACAGCGATCATATCGCATTGCAATACGTCGCCAGTCCTTAAGCTTGGCGAACAGGTTTTCGACCTTATGCCGTTTTCTGTAAGTTCTGGTGGAATACGGGACTTTCTTTTTGCGGGTTTTGCGTGACGGAATGCAGGCTTCAATATTCTGATCTGTCACGGTTTTTCTGACCTTGTTGCTGTCATAGCCCCGATCTGCAATCACGACCCTGGCAGCAGGCAGATCCGGCAATAGCACCTCAGCTCCCTTATAATCACTGGTTTGCCCAGCTGTCAGATGAAGCCGGATCGGACGGCCTGCGCCATCACCAACAGCGTGCAGCTTTGTGTTCATTCCCCCTTTTGTACGCCCGATCAGGCGCGGGCCACAGCCCCCTTTTTGAGACTTGAAGCAGTGCGGTGAGCTTTAAGGTGTGTTGCATCGATCATCAAGACATCAGCCTCAGGGCCTGTAGGTCTGGCCAGTTCCTCAAAGATCTTTTCAAAAAGACCTTTGTGCGACCAACGCACAAACCGGTTATATAAGGTCTTGTGCGGGCCATATTCCTGGGGTGCATCCCGCCAGCGTAATCCATTGCGAATAATAAAGATAATACCACTTAACACACGTCGATCATCAACCCGTGGCCGGCCATGTGATTTAGGAAAGAAGGGGCACAGGCGCTCCATCTGAGGTTCAGTTAGCCAGAATAAATCACTCACATCAAAGCTCCGGTTTGGCTGAAGTGAATCAGACAAAACACCAAAAATCAATGGGTCCTGAGCCTAAGCATCCCTAGCAGGTGCGGCCTTAAGTGGTCGCACCGCAAGATATGGTGATGTGCTCTCTCCAGCAAATTCTGTGAGTTTAGCTGGCAATTGGTCGAATTTTATCAAGTTCCTCGCTCAGCCAGTTGACGGAAGCCCCTGAAATCTGATCAATAGCCGGGCATTTGGTATTTTTGTCGATCAGATGAAAATGAAAAGGGAACACGGTCCATTTGGAAAAGCCGTGGCTGCCCCCGCAACTGTAAGCGTAGAGTTGTTGCTCACACATGCCACTGATGCAGCTGTTTAAAGCGGTGTTGGGAAGGCGGAGCAACAATAAGGACGCGCAAGCCAGGAGACCTGCCAGATGCAGTCACTCACCCACGGTACGGGGCGTGCTAAGGGGCGGTATTCCGTTCAGGTGACATTCACAGTGCGTCTGAGTGGTGATGAATCTGACTTTGTTTCAACGGGTTAGAACCAAGTTTCTTCAAAGACGCACAATGCAATCAACAGCATGGCCTCCAACATGGATGCTGTGAATGATGGACCAAACTCGTGCGTAACACATCTTGGATCGCAGCTACTCTAAAGTCCAGCGTAGCCCTCTCAGCACTCTTCAGTTCAACTCTTATCTCATCCGCAAACGAGACAGAGCTCGATGACATCATCGTCATCGCCAACAGAACGGAAACCGAAGCCGGTAAAGTCGGCTCCACAACACATGTCGTGACCGAAGAAGACCTAAAGAACGACGGCGCTACGTTTGTCTCCGAATACCTGACAAAACTCCCGGGAATTTCATTTTCGCAAAATGGTGGCGCGGGAAAAACAAGCTCTCTACGCATTCGAGGTATGAGTGGTTATTACACAAAGATTTTGTTGGATGGTGTCGATATTGCTGACCCGTCTGGTACGCAAGTTGAAGCTCGCCTTGAGCATGTCTTACTTAATGATGTTGAACGTATCGAGATCCTAAAAGGCTCGCATAGTGCATTATATGGCGGCCAAGCGGTTGGAGGTGTTATCAATATCATCACCAAACGCGCTGCGCCGGGCACCGTGAAGCATAATGTCGCCATTGAGGGTGGCAGCTATGGAACTGTCAACGCGTCCTATGGATTTCAAGCGGCGACTGAAACAGCAGATATCGCAGTGAACGTGCAGCGCTACCATACCGATGGATTTAGTGCGCAAACCCCAAAAAGTGACACAGCAGATGAAGATGGTTATGAGAACCTGACCTTTTCTGCAAAAGGTTCAGTCGATGTCACAGAGGCTCTGAACCTATATTTTGTTGCTCGAGGCACGGATGGTCACAGCGAGTTTGATGGATTTAATAACCCTGATGCACGTAATGAGCAGGACTACCGTCAGTATATAGGCAAGTTGGGTGCAAATTTTGCGTGGTTGGATGATAGGATGTCAACTGACGCCTCATTCCAGATAGTCGATACAACACGCAAGTATTACGGTGACAATCCAGGAACTTACAAAGGCGATCGCTACAAGTTTGATGTCCTCAACACTTTTGAAGCAACAGACGAAATCACGCTGAACTTTGGTGGTGATTGGATGCATGAGGACTACGCAGAATACGGAAGCAGTAGGATCTTTGGTGGCTTTGCTGAGATTATGGTTGAGCCATCTGATGAGCTAAGCCTCTCTCTTTCATCACGTCTGGATCATCATTCTCGTTTTGGTACATACTGGTCTGGTCGCGCTACAACGTCCTACCGAATTATTGAGGGAACACGTTTTCGCTCAAGCTTTGGCAATGGCTTCCGTGCGCCATCGCTGAATGAGCTTTTTGGCAAATGGGGAGCAAATCCTGATTTGAAGCCAGAGACGAGCGTGAGCTTTGATGTTGGCGTCGATCAGGAGTTTTTCGACGGTAAACTACGGTTTGGCGCAACTTACTTCCATATTATGACTGAAGACCTTATCGACTATACCAGTAAGTACGAGCAGATTGACGGCTTGTCTCGTAGCCAAGGTGCGGAGCTTTCTGCTAACTGGGATGTTCTCGACAATCTGAGCGTCAATGCTGCCTACACTTACACATGGGCTGTTGGACCAGACAAAAAACGTCTGCGCCGTGTACCGCTGCATGACGTGAATGTAGGGGCAACTTATAAGCCGGTGGATGTACTATCTCTCAACCTCAACACCAGTTATGTCTCTGGCATTGAAGATAACGGTGAGCTCGACGACTTCGTTCTGGTCAATGCCAAAGCCGCTTACCAGTACACCGAGAATTTAACGTTCCACGTCCGCGGTGAAAACCTGTTGGATCAGGATTATGAGCGGATCAGAGACTATCAGACACCAGGTCTTTCCGTTTACGCTGGTCTTACTGCCAGTTTCTGATTAAGTATGCCGCTCGGTGAATGCTGAGCGGCATCTTGCAGGGAAAGCTCTGCTTGGGTTGCCTTCCAATTTATGTACGCCTCTCAAAAGGTCGAAATGCGAAATAAGATCAAAAAGATCATGCAAATGGCGTTTCTGGTGGGTCTGGTGATCAGTCCTGCTGTTGCACGCGCTGACCAGAATGAGGCTGAGGCACCTGGGCGAGTTGTCTCCATGAACCTGTGCACCGACCAGTTCTCCATGCTGCTCGCAGACAAAGAGCAACTGGTATCAGTCTCCAGATTAGCGTCTGACCCAACGCTCTCCGTAATGAGCGAAGAGGCAAAGGCTTACCCAGTCAACTTTGGTGGCGCAGAAGAAATCTATCTGATGAACCCGGATCTGGTGATCGCAGGGACGTACACAAATCAAACCACAGTCCAGATGCTGCGTGGTCTTGGGATAACGGTGGTCCAGGTACCACCCGTTCGGACTATCTCCGACATCGCCAAAGAGCTGCGACGTCTCGGTAAGGTATTGGGACGTGAACAACAAGCTGAAGCGCTTGCACAACAGTTCACCTCTGAAATCCAACAGTTAATCGACGCCCAGCCAGATGAACAAGCACGGGCAGGGGTCTACTACGCCAATGGGTACACGGCGGGAGACGGTAGCCTTGTCAATGAGTTGATCACCACTGCTGGCCTGCAGAATATTGCCAATAATCTGGGCTTGAAGGGCACGAGCAAGCTGCCTTTGGAGCTGCTGATCCTCGAAGACCCACAGTTGCTTGTTGAGGGCACGCAGTTCTCAGACAAGCCAGCACTGGCTTTTGAACTCCTCGCTCACCCGGCATTGAAGCGAACACTCGGCAACAGTGGCCGCGTCATGGTTGAAGACAAATACACCATTTGTGGTCTGCCGTTTGTGACGCAAGCTATTGGTAAACTGGCCAAACAAGCCACCAAATTAGGAGCGCAAGCCGAATGACAAAGCATCCGGATGCTCCGTTGATTATGGCACTATGCCTGATCGCCGCTGCCTTGTTTGTAATCTCGCTTATGATCGGCGCTGCTGATTTGACATTCATGCAGTTGATTAAAGCAGCATTTGCTGCAGAAAAAACGCCAGTTTCCATCGTCTTCTGGGAAATCCGCGTCCCACGCGCCCTGCTGGGCTTAATCACGGGTGCAACGCTTGGCCTATCCGGTGCGGTATTGCAGGGCCTCCTGCGCAATCCCTTGGCAGAGCCCGGCCTGATCGGCGTCAGCTCCTCCGCAAGTCTGGGTGCAGTCATCGCAATTTACACCGGGCTGACAATCACCATGCCTTTCGCGCTGCCAGCGTTTGCATTGCTTGGCGCAGCGATTGCAGCAGTTTTGTTGCCCATGCTGGCGGGTGGCAGAGGTCAGACATTGACACTGATCCTTGCAGGCGTAGCGATCTCAAGCATCGCGACCGCACTCACCTCATTGGCGCTCAATCTGTCGCCAAATCCGTTCGCTGCCATGGAAATCGTCTTTTGGATGCTCGGCTCGCTGAACGACAGATCCATGCAACATTTGTACATCATTGCACCGTTCATTCTCATCGGCTGGAGCCTTCTGCTCATCACGGGCAAAGGCCTCAATGCATTGTCTTTGGGTGAGGAAACCGCTCATACCATGGGCGTATCATTGCCACGTCTGCGGTTTTGCGCCATTGCGGGAACTGCGGCCAGTGTCGGTGCAGTGACAGCCGTGACGGGCACAATCGGGTTCATCGGCCTCATCGTGCCTCATCTGCTGCGCAAAATGGTAGGCGGAGAGCCACAGCGTCTTCTGCTACCAAGTGCCATTGCCGGGGCTTGCTTGCTCACGCTTGCTGATATCACTGTGAAGTTATTTGGCCCACAATCAAACCTCAAGCTCGGAGTGCTGACGGCAATTGTCGGCGCGCCGTTCTTTCTTTGGCTGATCATCAAACAACGCAGGGCTTTGATCTGATGTTGCTTCAACTCAAAGACCTTTCCGTCAACTACGGTCCCAAGAACATCCTGTCCTCAATCAATCTGGAGATTGGTAAAGGTGAGATCGTTGGCTTGATCGGCCCCAACGGCTCAGGCAAATCCACACTGATGAAAGCCATGGTCGGGCTAATCCGGTCTCATGGGGAGATCAGTTACGACAACCAGCTCCTCAAAAGTATCTCGGCCAAGCAGCTATCCAAGCATGTTGCTTACATGGCGCAGGAGCGTGACGTGGCGTGGGATTTGTCTGTAGAACGCATTCTGGCTTTGGGTTGTGAAGCTATTGGTGGCTCCGTGCGGACGCTCAAACACAAGGCGGAACTGGAAGAAACGATTGCAAGTTTGGGGCTGGAAGCAATCAGAAAAGCTTCAATCTTACAGGTGTCTGGCGGCGAAAAAGCACGTGCTCTGCTTGGCAGGGCCTTGATGCAAAAAACACCACTGATCATTGCGGATGAGCCAACGGCAGGACTTGATCCGGAACATCAGTTGGAGCTTCAGGAAATCTTTCAGAAGCTACAACAACAAGGCACATCAATGCTTGTCAGCCTGCATGACTGGACATACGCTGCCCGCCTGTGCACGCGGATCGCGATGTTAAAAGAAGGCAAGCTGGTTGCGTATGGTACGCCGGAAGAGGTGCTGACCGAAGAGCGCGTGCAGGATGTCTACCGCGTCAAAGCCCATATTCTGCAAACGGAGCAGGGGCCTGTAATCACGCCCACAACCCGTCTGTAAGAAGCTTTTCGATTATTCCGGAGCAAGGCTTTTACGGAACATGCGATCAAGGTACGCAGCCGCCTCTTTAAAGCGGTCTTTAGACTTATCTGCCGGAAGCAACGTTTGTACCTGGCTGTCAAAGTCAGCGTAATGCTGGGTGGTGGACCAGATTGAAAACAGCAAATGGTAAGGATCCGTGTCGGCTACCTTGCCCTCATTCATCCAGCCTTGAATGACGACGGTCTTCTCATCCACCAGTGACTTCAGGGGCCCTGCAATCAGAGATTTGATGCGCGGTGCACCCTGCAAGATCTCGTTGGCGAACAGGCGGCTTTCCCGCGGGTAATCCCGCGCCATCTCCAATTTGCGGCGTACATACGCGCAAATTTCTTCAATGGGCTCACCTTCAGGATTGAGTTGATGCAGAGGATCAAGCCAAATGTACAGCAACCGTTCAATCAGCTCTGCATGAATGGCATCTTTGCTGTCGTAATAATAAAAAAGGTTCGGCTTGGATAAACCAGCTTGCTGAGCGACCTGATCGATCGTAGATCCACGAAATCCATAAGTTGAGAACACATCCAGCGCAGCTGCGAGGATCTTCTCAGTCTTCTCGATCTGAATTCGTGTTTTGCCTTTTGCTTCAGAAGCCTTAGCCATACTCTTTTCCAAATTGCTTAAGCACCGAACCTAGAAATACTCGTTCGGTATATGAGTAGGTTAGCACCTACGAAAACAAAGTGCTCATATCAAGCTAAACACTGGTAGAAAAGTCGTGATGAGGCAGCTCACCCAAGGTATTGTTGTTTTTCTGCAATAGATAGAGAAAAGGCCGGGTTCATATAGAACCCGGCCCGTGTTTGCTTAGCTGACTGCTTCCGGTGTTTTTGCGTTGTCCGCATTAAAAGCCGGAATAATCTTTTCGCCGTAATCTGCGATGATCTTCTCTTCATCACCACTGTCCAGATAGATGTTAAACTGAGTGATGCCTGCATCTTTTAGCTTGTTCAGCTTTTCAATGTGGTTTTCAGGTGGGCCGAGAACCGCAAAGCTTTCAACAATATCATCGGTAATGAAGTCGAGGAACGGATTATCGCTCTGACCGTGCTTGGAGTAGTCATAGCCGCGACGATTCTCAATGTAAGACGTCAGGGACGCAGGCACCTGATCAGTGTTTGAACCATACTTCTCAACGATATCCGCTACGTGGTTACCCACCATAGCAGGGAACCACTTGGTCTTTTCAATGCCTTCTTCCAGAGTGCCAGTGTGCGCAGGCGCAGCTGCCATAATACCGAAGTTGCTCATGTCACGGCCAGCTTCCTCACCAGCAGCAACAGCCTGATCGCCAAGCCATTTACAAATGCCAGGCTCTGCAATCTGAAGAATAAGGCCATCGCCTACGCGACCAGCAGAGCTCAACGCTTTTGGCCCATATGCAGCAACCCAGACAGGGAGCTCATAACCATCAGCCCATGGGAACTTCACTGGCTCAGGGCATTCGCCATACTGTGCTTCTTCACCACGGATCAGAGCCTTAACAGTGTGAGTGAACTCTTCAAGGCGCTTCAGCGGAGCAGGCTTCTTGCCCATCACGCGCACAGCACTGTCGCCGCGCCCCAGGCCAATGTCAAAACGACCACCGGACTGTTTAGCAAGCGAACCAAACAAGCTGGCTGCATGAGACCAGTCACGGGTATTCGGGTTGGTCACGCATGGTCCAAAACGCATGTTTTTGGTGTGTTCCATACACATTGCCATAGCCACGAAGCTCTCACGCCACAAAATGTGACTGTCGTAGAACCAGCAATATTTGAAACCTGCATTTTCTGCCTGACGAACCAGTGCCTTAGCGCGCTCTGGTTCTACAAACCCTTTAAAGCAAATACCAAAATCCATGTGTGTCTCCTCCACAATAGTAAGGTGTTGTTCAAAACGTATCCTCGAAAAACGGCAGTTGGCTTTCGAAGAAGGATACGTCCGAAAAAGTCTTAGTGATCTGGTGCCCAGATGCGGATGCCCGCATGCGTGAACGGCACAGCTTTTGAAATGTTCTGACGAATGAGGATTGGGGTGATCGCCTCAATGCAACGTGCTGCTTTTGCATTGCCGCTATTGTAGGTTTTCACATCCAGCTTGTTCACCAGCTCCATCACCACCTTGCGGGCGGCAAGGCTGTCACCGCACACGAGGATGTCGCAGTTGATCGGCCAATCCAGATTGTTCAGCGTTGTGGCCGAAACGTTGTGCAACGCGCCCACAACAGGAATGTCAGGCCCGAGCAAAGCTTGTGCAGCCTCAGTAGCTGACCCTTCTGGTGGCATTTCAACGGTCTTCGGGTCACCTGGTGCCAGCGGAACAACAATGTCGATCAGGGTCTTACCAGCAAGGTGCGGCTTCAAGGCGTTAAGTGTTGCATCGTGCGCCGCATAAGGCACAGCAAGCATCACACACTCACCAGCTGCTGCCACTGCATCCTCATTGCCCATGCCGTCGATCTGCGCAGAACCTTCTGGGAGCTTGGTCATCAACTCCTCGGCAATTTCCTTACCGCGAGCTGCATCACGAGAGCCAAGCGCGACGGCAACGCCCGC